>JAUCGE010000059.1 GCA_030377965.1 Desulfobacterales bacterium HSG16
CTGGGAATATGGACGATGGAAGGATAAACTTTTAAATGAAGAAAAGGTACTGATAAGAACAAATGAACCGATGGAACTACCTGACGCTGCTTAATATTTTTGCTTTGGATAAGAAAAACTGCACCCGATTCAAAACGATCCAGAACCCGCCAGTCATTTTCATCTCCGATCTCGATCTTTACCGGCACGTCCTTCAAATCCCTGCTTACAAGCGTCAATACAACCTTAGATTCGGAAAACTCCAGATATTTTTCAAAACTCCAGAACAATGCCCCAATAAAACAAAAAACCAGACCAGAAATAGCCAGCCAATGCTTTTTAGCAACCGGAAAAGATTCCCGAATTCCAACCCCGCTTTTTTTCGCGATCCTGGCAAGACGCTGCAAGGCAAAACGCCCTTCTGGCCTCACACGGAGGGGAACAGTAAGAAAATTATTCTTATCGGCCAGATCCCCGGCAGGAAGCGTAATATTTGCCATTTCCGACTTGACAAAAGCACCCAGCGGAGATTTATCTGCACCCAATTGCGCCAGGCGTTTCAACGCTTTTTCAGGTTCGAGTTCCAGTTGAACCCTCCTGTATTGCCATTCCCAGGCAAGATGAGCAGGGCTGCCCGCCTGTTTTGGTTCCGCTTCCCCAATTTTTTCCAGAATAAACCTTAAAACCTCTTCCTGCTGCTCATCATTCCTGCGAACGACAAATCCCGAACGCAGAACAGATAAAACCTTAGTTGAAAACCGCAGCCCGGAAACCGTCTGCAATGTACCGGGAAGAGCGAACAGTCTTTCAATAGACTCATAAGAAAGATCAGGATGAAACCGTCGGCGCAATGAATCAGCCATGCCGATACTTACCGGCTGGATCATGGAACATGCCTGCGCCCATATAAGAGCGTTTCCCGTAACCCGCTCGACATAAGCCGGAATATTTTTTCCCACACTCTTTGGAACCACCTGACAGGCAGCGCTTCTGCCAGATTCCTCATTTCCCAGATTCCCGTGTTCGGTCAGAAATCTGCCCATAGCAAGAACCAGCCCCTCGCTGTTTGCAGGATAGACCGGAATTCCAAGGGAAACAGGCCAGTTCGTACTCTCATCCCAGAACAGAACATCCCTCATTTCCATCCATGCGATCATGGGCCACCGGGCAAGGGATTCGAGGGCAAACTCATCCTGCTGACGGTGCAGCCCCTTGCCATCGCTGAAAATCAGGACAAGATATCCCCGCCGCTGATCTTCTATATCTTCCATATGAAAGGCCGAGCCGTCAGGTTTCGTGAACTGTCCGGGTGATCCGTAAAATTTCCCATACACTACAGGCACGCCCCGCTTTTCGAGCCCTCTGGCCAGTTCCCGTGCAATCGGATTCCATGCCAGAGCTTGGGTACACTCGTCTTCGAGGATCAACACATTGTAAATCTGCCTGTGCTTACAAAAAACCGGGGAAGGAATCCCGCCCTCGTTTATGGTATGCTTTATGGAAGCTGACACATCCAGGGTTTTTCCGGGAAGCCCCGATTGAAAATATCCGAGAAAATCGGCAAGGGTATCCAGGGTTTCGGAATCAAGGACAGGCGGCACATCCTTTGCGATTGTACCAAGCCGAAAATGACGCGGGGCTTTATCATTCCATACAGGCGGTCTGTCTTTCGGGATTTTATGGGTTTTCCACAGATAAACTGCATAAGCTAAAACAGCGGCAAGAATTACAAAAGAAGCACATGAAAAAAGCTTCCACTGCTCAAGCCCGACAGGAGAAACATTCTTTATTGTCTTGATAGAAGGAACGTTTTTGTAAACACGATATCGAAGATCTTCCTTCTTTTTTACTACAAATTCAGATTCATCAATATTCTTATCTTCCGGCTTCACAGGTACAGGCGGCAAAATCACTACCTTTTCAGGCTCGAACTTATCCTGAAAAGCATAATCAAACCATAACAACCCCGCAGAAAGAATCAGCAGAAATCCAAGAAACAGCGCCCCCCATGACCATATTCCCTTCTTCTCCTTTTCCCCGGAATGCGACAAAACCCTTCCAACCCGGCCAGATAACAAAGGTTTTCTATATTTATACCCTCTTCCTGACTTGCCTTCTGCAAGTGTCCTGATATCTTCTAAAGCAAGATCAAGATCAATATCGGAAAACAAAGCCGTTTTTTCATCCGGCAGATCGAAAAAACGGTCAAAACACCTTATGAATAATTCCTTTTGATCTTCGTTTTTTACAATCAACGCTATCAAAACCGAGCGCACTTTGCCGATATCCCACGATTCATCCGCTTTCAAGGCCGTTGAGATCCGTCGATAATCATCCAGCGTAATGCAAAAGCCTTCTTCTTTCAACACTATGAAAAACGGAGCAAAGGGGAAGTGATTCATTCTTGTTTTTTGTTCTTCACGTTTATTGTAAAACTTCTGATTCTGTATTCAAGCCGCTTGTTTTGTTTTAACCCGCAGATACTCATGATAAAAATGATAAAAAATGATACACCATCATGGCCATCATATACATCATGATTATCTGCGGTTCAAACATCTTCAATCAAGAGAATGAGGTGTACCATCTTATTTGTCCCTTAACCCGTATCCTGTGCTGCTGTAAAGGGTGAAGATGTAGAATTTTTGTGCGTATCGGGAACGATCATGAGACATACCTGTATCATAAGACATTAAGCGACAGTCATATGAGCAGGAGTCCAGATTATTCGTGTTTTGTCCAGTCTATCTTATAATTGATATCTTCAGCTATGCTTTCGACACTCTTATCATCATGAAAAAGCATACCTGTCCTGGTTGAAACAGGCTTTCCGTCAACAAGCTTATAGTACATTCCAAAATGATGAGAAGCCGATATGACATCTTCTCTGTCATGGTCTTTTCCTTGCCAATGTATGGTTCCGTTACAGGTGCATGTATATACGCTTTCATCATTTTCGACTTTGATGCAGAGAACTGTCCCTCTCACGCCGGCTGTTACTGTCGGGGTTCTGATGCTCACTTTTCTTTTATTGAAGACAGCCGAAAACCAGCCCTTTCGAACTTTCACATGGCTTTCCGGAGTCTGATCAATATTGAAAATTATACGGGCATGACTTTGAATTTTCATGATACTGTTATCGCCGATAATGATTTTACATGCCGACTTTTTGTCTGCCGATATAATTTCATCACCAAATTTAACGATATCTCCTTTTTGAGCCAGCTTGCCGTTAATCGTCACTTTTCCTGAAACAAATGAGATTTTTCCGTTCACTTCTCCTTTTGAATAAGATGGAACGCACAGTAAACATATGATTGCGATAGAAAAAAATACGGTAATTTTCAATTGATGATTTTTCACGAGAATCCTCCTGGTTTGTGATCAAAAAACAGTTAATGTTCATCCGAAAACATCTGCTTTGGCCCATGCCGGTCTGTTCAGTTAGCCGGCAGGTTTACAAAGCGACTCACTCACACCGGGATAAATCATCATTGATCCGATATGATAGATCAATATTAACAAAGCCAACGGTACGAAGCAACCTGAAGGGTGCATTTTTGTTTTTTTCCGAAATTTGACTTTTTTATTATTCTGGTACGCTTTTTGTATGTAAAACTGTCTTGATATAAAATATTAACAGATACAATACAGGAGGTAAAAATGTCACAAATTACATTGAACGGAGAAACCATCAACACTGTTGGCCAATTACCCGGAGCAGGGGACAGCCCTCCCGATTTTATACTGACAAAAACCGATCTGTCGGACATATCCTTGAAAGATCTGGCAGGTAAAAAAGTTGTACTCAATATATTCCCCAGCGTGGATACACCTGTATGTTCAGCATCCGCCCGAAAATTCAATTCGGAAATCACTGCATTTGAAAATTCCGTCGTGCTTTGCGTATCCCTTGATTTACCTTTTGCCCATGCTCGTTTCTGTGAGGCTGAAGGGCTTGAAAACGTTATCCCGGTTTCGGAATTGAGAAATCGTGATTTTGGTGAAAAATATGGTGTCAGGATCGAAAACGGCCCTCTTGCCGGACTGCTGGCAAGAGCGGTAGTAATCATAGATGAAACAGGTAAAGTTGTTTATTCCCAGTTAGTGGGCGAAATCAAAGACGAGCCTGATTATGAAGCCGCTTTAAATGTCTTGAAAAGCTGAGAGAGCGATAAAACGGCTGTTTTTTCTGAAACAGAGCTTCCCATGCAAAAGGTTTTTGTGGTAGGGCGGGGTTCCGTCCCCGCTCTATTTAAGAGAATTTTTTATCTCATGTATTACATCGCTTTTTTCAAAAAAGAGATCTGTCAGGTCAGGATCGAAATGCTTTCCACGCTCCCTGCCTATTATCTCCTCTGCTTTTTCTCTTGAGAAAGCTTCTTTGTAAACACGTTCTGTTACAAGCGCGTCATAAACATCGGCAATCGTGACAATACGCGCTTCCAGTGGTATGGCATCTCCTGACAAGCCTTGGACATAACCTGTGCCGTTCCATTTTTCATGATGATACAGAGCGATATTTTTTGCCATTGGATCAATTTCTCCGCTGCCCAGCATTCTTGCGCCAATGACTACATGTTGTTTCATCTGCTCGAATTCTTCTGGATCATATTTGCCCGGTTTTTTTAAAATGGAATCCGGGATACCAACTTTGCCTACATCATGAAGAGATGCAAAAAGTCTTATTCGTTTTACAAATTCCCGGTCTGCTCCATAGGCTTCGGCAAGCAGGGCGGAATACTCGCTGACCCTTCTGATATGATTACCTGTATCATTGTCGTTGAAAAGATTGGCGTTTTCCAGGGCTGTTACCAGAGCGTGTGTGACTTTTCCTATTTTGCGGGTTTTTTCCTCTACAAGATGGGTAAGATGTATCTCCCGGTCGGAAAGCATCTTGTTTTTTGATTTCAATTCATCCTGCAGATTCTTGAGTTTTAACTGGGCGTTTACTCTGGCTAACAGTTCATTTTTGTTAAAAGGTTTTGTGATATAATCGACTCCCCCTTTTTTGAACGCCATGATTTTGCTTTCCATGTCTGTCATGGACGTAATGAAGACAATCGGAATTTCCTGTGTGGATTCTTTTTCCTTGAGAGATTGCGCTACCTCGTATCCGTCCATATCAGGCATCATTATATCAAGGAGTATAAGATCTGGAATCTCATTTTCAATAAGTTCGAGTACCACTGATCCGTTTGCCGCCATCATGACAGTGCAATCGGTTTCCCTGGCAATTATACTTGCCAGAAGTTTTCTGTTTTCCGCAACATCGTCTACAATCAGCACTTTATTTGTTTTATTCATATCGATTCCTCTAATTTTTTTATTATCGGGTCAAGCATTTCATCGTTGAAAGTTCCGGCTGCATGGAGCAGGTCTTTTTTGACTTCATTCATACCTGGAATTTTTGACAGTCTATTCGATATGTTCTCGATTTTAGCAGGGACGAAAATTTTTTGATTCTCCTTCAAACCCTGGATCGATTCTTTTAAAATTTCTCTTGATTCAGGAGGCAGCGCGTCTTTGCCCGTCTCTTTTTTGCCCGTTTCTTCTCTGTCCACCTCTTCTTTGTTAAGGTCTCGATTATCGTATGGGGCTATTGGATCTTCCTGTTTTTTAACAGTAAAAGCATTTCTTATCTTTTCATACAGTATATTGACTTCAAGCGGTTTTGGCAGATAATCATCACATCCAGCATCTATATATATCTTTTTATCTCCATCAATTGTGTTAGCCGTGAGAGCTATTACGTATAACGATGATAAGTCATCGTTCTTTCTGATTCTTTCTATGGTTTCCACTCCGTTCATTACAGGCATGTTCATGTCGAGCAATACCAGATCGTAACAGTTGACAGCGAGTTTATCCAGTGCTTTTCTGCCATTTTCTGCCAGGCTCACTTTAATTCCTTCCTGTTCCAGAAGAGCTTTGGCCAATAATCGATTGAATTCGTCATCTTCCACCAGAAGCACTTTAATTCCGGTAAGATCACCTTCTTTTTTTCCATTAGACATGCTGTTGCTCCTTATCATAGCAGGTTCTGTGCAGTTTGACGATATTTCGGTCTGCTCATTTTTGTTCAAGACTGCGGGGAGGGGGATAGTTACGATGAATGCCGCACCGTTACTGCCGTTTTTATTCTCGTCTATGGCAATCATTCCATTCATCATTTCAATAAGCCGCCTTGTGATTGTAAGCCCGAGTCCTGCCCCTCCATACTTGCGTGTGGTCGTCAAATCAGCCTGGTGAAATGGGGAAAATATGGCTTTTTGTTTTTCCAGAGGGATTCCTATCCCCGTATCAATCACCTTGAATGTCATGATTCCTTCTTTCCAGAAATATTCGAGTGTAACGTTTCCTTTGGAAGTGAATTTAAAAGCGTTGGTGAGAAGATTCATCAGTATCTGTTTAACTCTGTGTACGTCGCCTATTACTGAATCTGGTGTATAATTATTTGATTTTATAGTAAATGTCAAATTTTTTTCTTCGGCTTTTATCCTGAACATATTGTTAAGATGACTGATTGTTTCCTGGATGGAAAATTTTTCTTCAGCCAGCTTGAGTTTATTTGCTTCTATCTTCGAAAAATCAAGGATGTCGTCGATTAGTACCAGAAGGGTTTTTCCCGATTTTGTGATTATTTTCATCCTTTCTCGCTTGATTGCGTCGGTTTCATCTGCCAGAAGCATGTCGGAAAATCCGATAATAGCATTCATCGGTGTTCGGATTTCGTGGCTCATGTTGGCCAGAAAAACACTTTTCAACCTGCTTGCGTTTTTTGCCTCGTTTATTGCATTTTCCAAATCTTTTTCAATTTTCTTTCTTTTTGTGACATCAAATGCATAAATTCGAATAATCTGGCTTCCCGGGATATATTTTATTTTTCGTTCGAAAATCGAATCGCCTATAGTGAGTTCTTCGTGATCTGATTTTCCACTCATATCTTTGAATTCCGTTGGATTTGTAACTATATCCTTGAGAAGGGGATGGTTTATGCATGCACCTCGAATGTTCGGGAATTCTCGTTTGCATGTGGGATTCATGTAGGTTATATTACAATCAAGGTCGAGTTCTATGACTATATTCGGGTTGTCCTCTGGAAAAGAGGCAAGGCGTTTAAGTTCCTGTTCGTTTTTTTTTCTTTCTGTAACATCTTCTTTTATTCCAAGAAAATGTGTGATTTTGCCTTTTTTGTCCTTGATAGCGTTTATTGATGCGTATTCCCAGAAATATCTGCCGTCTTTTTTCTTATTATAAAATTCTCCTCGCCATTCGTTGCCGGACATTATTGTCTTCCAAAGGTTTTTATATAATGAAGGTGGATTTTTCCCGCTGTTCAGGATATTCGGATTTCTGCCGATTGCTTCTTTGCTGGTGTATCCGGTTAATTCCGTGAATTTAGGATTTACATATTCTATGATACCATCAATATTGGTAATGGCGATTGAGACCGGACTCTGTTTTATTGCATGGGAAAGTTTCGATAACTCGGCTTCCGTAATTCTGTGTCTGAATAGTATCCGGGCATAGAACAGGCATGCGAACGCTATAATTATGAAGTAAAGGTAAAATTTTTTGAAGAACATTATAAAGAAATTGATCATGCTGGATTTGAAAGGTATCGATGGAAAATAATTGACTATCTTCCAGTAATATTCTCCGGCATTGATTGCCTTTGCACTCGGTCCGAAAGTAGTGGATGCCCCGGTACTCGATTTCCAGCCCTCAGAGAGAGGATAAACGCTTGTAAATGTATAAATTCTGCCGACAGGCATGAAAAATTGGCCGGAATCTGAATTTTTGATATATTTCCAGAAAAGAGGGTGTTCAGCAGCAAAGGAAATATTCTTTTTTTCCTCGAACATAAATCCCCATTCAATTTTTTTATCCGGACCTATGAGCCAGTATCCCTGACCGTTTAAAAGAATTGTTGTGCCGATGAATCCTGATGAAATCTGTTTAATATCGTCTATGAGAGTCTGGGCAAGAAAATTTACAATTACGCATCCGGCTTTTTCACCCCTGTCGTTTATGATCGGGGTTCCGAACCTCAACATTGGCTTGAATGGCATTTCTACAGATCCATGCTCTATGTTCAGGTCGAAAGGAGATATGAAAATTTCGTTTTTTTCAAGTAAAAAAGTATCTTTGAAATAATAACGTTTTGACTTGTTCTGCAGATTCGATTTGTCAACAACTGCTGCATTACCGTTTTTATAATCCACCCGAACTCGTTCCATGCCGTTGGCATCAAGAAATCTGATTTGATCGTAAATTCTTTTTTTCCGGGAAAAGAGCAGGTACTCATCTTCAAGTTTTTTCCTGTCCGTGGCTGTTTTTGATTCAAGAAAGGTTTCAAGCTCGTTCTGAGAGGCAAGAAACATCAAATCGGACACCACAAGATCGAAATTGTTTCTCAATATTTTTTGTACAAGATTGATGCAGTCTTTCGCCATTTTTTCTTTATGCGCTTTGTTTTTTGTTACATCATTTTGATAAATCGTGATTCCAATGAAAAAGGAGATAAACCCAAGAGGAATATAAGCCATCAGGAAAAGTTTAAAAATTTTCAAGGCGCTTTTTTTCTTCATAAACACAAAACCCTATGCCGCGAATCTAATCATGATTTGGCTTGATCCGCCATTTCCAAAGCATGATTTTTAAATTTTTATTGCCAGTTTCTCTGCAAAACAAACGATATGAATATACAGTATCGTCTGCTGCATGTTAAAAACGATGTATTATTCTGGCAAATTACCACAAATATTGTGGAATTGCAAATGGCATATTTTTTGAGATAAGGAAGGTGGGAGGTGGAAATTGGTTCGTATTCGAGGCGCGTACGGGAGTGTATACTGTTTTATCCTGTCACCCCAACCTTTCTTCCTTTTTAACAGGAAGAAGGGTGGAGGAAAGGGTGATAGGACGGACAAAATATTTTACGTAATTAAACTCGTTTGTCAGTGCCTTCCTGCTGGCAATCCGGCGTGTAGCATGAATTGTCCAGAAATTCACATTTCTCGCCGCATGAAGGACATTTTTCAGGTGGTTTTTCAGCTTTGAGTACATAACCGCATTTTCCGCATTTCCAACTTGACATATTCTCTTCTCCTTATCTGTTGATTGTTTAAAATCTATAAATCAAATTATACAAATATCGTGCCATGATACTAATTGATTGATTTTTTATTGAGGTACAAGTGGTTTAAATTTTTTCAGACATATTGTAAAAAGATTGCTATATGCCTTAATTCTTGTTAAACCGGGTTGTTGTAGTTTACGTCAATCATGAGTTGAATTGTTTTTCAAAAATTTTTGAATCGTCTCCTGATGTTTTTGATACAAAAGTGTTTCATGAAACAAAAATATGTGAAAGATCGTTTCGATTAGTTTTTATAACCCTTTTTCTGATGCCGCGTTTACCCTGTTAAAGGATTGCTATTATTATTTGCCTTAGAACTTATCTGGCATGATTATTGTATAAACAATAGGAGGTTAAAAAATGCTTGTTTAAACAATTCAGATCATGGACAATCTTTTTGTAAATATCAACTTTCACCATCCTGTATCAAAGGGGAAAAATCAATAAGGAGGAGGAATCTTAAATTATGGCGGATCAAATAAAAGCCTTTCGATGCAATGTCTGCGGATATATTCACAGAGGAGAAAGCTCTCCTGATGAATGTCCTGTCTGCGGATCTCCTGAAAACTATTTCGAAGCATATACAGACCCTGCTGCTGTTAAAGCTGAAAGCCAGCCAGAAGCCAGATCCTGGCGATGTCTTGTCTGTAACTATGAACATAAGGATGAAAATCCCCCCGGCGAATGTCCTGTGTGCGGAACCCCGAAAGATAAATTTGAGGCAGTATCCGCTCCTGATGCCCCGATATCGACAGATGAGGGAAAAGCTGAGAAAATTATTGTGGTGGGAGCAGGTATAGCAGGTGTTTCCGCTGTGGAATCGATTCGCGGAGTTTCTTCCCGGTCGGAAGTCACCATGATTTCAAAAGATTCTCATCTGCCTTACTATCGGTTGAACTTGACCCGCCTTCTTGCAGGTGAAATAACTTTGGACAATTTGCCGATACATACAGAAACCTGGTACAGAGAAAATAATATAAATCTGATGCGCGGGACTGAAGTCATTGCAGTCGATCCTGAAAAACATGAACTTACGATCAGCGGAAGAACGAGCCTTTCCTTTGATAAACTCGTTCTGACTGCCGGAGCGCATCCTTTTTTCCCGCCCATTCCGGGCTTGCGGCGTGAAGGTGTGACTGCCCTGAGAAGCATGGAAGATGCTGAATTCATCTTAAAGTCTGCCGAATCTGCTGATTCAATTGTCGTGATCGGAGGAGGAATTTTAGGTCTGGAGGCGGCTGGCGCACTTGCCCGCCAGTCAAAGAAAGTGACTGTCCTGGAAAACTTCAACTGGCTGATGCCCCGGCAGTTGACCGAAAAAGCGGCTTATCATCTGGAAAATCATTTGAAAAAACTGGGAGTCGATCTTAAAGTCGGCGCAAATATCCAGGAATTGACAGGAGATGAACGGGTAGCAGGAGTTGTGTTAAAAAGCGGTGAAACAATTCCGGCAGATCTTGTGATTGTAACCTCTGGAGTCAGATCGAACAGTTACCTGGCCCGTCTTGCCGGGCTTATCGTCAATAATGGAATTGTTGTTGATGATCACCTGCTTACATCGCATCCGGATATTTATGCGGCGGGCGATGTTGCAGAACATAGAGGAACCCTGTATGGTCTCTGGAACGCTGCCCAGTATCAAGGAAACATTGCAGGAATGAATGCAGCCGGGCAGCAGGCCGAATTCGGGGGAATTCCAAGATCAACAAGCATAAAAGTTCTGGGTGTCGATCTGCTGAGTATAGGGCAGTTCGAGCCGGAAGACGGAAGTTATGTTCTGTTCGAAGAAGACAATGCTGATTCTTTTACACGATTTGTATTTCGCGATACCCACCTTGTCGGGGCAATTCTGTTCGGGCGAAATGAGGGCAGCAGTGAGATAAAAAATGCCATTGAAAATAAAACTGATTTTTCACAAATCCTTCGGAAGCGGCCTTCTGTACAGGATATTATCAACTATGTCGTTGGCTGAGTAATATACCGCAGGCAAATTGACTGAACTGATTTATCGGAGGATGGCTGTATGGAATTATCAGAAACTTTGAACATGGAGTATATCGACGCTCAATATCAACTATGGAAGGATGACCCGAACCTGGTGTCCGAAGACTGGCAGTTCTTTTTCAAAGGATTTGAGATCGGGTATTCGGGGAAATCGGGAAAAACCGAAAATTTAAAGACAGTATCAGATGATGATACTGCCCATTCGCTTCAACAGGCCAGGGTAGAGTCGCTTATTTATCGTTATCGGGATATCGGGCATCTGCTTGCATGTATGGACCCTTTATCCGCATGTCCTGCAGATCATCCTTTACTGGCCCTGGATGCTTTTAATTTAGGAGTTCAGGATCTGGAAAAATCTTTTTTTACAAGAAGATTTTCAGATTCAGGCCAGGCAAAGTTAAAAGATATTATCAATATCTTAAAGTCAACTTATTGCCGCTCTGTTGCCGTGGAATACATGCATCTTCAAGACCCGGCAGAGCGCCGCTGGCTTCAGGACAGGATGGAACCTGTAAGCAATCATCCGGATTTTGAAAAAAAGGTGAAAGTTAAAATCCTTGAAAAACTGTTTCAGTCGGCAGTTTTCGAGCAGTTTTTAACCAAAAAATATGTCGGAGTCACCCGATTTTCCCTTGAAGGAGGCGATGCTGTCATTCCGCTGCTCCA
Organism: Desulfobacterales bacterium HSG16; assembly: GCA_030377965.1. Lineage (GTDB taxonomy): Bacteria > Desulfobacterota > Desulfobacteria > Desulfobacterales > HSG16 > JAUCGE01. The sequence goes on from JAUCGE010000059.1 coordinate 11,795, forward strand.
TACTCTGGTAGAGCGTAATGCCGCACATGGCTGCCATGAGATTATCCTCGGCATGGCACATCGGGGCAGGCTGAATGTTCTGGCAAATATCTTACAAAAACCCTATGAAGAAATTTTTGCTGAATTCGAAAGCTGCTATGATCCCGACGAACTCACCGGTGCAGGAGATGTGAAATACCATAACGGGTATCTTGCAGATCTGACAACAGCCGACGGACATAATCTTCGTCTTTTTCTTGTCAATAACCCCAGCCATCTGGAGGCTGTCGATCCGGTAGTCGAAGGAATCGCCAGAGCCAGGCAGGATATGTCAGAAGAAGAAAATACTAAGGGAGTGCTGCCGGTTCTGCTTCATGGCGACGCTGCCTTTGCAGGTCAGGGGATTGTGCCTGAAACGCTGAACATGTCGCAGCTGAAGGGCTATTCCACATCCGGAACCATACACGTCATTATAAACAACCAGATAGGATACACAACACTTCCAGAGGATGCAAGATCGTCCCGTTATGCTACGGATGTTGCGAAAATGCTCATGGTTCCAATATTCCATGTTCATGGAGAAGATCCGGAAGCTGTCGCCCATATAGCAGAACTTGCATCTGATTACAGAAATCGGTTTGCAAAGGATGTGGTCATAGACCTGATCTGCTATAGAAGATTCGGTCATAACGAAGGGGACGAGCCGTATTTCACACAGCCTATGATGTATGACCGGATCAGAACCCGTCCTCCTGTAAATAAGCTTTATGCGGATAAATTAATCGAAGATGGCCTGGTCGGAAAAGAAGATGTTGACCTGATCGAAAAGAAAATTCATCAGGATCTTGACAGAGCTTTTGAAGAAATTTCCGGCGATGAGTGCCCCTTTCCAGAGTCAAGGTTTTTTGAAAACTGGGAAGGATTTTATGATAGTTATTCTCATAAATCCGTTAATACCGGGGTGGAAGAGAAAAAACTTCTGGCATTGTCAAAAAAATTGAACACTGTCCCCGATGATTTTTCACTTCACCCCAAACTGGCCAGGCTTTTAAAAAAGCGTATGGCAGCAATGGAAGAAGGAAAAGGCATAGACTGGGCAAACGCTGAATCCCTTGCATTCGCGTCCATTCTTTCACAAGGATCGTATATCCGCTTGAGCGGGCAGGACGTAGGAAGAGGCACTTTCAGTCATCGCCACAGTGTCCTCATGGACAGAAAAACCGGTGAAAAATATGTGCCGTTGAACAATCTGGAAGGCGCAGATGCAAAACCTCTCTTTCATGTATTCAACAGTCATCTGTCCGAGGAAGGCGTTCTGGGCTTTGAATATGGTTATGCCATGATCAGACCCGAAGGACTTACCATATGGGAAGCTCAGTTCGGAGATTTCGCAAACGGCGCTCAGAATATTATAGATCTGTTTATAGCCAGCGGCCAGTCCAAGTGGCAGAGATCAAACGGCCTTGTCATGCTGCTGCCTCACGGCTGGGACGGACTGGGGCCGGAACATTCCAGCGCCCGTCTTGAGCGTTTTCTTCAATTATGCGCTGAAGATAATATTCAGGTGTGCAATATTACGACCCCTGCACAGTATTTCCATATTTTACGCAGGCAGGTTACTCGCAATTTCAGAAAACCCCTGATTATAATGAGTCCTAAAAGCCTTCTGCGTCATCCCCTTGCAGTTTCCGATCTTTCACAACTGACAGAAGGGCATTTCAAGGAAGTTCTTGATGATCCAAAAGATTTGAAAACTGTCCGTAAGGTCATATTGTGCAGCGGGAAAATTTACTACCAGCTATTTTTACGCAGGCAGGAGTTGAATATTTCCGATACCGTCCTTATCCGCCTGGAGCAGTTTTATCCTTTTCCGAAGGAGCAGCTAACAGCGGTAACAGCAAAATGCAAGGACGCACAGAAGTGGTTATGGGTGCAGGAAGAACCTGAAAATATGGGCGGATGGCAATTTGTCCGCCATCGTATCGAAGATTTGATCGAAAAGCCCCTTGAATATATCGGAAGGAAGTCCGCTTCCAGTCCGGCAACTGGATTTCCGGCGATTTATAAACAGGAACAGGCCGCAATTTCCGAACAGGCTCTGGGGATTGTTGATTAAATGAGAAGTATAGAAAAAATAAACCAATAAAATAAAGGTCTTATCATGGCTATTGAAATTAAAATTCCCGGAGTTGGAGAATCGGTTCAAGAGGCTGTTCTGGCTGAATGGTTTAAAAAGGACGGAGATTTCGTCCGAAGAGACGAGCCTTTGTTCGTCATCGAAACGGACAAGGTGACGCTGGAAATAGTTGCAGAGGCTGACGGTGTGCTGAAGATACTCGTTGCCGAAGGAGAAACCGTTGCCATAGGTGCTGTGGTAGGTTCTCTGGAGACATCGGCGGGCGAAAAAGCGGCTGCAAAACCATCTGAAAGTCAGAAAGAAGAGCCTGCGCCTGAAACATCTGCTGTTTCTCCTGCACCGGTTGAAATAAAACCAGGTGAAACAAAGCCGATTGAAATAAAATCAGGTGAAACAAAGCCTGCTGATTCAAAATCGGCTGATGCAAATATTCTAAATCAGGAGAAAGTTTTCCTTTCGCCCTCAGTCCGCCGCCTGATCGCTGAAAAGAATCTGGACTCAGCAAGAATAAACGGCACAGGGCCAGGCGGGCGGATAACCAAAGGAGATGTTCTGCTATATCTGGAACAAGCCCCGGCAGGTATTCCGGAAAGGCTGGCTCCTCCGGTCGAATGTGTCGATCCAGCATTGACCCCGGATGAAACCGAAATCCGCAAACCCATGACTCCCATCCGTAAACGAATTGCAGCAAGGCTGCTGGAAGCCAAACAGAATACTGCTATGCTCACGACCTTCAACGAGGTTGACATGAGTATGGCTATGTCCATCCGCTCGAAATACAAAGAGGCTTTTAAGAAAAAACACGATATAAATCTGGGGTTCATGTCGTTTTTTATTCGCGCCTGTGTAGAAGCCTTGAAAGAGATTCCAGAGGTAAACGCTTTTATCGACGGAAATGACATCGTATATCATAATTATCAGCATATCGGAGTCGCCATAGGTTCGCCTAAAGGGCTTGTCGTACCCGTGATCAGACATGCGGAAAGAATGGGATTTGCGGAAACTGAAAAAGCGATAATTGAGTATGTGGGCAAAATAAAGAACAATCGCCTTGAACTTGCGGATCTGGAAGGCGGAACTTTTACCGTCAGCAACGGAGGAGTTTACGGTTCTTTGCTGAGTACACCTATTTTGAACATTCCCCAAAGCGGCATACTCGGTATGCATAAGATCGAAAAACGGCCTGTTGTTGTGGACGATGAAATTGTGATCCGGCCAATGATGTACCTGGCTTTAAGCTATGATCATCGTATCGTGGACGGAAGAGAAGCAGTTACTTTCTTGAAACGTATCAAGGAATTTATCGAAAACCCGGAGCGGATTCTACTGGAGGTTTAGTCATGGCAGAAAAGAAAAAATATGATCTGATTATCATAGGTTCAGGCCCGGGCGGATACGTTGCAGCAGTTCGGGCAGCGCAGTTGGGCCTGCAAACTGTCTGTATAGAAAAAGAACCCCGATTAGGCGGAGTCTGCCTCAACAAAGGGTGCATCCCAAGCAAGGCTCTTCTCGATTCCAGCGAGTACTACCACCTTGCAAGATACCATTTTGCAGATCATGGCATAAATATCGGTATGCCGGAAATCGATGTCGCAGCAATGATGGAAAGAAAAGATAAGGTGGTTTACGAACTTACAGCCAATGTCCGTAAACTGCTGGAAGGCAATAAGATCGAAATTATACGCGGCACAGCGTGTCTTGCCGGAAATAATACGGTCGAGGTCGCCGCTGATGACAGCAAGCCGATGAGTATAACAGCCGATAATATTCTCCTTGCAACCGGAAGCGAGCCGTTTGAAGTTCCCGGACTTGAATGTGACGGAAAACGAATTATCACTTCCACCGAGGCTTTGAGCCTTGATTCTGTTCCTGAACATCTGGGAATTGTGGGCGGCGGATATATCGGCCTGGAACTTGGGTCAGTCTGGCTTCGCCTTGGATCAAAAGTGACAGTTATCGAAATGATGCCAAAAATCGCCGCAACACTGGACGGTCAGATTCGTAGAACTTTTGAACGTATTCTCAGAAAACAGGGCTTTGAATTCCGCACTGATACAAAGGTGGCCAGCGCAAAAGTCAATGGCGAAAACGTAGAAACTGTGCTGGAAAGCAAAGATGGTTCCGAAACTATGTCCTTTGATCGTCTTCTTGTGGCAGTTGGCAGACGGCCTCTGACCCGCGAACTCGGGCTTGAAAATGCGGGTATAAAAACCGATCCTCGAACCGGCCATATCCTGGTGGACGAATCAAACTGCACAAATATCCCCGGAATATATGCAATAGGAGATCTGACCCCCGGCCCGATGCTCGCCCACAAAGCATCTGCCGAAGGTATAGCAGCAGTGGAATGCATGGCAGGACATCATGGTGAGGTAAACTATGACGCAATACCGTCTGTAGTTTATACATGGCCAGAAGTGGCAAGTGTCGGACTTACAGAAGAGCAGGTAAAGTCACAGGGTGTTCCGTACTGCATTGGAACTTTCCCCTTTTCAGGTGCGGGCCGCGCCCGGTGCATGGGAGAAACAGACGGTTTTGTAAAAATCATCTCTCACGGTAAAACTGACCGTATACTAGGAGTTCACATCATCGGCCCCCGTGCAGCGGACATGATCGCTGAATGTGTTCTGGCCATAGAATTTGGAGCAAGCTCAGAAGATATAGCCCGAACGATTCACGGACACCCCACCTTTTCCGAAGCCTTGCAGGAAGCAGCAATGTCAGTGCGGCAATGCTCGATTTATGCTTCCTGATCAACTGTTTGAATTTTTTTAATATTGTTGTGGTGAAATGCGCGTCAAAGGTCTGTATATAATACACCTTTGACGCAATTTTTCCCCAATTTAAAAAAACAAAGCGCTTCATTGATGCCTGCCAAAGACCTCCTCAATGTTTTCTGCGTTCATAATACGGTCAGCCCATTGCTCCAGATTTTCGAGTTCTGCTTTTTTCAGAAGCTCTTTTGCCCAGGCAGGAATGGTTTTGAATCGAATGGTCAACTGTCGATTCAAGGTTGTCATGGCCTGTTTCTGCATTCCTTTCTGCATTCCTTTCTGCATTCCTTTCTGCATTCCTTTCTGCATTCCTTCATCAAGCATCATCTGAGTGAAACCCATAAGTGCCTCCTTATTTTTACTTTTTAGCAGATATTTTTCCCTGTAACGAATAATATCCGCGTTATCCAGTTCTGAATAATAGTCGATGAACCCGGAATATTTGAGCCGTTTTTCCGGGTTTGGTTCCAACTCGACCAACCCTTCCCGTGCCTGTGAGTACACATCAAGCCGCTTTTCATGAGGATATGCCATATTCGGCAGGTTCAGCCGGGCTACGATATTTGTGCTGGTCATATATCTTTCCGCAGGCATCAGCCCCAGATGACAGGGGATAATACGGAAAAACATGTATGTGTTCCAGCTTCCGTTCAATACCAGCGAATCCTGGTGTGAACCCGGTTTGAGAAAAATTACCACCGGAACCACACGGTCTGTCTTGAACAGCTCAGACAGATGCAGACAGTATCTGCCTGTCCTGTGAATGGAAAACGAATATGGTTGTGTCTCTTCCTCTGCTACAAAAAGAACTGCCGCCCGGCTGTTATCTGGCCATTTGACCAGTAACGGCGTGTCCAGTTCATGGAAACGATCCCCAAGCCGGTCTTTCAACTGCTCCTGCCGGGCCGGTATGATTTCAACATCCGGTGAGAGGTCAAAAGCTTCTTCAGCAGCAAAGAGCATAAGAGATTCTCGCGGATAATCCAGTATCAGGTTTTTGAAGTTCTGGTCGTGTGTGATATGCTGTTCATTCTTCTCTTTTTGATCCGGCATGATTCCTCTCGGTTTTTTCATTGATTGTCATCGGGTTTGCCTGCTCTATCAAATGATTGTGCCATACTGATTCCTTTTTTTCAAATTTTTTCGTTTTTGTCAAAATCAATTTATATGAAAGTTTCTTGAGATGCTGTTATTTCAATATGTTTTGAATGGATTAACCATTTAGCCATTCAAGGCTTGATTCAAAAACCCCTGAACCCTGATTACAAGGATTGAAGGATTACATGATTACAAAATCAGGAAATCCTTCAATCCTTTTAATCAGGGTTCAAAGCTTTCATTGTTCGTTTATAAGTACATGACCATATACTTTTTTTAACTTTTTCCGATGAACCAGCATTATCAGAATCCTGTTCATCCTTTAATCCTGAGAATCCTGATTCAGAAATTTTCCACCCGCATTTTATAATTCCACCCAAAGATTCATATCCGGGCTGTGCTTGAAAAATTGAAAAAATTCTGATAGCTGTTCCCATAATTACAAAATATGGAAAAAACTAAAGACAGGAGAAAACGTTATGCCAGATAGATTCGAGTTTCGTATCCAGGGGCCGGATGCAGAAAAAGTGGCAGCAGAGTTCGCTGATTTGATCAAAGAGGAATTCGGACAGCGGCCAACGGCAGCAAATCCTGGAACAGAAGAACAGGAAGCTGAAAAAGCTTTAGACCCCGGCACATTAAGCGCATATGCCGGTCTTGCCGCAGCTATACTTTCTATGCCTGCTTCCTTTCTTGCGGCAGATGATATGATTGGCCGCATGACACAATCAAAGAAGATAGACCGCTTGCTTGGCTGGGTAAAAACAAAGAAACAACAGAGCCGCGATATCAGTTTCAGGATGATCACTCCAAAAGGGCTTTCAATATCCTTTGATATGTCCAGCAGCACGGAGATAATGGAAGCTGCTTCTGAAAAAAATGATGAATAAATATCTTTAATGACTGGAGAAATTTATTATGCGACCGACGATTCGATATGAAGATGGAAAAATTCATGCGCTTTACGATGAAATAAATCTGGATGAATCAAGAGAAATTACAGAAGATGATCTGAAACTTTTCGACCAGTGGATCGAAACCTACCGCATTGCAATCGGAAAACCGGATTCCGCTGAAAAACTTCTGGATATGGGCATGAAGATTTATTCATGGCTCAATGGCACAAACGGGTGCATGGAAAAAATACTTGACGCACGCGTAAGTATGCCTCTGCTGGTCGAGTTTGCAGTGTGTGCAAGGCCGAAAGCTTTTGATCTTTCCTTTCTTGAAATACCCTGGGAGATTCTGGCGGACAAGAACGGCTTTCTGGCAAAAGATCAATTTCTCGTTTATTCCCCGGTTCGACGTATAGGCAACCGGAAAGATTCTGTAAAGCCTTCGGAATACAGGCTTGCAGCATTGTTCATGGCGGCAGAACCCCGAAACGGGGATTCTCACCTTAAATATGAAGAGGAAGAATCTTCGCTTCTGGACGCAACCGGCGATGTGGGCATGGATCTGGTGGTGGAAGAAAGCGGGAATCCTGGTCTGCTCGCCGAATGCCTGGCAAGAGAGAAAAACATTGATCTGCTCCATATTTCATGTCATGGGATCAGCCGGCCCAAACCTCTGTTAAGCCTTGAGGATGAATTTGGAAACGCTTTTCATGCCCAGCCAAAAGATCTGTGGAAAGCGGTTGGATCTTCAAAACCCCGGCTCCTGTTTCTTTCCGCGTGCCAGACTTCGGAACCCGGCAGCCTGGTAAACTCATTTTCGTCAGATATGATTCAGTACGGCCTGCCGGGCGTTCTGGGCTGGGGCGGATCTGTCAAGGATGATGAAGCTAGTAAATTTGCCGGGGAATTGTATAAATTCCTGTCTCTTAAAAATGATATCGAAAATTCTGTGGCAATGGCAAGACATGCTCTTTTATCTCCCAATGAAAATGCAGTGGACAAAAAACCTTCAAGAGACTGGCATCTTGCAAGGCTGTATCTCGGCCAGACAGGCGGCGGAATTTTGTGTGAAAGCCAGAAAAAAAGGCGGCTTTCCCTTCCAGAACGCGGGCATAAGGAATTTCTCGATATTGGAAAGGCCGTACCTGTTGCCGGAATGAGACAGTTTGTGGGCAGAAGAAGACAGATTCAGTCGATTTTAAAGCAGTTTCGCACATTCGACATGGCAGGAGTGCTGATTCACGGGCTGGGCAGGCAGGGCAAATCCAGCCTTGCAGCAAGGATCGCAAACCGCAGGCATGATCTCAAGGTAGTGGTGATTTACGGAAACTATGACGCTGCTTCCATCCTCAAAGCCATTGAAAATACGGTGTTAGATCAGAAAGTAGGGGATGTAACAAGGCAATACATTCCAGAAGTACGAAATGACCCTGGGCAGCTAAAATTCGTCCTCCGCAGTTTGATAGAAAAAACTTTGCAGGATGTTACGCCTGTTCTTCTTGTAATTGATGATTTCGAGCAGATTCTAAAAGCCCCGGTGGACAGTTCCAGTCTGCATTGCGTTAAATCCGGGTACGTGGATGCAATCAGCGCGGTTATCCAGGCATTTGACGGAGCTGAAACCGATTCACGCCTTTTGATTACCAGCCGTTATAAATTCAGTGTTCTCTCGGATCAGGGTTCTGATCTTGGTAAAAAATTGTTCGCCCTTGATCTTCCCGGTATGAAGGATTTCGAGAGCAGAAAGCAGGCAGCAGCGAAAGAAAAATACGGCGACGGACTGAAACAACAGCAGGGTAATAAAAATAAAGCGAAACAGACAGATCCGACAGATAAAAATCGAACTCGTCGCTGCATCAGCGCAGCAAGGGGGAACCCAGGCTTGCAGGATCTGCTTTTTTCAGTTTCCCTCGAAGCTCCAGATGCCTGCGATACTATGCTTGCAGAGATGGAGTCATATATCAAAAGCGGGGAAATCCCCGAAGGTGAAAAACTTCTCGAATTTATAAAAAACCTTGCTATTGATGGCCTGATAAAGCTTTTATCGCAAGGTGAAAAAGACCTTTTAAGAATTTCCACCCTGTTTTCCATGCCTGTGCCTGAAGAAACAATGGGAATACTGGCAGAAATGCTTGACGCTAAAAAAGATGGTGTTTTCGGCCAGCGCCTTTTCAGTCTCGGGCTTTGGGAGGTTTATGAAGATGTGGTTTTCTCTGAAAACAGCGCTGTAGCAGTAAATCTGCTGGTTTTATCCGAAGTCGAGCATATGCTGGGAGGATTGACTGATAAAGAGCGGGAAGCACTTGTAACAAAAGAGCTTGTCTGCGATCTTTTTGAACGCTGGGGAGGAGAGGATGAAAGCCGGAGGCCGGGAATAGTTGATTATGAGCTTGCAAGGCTGGCGTTACCTGTAAAAAATGCTGATATTTTATTGCCAACGGCTAAAAATGCTGTTCAATGGCTGGACGATCAGCAAGAATCAATAGCAGCAGCAATCCTTGCCGAGAAATCGATAGAAATTTTGGATGATGCCGGAAAAGATGTTCCTTTATGGCTGCTTATGAAAGCCTATGACCAGCTTGATCAAACAGGAAAAACTGAAAAAGCTGCTTCTTATATTGAAAGAGCCATTCATATCCAGAAGGATAAAAAGAAAAAAGGAGATAATACTGAAGATTTCGATCTGGCATCCGTATTTTTGAGATACGGCAAAGTTTTAAATAATTCTGGAAAACCTGATAAGGCGATCAATGCTTTTGAAGAGGCAAAAACGCTTTTTAAATCAGGAGGCTTTCACCGAGACCAAAGCATTGCTATCGGAGACATAGCCCGAATCCGAGTATCCAAGGGAGAAGTTGATGAAGCCTTGAAGCTGCATGAAGAGAGGCAAAAAGTATTCGAGGAACTAGGAGACCGGAGAGAGAGAGCAGTGACGCTGGGAGACATAGCCCGAATCCGAGTAGACAAGGGAGAAGTTGATGAAGCCTTGAAGCTGCAAAATGAAAGGCTTTATGTCAATAGAGAATTGGGAGATTTGGATGGAGTAGGGGCTGCTCTTTTTGATATTGCACGGATAGAAATGCAAGAGGAGAAATACCAGGAAGCCTTTGAACATCTGAGCGAATCTTATTCCCTTTTTATGAGAATTGGCAGGCTTGACTTTATCTGCTTTGTTGGCCTTGACCTCGGCAAATTACTGTGTCAGGCAGGCCAGTCAGAGCAGGGTATTGAAATCCTCGAACGCTCAAAGCAGGGATTCATGCAGCTCGGCCAGAAACCCTATGCAGATCACGTCGAAGCTATGATTGCCCAGTTCAGTAAAAACTGATCGCTCAAAACGTTCCGCCTGCCCGGACTCATCTCAATCACGCTCGAAAGCGGACGATTTGATGATTGTTTTTAAAGGGGAGGCGGGCGGGGCAAATTTTTTTCATCGGAAAACATTTAAAGCTGATAAAACATGATTCGACCCGTCATTCACATGGCCCTGCATTTTATTGTTCCGGGCTTAGTCGCAAAGAAAGCGTTTGCGGAAAAATGGAAATCTGCATGGACTGTCATGATTCTGACCATGATCGTGGATCTGGATCATTTTCTGGCTGATCCGGTTTATGATCCAGACCGATGCAGCATCGGAACCCATCTCCTGCATACATATCCTGCGTTGATCATATATCTATCTATGGCAGCCTTTCCAAAAACCCGATTGGTCGGAATAGGACTGGTGATTCATATGGCTCTTGACTGGATCGACTGCCTGTGGATGGCTTTTGAATGAAAACGTTCATTCAAAAGGATTGTATCCCGGTTTTTTATACAAAAACTTTTCAAAGCGCTTCATTGATGCTTGCCAAAGACCTCCTCAATATTTTCTGCGTCCATAATACGGCCAGTCCATTGCTTCAGATTTTCGAGTTCTGCTTTTTCCAGAAGCTCTTTTGCCCAGGCAGGAATGTTTTTGAATCGAAGAGATAATAGTTGATTCAAGGTTGTCATGGCCTGTTCCTGCCGCCCTTCCTGCCGTCCTTCGTCAAGCATCATCTGAGTGAAGCCCATAAGTGCCTCCTTATTTTTACTTTTTAGCAGATATTTTTCAGTAGTGTCCGGTTAGGTTATTGCATAAAAATTAATTTTTTATTTGACAATCAAGAAAAATTTGCATTTCCTTGATATTATATGACAATATCAAGGAGTTACACTATGCCGTTAATTTTTAAAGCG
>JAUCGE010000335.1 GCA_030377965.1 Desulfobacterales bacterium HSG16
CCTCGGAGGTCTATACAGAAGTTTTGTATCATTGTTCCATACAAAAAAACAGGTCATGATGACGATGGAAGTTCGACAATAGCGAGAGTGTATTCACATTGGACACTTTCAAACTTCAGAGTTCCGCCATGATTGCGGACAATGCCATGACTGATAGAAAGTCCCAGCCCCGTACCTTCACCCTGGGGTTTGGTGGTAAAGAAAGGGTTGCAAATTTTATCGAGAATATCTGCAGGGATGCCTATTCCAGTGTCATAAAATGTTATTCTGATAAATTTTAAACCTTTGATTTCAATATTTTCTCCTTTGACCTCAAGGACTTTATCTTTATGAAATCCGGGAAATTTGCAATTCAGAGCATAGCGCGCATTGCTTAAAATGTTCATAAAGACCTGTTGAATTTCCTGGTTACGTACTTCAATACTCGATAAATCGGGCGGGAGGGCAAGGTCGATTCGAATGCCGTCCTTGTTGAAAATTTTTTTCGTGAGTGCAAAAGCATCTGACATGATATCCTCTATATAAGCCGGGCTGCATTCACTTTTCCGATTACGGGCAAAGCTGAGGAGTTTTTGCACGATATCAGAGACTCGCTCGCCCTCTTTGATAATTCTGTCCGGAATTTCAGAACTTTCGCTTCCTTCTGTGAATTGATCTTTTAAAATTTCCGCAAGACTGATAATGCCGTTCATGGGATTATTGATTTCATGGGCGACCCCGGCTGCCAGCTCACCCAGCGATGCAAGATGCCATGCCCGTATGTTCTCGGCCTGCAAGATTTTTTTTTCCGTAACATCCAGATGCAGTTCGATTGCCTTTACGTCGCCATCAATGTCGGTGTAAGGGGAAAGAACGAGATCATAGGTTTTATCATTCGGAAAAACGGCTTCGGTACTCTGCCTTTCCCCGGATCTGATCACTTTTGATACAAGACAGAAATCACAGGGTTTATTTAATCCAAACAATGCGTTGTAACATTTCTGGCCTGTGCAGTCTCCGAACTGCTTTGTCAGAATTTCATTTTGATACTCAATAATAAAATTCCGGTTAATGATGAGCATTCCCTCTCCGAGAGCATTGAGAACGCCAAGAAATTTATCCCGTTCAGCCCGGATCATTTCCTCCATTCTTTTACGCTCGGTTATATCGATTGCAATGCCGCCCATCTGTAAAGGATGTCCTGTTTCATCAAATGAAATTTGCTTTCTATCGTGAATCCAGCGTACCTCACCGTCCGGTCGAATGATGCGATACTCCAGTTCAGTCTGTCCCTTATCCATTAACTCCCGCTCATGATCTATCACGGATTGTCGGTCATCAGGATGAACAGAATCAAACCAAAGGCTCGGATTCTCAAGGAATTGTGCGGCAGGTCTGCCATAAATTTGATCCACAGATTTATTGATATACAGCATTTTTGTTCCGTCTCCTGTCGCTGCCCAGACCGTATCATTAAGAGAGCTGATCAAATTCTGAAATCGGGTCTCACTCTCTCTTAGAGCTTTTTCAGCCTTACGCCTCATTTTCCGCATCCTCAAAGTCATGATTCCGTAAGCCAGTTCATCTGCCAGTCCTTCCAGTAAATCCAGTTCATCAGTATCGAACGCGTCCGGTTCTACAGCATAAATATTTAACGTGCCTATGCAGTCGCTGTTATAGCAAAGAGGCAGGGCAAGAGCTGAGGAGTATCCCCTTTTCAAGGCTTCGACCCGCCAGAGTGTAAAATCGGGATCTGTCATAATATGCCTGACAATTGCGGGCTTGCGGGTACGTATGGCGGTTCCGGCTGGCCCTCTGCCCCGTTTTGTATCAGCCCAGGTAATATTGATTGTATCGATATATCCATCGTCATATCCCTGCCTGGCCATTGGATGCACAGTTTTTGCATCGTCATTTTCCGCATAACCGATCCATACCAGGCGATATCCTCCGATTTCCACAACAATCCGGCATACCCGCTTCAGAAGATCTGTCTCATCAACTGCATGAACAACCGCCCGGTTGCACTCACTGCGCGTTTTATGTGCCCGGTTCAGCAGTTGCATGTCCTTGACTCTTTCCCGCACGGTATCTTCCAACCTCTCTTTTTCCCACCTTAATCTGTCTTCCGATTTTTTAATTCGCAGCATCGCATTAATCTGGGCTATCAGTTCGTATTTATCAGGAGGTTTGGTCAGAAATGCGTCTGCTCCTGATTCCAGACCTTTGACTCGGTTTGTTGAATCGTTCACGATTCCCGTGAGCAGGACCACCGGAATATGGGAGGTACTGCTGTCTGATTTTAACTTCCTGCATACTTCATAGCCATCCATATTGGGCATGAGAACATCCAGGATAATTGTATCAGGTTGCCAGGTCTGAGCCAGACTAATACCTTCAATTCCAGATTCGGCAGTGATAATTGAACAGTCTGATATGGTATGCTTCAACAATATCGTCAAGGTCTTTAAATTTTCCTTCAGATCGTCTATAGCTAATATTTTTCTCATAAATCTTTCCTTTCTGGTATAAATTGAAAAACAGTCAAATCTGGCATTGCAAGTACCTCACCAAAAGTTTTTTTAACATTCGCACTGGGTAGAAACACAGCGCCCGGCGGTCATACAAATGGTGAGCAACCACGGGGGTTTGCCCCTATAATAAATGTAATATAATTTCTGCACAGGTACTTATTTACTCATTTCTATAACCTGCCGGGTGTCTGTCAATATTTTTCATATTCAGAGTCCGCATATTCAAAACTTTCTTCGTATTCCTCATCCTGAAGATGAATATCTTTTCCTCTCAAAGGTCTATGCACAGGTTCGCCTTCTGGATGCATATGCATTACTTTTGGACCGTGTGCAGTTCTTCCAGGTACTTTTTGAACAGATCTCT
>JAUCGE010000336.1 GCA_030377965.1 Desulfobacterales bacterium HSG16
CCATTTATCCTGAAATCTATAAATGAATATCAGGGGAATGTTTAGACCTCTTGAAAGGAAAATGGTATGGATTTCTATGACTGGAATAGTGATTGTCACCCACTGCCAACTTGGACAGGCATTGATAGATGCGGTCGAGTTCATTCTCGATAAACAACCGGAATCTTTAATCGCAATTTCAATCAATATAAATGAAAATGCGGCAAAGCTTAGAAAAAAACTTGAATCAGGAATCAAGTCAGTCAAAACTCAAGAGGGCGTGCTTATTTTGACAGATATGTTCGGAGGTACACCCTCCAATCTGGCATATTCTTTTCTGGAAGAAGGACGCGTGGAGGTAATATCAGGCGTCAACCTTCCTATGTTGATCAAGGCGGTAAGCGCTCGCAAGGATATGAAACTTATCAAACTTGCAGAATGCCTCGAATCATACGGGAAACGGAGTATTTCCCTTGCCAGCGGCATCCTCAAGGGAAACAAACGAACTTGATTCACAAAAAGGAGATATTATGAGTATAAAAATCGGCATCAACGGTTTTGGAAGAATTGGCCGCATGGTTTTCAGAGCAGCCATGAATCATCCTGAAATTGAGGTTGCAGCCATCAATGATTTGACAGACCCTCAGACAATGGCCCACCTTCTGTCCTACGATTCTGTGCATGGCAGACTGAACGCACCAGTCAATGCCACAGAAAACGGAATAGAAGTTGATGGCAGAAACATAGCCGTCAGGTCGGAAAAATCACCCCAGAATATTGGGTGGAAAAATTTCGACGTGGACATCGTTGCTGAATGTACCGGACTTTTCAGAGATAAGGAAAGCGTATCCGGTCATTTTCTGGCAGGCGCTCGCAAAGTAATCATTTCTGCTCCCGCCAAAAACCCGGATATTACCATTGTCATGGGCGTAAACTCCAGCCAGTATGACCCAAAAAATCACCATGTCATATCCAACGCTTCCTGTACAACCAACTGCCTTGCTCCGGTTGCAAAGGTATTGCTCGAAAATTTCGGTATCAAAAGCGGCTTGATGACTACAATTCACTCATACACCGGAGATCAACGACTGCTCGATTTTCCCCATAAGGATCTCAGAAGAGCCAGAGCAGCGGCCCTTTCCATGATTCCCACCACCACAGGCGCTGCAAAAGCTGTAGCTCTGGTGCTTCCGGAACTGTCCGGCAAACTTAACGGGCTGGCTATCAGAGTACCGACCCCCAATGTGTCCATAGTTGATTTTGTGGCACATATCGAAAAAACAGGAATTACAGGTTCAGATGTCAATGAGGCATTGAAAGCAGCTTCCGAAGGACCGCTTTCAGACATTCTCGGATACAGCGAACTTCCCCTTGTATCGACAGATTATAACGGATGCCCCTTGTCTTCAATCGTGGATGCTCCAACAACATATATATCTGGTCAACTTGTCAAAGTTCTGTCATGGTATGACAATGAAGCAGGATATTCCAGCAGAATGGTTGATCTGGCGGGCATGATCGGTGGCCAGTTGTAAAGACCCAATATATAAGGAATGATGAAATGGATACAAGAAAACCCTTGATAGCTGGCAACTGGAAAATGTTCAAAACTGTTGCTGAAGCGGTTCAAACAGCCAGCAAGCTTGCCTCACTATGCCAGGATTTAACTTCGGACTCAGACCGCGAGGTCATGATTGCTCCACCGTTTACAGCCCTCTCCAGCGTACATGGAGTAATTGAGGGTGCTGCCAGCATTCATATGGGAGCCCAGAACATGTTTTATGAAAAACAGGGTGCCTATACCGGAGAAATCTCGCCTGACATGGTTCTTTCAACAGGATGCACCCATGTGATAATCGGTCATTCGGAACGCAGGCAATATTTTAACGAACAGGATGAAACCATCAACCAGAAAACAGCGGCGGCAATCAAGGCCGGCCTGGTCCCGATATTATGCGTTGGAGAAACTGAAAAACAAAGAGAATCAGAAGAAACGTTTTCTGTGCTTGACAAACAGATACGAATAGGTTTAAAAGGCTTCTCAGTTGATGAACTGGAATTGCTGGTGCTGGCTTATGAGCCTGTATGGGCAATAGGAACAGGTAAAACAGCAACTAGCGGGCAGGCACAGGAGGTTCATTCGTTTTTGCGGAACCAGCTTGAAAAAAATTATTCGAATGTGCTTGCCAACTCAGTCAGAATATTGTATGGAGGGAGTGTCAAACCGGATAATATTTCCGAATTGATGAATATGCCCGATGTTGATGGTGTTCTGGTTGGAGGAGCCAGCCTTTCGGCGGATACTTTCAGCCAGATCGTTCATTATTAACCATAAACCAAGAAGTCTGTTTATGTCGATTGTATTGATTGTATTACACATTATTGTTTGTATAGCGCTGATTTTAATCGTGTTGCTCCAGACCGGCAAAGGAGCCGAGATGGGTGCTGCATTCGGAGGCGGCGGAGGTCAGGCTCTTTTCGGAAGCAGCGGTGCAACAACTTTTCTCAGCAAGGCGACAACTATGGCCGCAATTCTCTTCATGATCACCTCTTTGGGTCTGGCCTATCTTACTGGTCACCAGACAGGCGGATCAATCATGATGGAGCATGAAGTTACAACTAGTGCACCAATAGAGGAAAAAGCAGTAACACCTGCTGCCGAGCCAGCAAAGACGGAAACGACGGCACAGCCTGCCGAAACGCAACAACCGGCTCCGTCCGATCAATAAGGATGGTTTTTTATGTGCCGAAGTGGTGGAATTTGGTAGACACGCTATCTTGAGGGGGTAGTGGGCTACGCCCGTGCCGGTTCAAGTCCGGCCTTCGGCACCATCATCTTTATAAAACAAAAGATTTAAATCAAGCCGGGATTCAAGGCATGTACCAT
>JAUCGE010000337.1 GCA_030377965.1 Desulfobacterales bacterium HSG16
CCGCCCATATCAAAAAAATTGTCATGGATTCCGATTTTTTCTTTAACAAAAAACTTTTGCCATATACTGACAATTTTTTCTTCGATTTCATTGCGGGGGGAGGCAGCGAACGTGAAAGAAGTCAATATGAGATATTTTCTTATGTTTGCAATCGCTTTTGCTATAGTCATTATCGGCAAAAGATATGCGCTGTCTGGAGCTCTTGAAATTGCTGAAGAAATCATGAGAAAAGTTCGGATAAGAATCGGGGAGAAACTCGGAAACACCGAACTTGTGACTATGGAAAATATGAAAAAAGAAGATATCTACACCCGTATTGCCCAGGATACGAGTCAGATATCGGAAGCTGCCATTATTCTGGTCAATGCCTGGCAGTCATCCATTGTTCTTGTATTTTGCATACTTTTTATAGCCATATTGTCAAAGCTGGCTTTTGTTATTGTGATATGCGGTATAGGAGCAGCTATCCTGGTATATTTATCCAATCAGAAAAGTATCGGAAAGGAATTAAGGGAAACGACAATAAAGGAGAGCAAATTTTTACAGATGCTGGCTCAGATCATTGATGGTTTCAAGGAACTCAAGGTCAACAGAGATAAGAAAGAGCATCAATTTCATCTTTTTCAAAAAATTACAAATGAAGCATCTGATTTAAAAGTACAGACGGGCTTCAAATTCGTTACACAGGTCATGTTCACACAGGTATTTTTTTATACTTTACTTGGAATAATCATATTTATACTGCCCAGATTCATAGATGTCAGTGGTGCAGTCATCATTCGTCTTGCCTCTGCTGTTCTCTTTATTATCGGGCCTGTAAATCTTCTGGTCACTTCCATTCCTGTGTTTGCCAGAGCTAACAATGCTGTAAGGAACATCTATACTATAGAGCAAAAGCTGGATAATGCAAACAGAGCTTTTAAAACAGAGATGCCGATGGGCAGAAAAATGGAAAGTTTTAGCGAAATCAAACTTGATAAAGCTTCCTTTTCTTATCTGGATAGATACGATTCTCCGTTGTTTACGGTAGGGCCTGCTGATCTGACTATCAACCAGGGGGAAACAATTTTTCTTGTGGGAGGCAACGGTTCTGGAAAAACCACACTTTTAAAACTTATGATCGGCCTTTATTATCCAAGTTCAGGGTCACTTTCTGTGGACGGTCAGCCTCTTGACAAATTTACTTATCCGGCCTATAGAGAGCTATTTTCACTCATTTTTCACGATTTTTATCTGTTCGATAGAATTTATGGTATCGACAACATCGACCATGAAAAAGTTGCCGAATTATTAAAATTGATGGATCTGGACAAAAAAACTGAAATTGTTGATGGCGTTTTCAGCACTGTCAATTTATCGACAGGGCAAAGAAAAAGGCTGGCTATGATTGTTTCCATTCTGGAAGACAAACCGATTTATATTTTTGACGAATGGGCGGCAGACCAGGACCCTGTTTTTAGAAAATATTTTTATGAAATTTTGCTCCAGGATTTCAAGAAACAGGGGAAAACAATAATCGCTGTCAGTCATGATGACAGGTATTTTGGTTTTGCAGACAGAGTTCTGAAAATGGAATTCGGAAAGTTCATATAAAAATGGCACGTTTCAAGATAACAAAAAAATCTTTGCGTAAACTGTCGGATGAGGGGCTTAAACCGGAGATTGTAGAAAAACTGGAAAGTCTGAAAAATAAAAAATTCAAAACCAAAGCTCAATTCGAAAAGGATTTGAGTGAAACCATAGGAGAGAGATCGGCAGATCTGCATGGAAAGCTGATTTTAAAACATTCAACAAGCGGGTATCATAGGCTCAAAGCTATATTTAAATCATACTCATCATGGTGCATTATATTTACCCTGATATTAACGTTTATCTTTGTTTACTTGTACAATCATATCGTTATTTCAGTGCATTCCGGTCAGGCTGCTGTATTATACCAACGATTTTTCAATGGAACGGTAATAGATGATGTCTATGGCGAAGGAATTCATATTATCTGGCCCTGGGATATTATGTATATTTATAATGTCAGGGTGCAGGAAAAGTATCATAGCTTTGATGTATTGACAAAAAACGGATTAAAGGTTCATCTGATGATTTCCGTTCGTTATCAGCCAGAATATAATCTTCTTGGAACATTGCATAAACAGGTCGGCCCTGATTATCTGAACAAAGTTGTTATTCCTGAAATAGAATCTGTGCTGCGTATTATAATAGGACAGATTGCAGCAGAAGAAGTATATACAACAAAAACTTCCATGGTTCAGGAGTCACTCAACGTAGCGATAGAAGAGGTTGCCCAGAGATTTGTAAAAGTTGATGATGTGCTGATCAAAAGAATAATTCTCCCGGATACAGTTCAAAAGTCGATAGAGTCTAAACTGGAACAGAAGCACATGGCCGAAGCACATCTATTCAAAATCCAAAGAGAAAAACTGGAGGCTGAACGAAAAAGAATAGAAGCGGGTGGACATAAAGATTATAATGATATTTTATCCATGTCACTTAATGAAAACATACTCGAATGGAAAGCTATTCATGCAGCCCTTGAGCTCTCGAAATCTTATAATACCAAAGTTGTGGTAATCGGAAGCGGAAAACGTGGGCTGCCTGTCTGGGGAAGCCTGGTACTGGATTCGCCTGATGCTCAAAACGCACAGATAAAAAAACCTGAAAATCTTGATACGTCAGATTCAAAGACTATTCCAGAACCCCTTTTCAAAACAGATAAGATAAAAAGAGATCGGGCAAAAATAAATGATCCATTAAGAAGCAATCAATCAGATAACTCGAATAATCAGGATAATCCAGACAACCAGCAGGATAACTCGAATAATCAGGATAATCCAGATAATCA
>JAUCGE010000007.1 GCA_030377965.1 Desulfobacterales bacterium HSG16
GGGAACTGGCAGTGGTATTGTTTGAAAAAGTCAGGGCCAATGCCTCTATCGACTGGACAATTAAAGAAAGTGTGAAAGCCAGACTGAAG
This sequence comes from Desulfobacterales bacterium HSG16, assembly GCA_030377965.1. Lineage (GTDB taxonomy): Bacteria > Desulfobacterota > Desulfobacteria > Desulfobacterales > HSG16 > JAUCGE01. The sequence continues at coordinate 90 of JAUCGE010000007.1, forward strand.
GTGATTGTCAAAAGAACCCTGCGACAATTCGGGTATCCTCCGGATATGCAGAAACTGGCTACCGAAACCGTGTTGAAACAGGCGGAACTGATAGCGGAAGAGAGTTGTCGAGTGTAATGCCATGACAGCGGATGCGAAAGGAATAGATTGCGGATGTTAAAAAAAATTTGATGAGGTACTTGGCAAGAAATAATTACAACAGTTTAATTATTCTGTGCAAAAGGAGGTATGAAAAAGTTATGTTTTTAAAACGAATAGTTATTTGCTGTGTTTATCTGCTGTTTTTTGGGGTAGCGTTCAATGTGGGAATAAAAATTGAAGCCTCTGAAATAACACCAAAAAAATTAATCCTTGCAACAACCATGAAAAATGCGAATAGCGCTTTGATGCTATATCATGTCTTGGTTTATCGTGAGGCTGGAAAACGATTGGGTATTGACATTAATATTGTGGCGTACCCTTCAAAACGAGCTACATATCTTGGAGATGTTGGTGAAGTGGATGGTCAAAGTGGAAGGGTTTATAACTACAACAATAAACATCCTAATCTGACTATAGTTGAGGAAAGCATTATTTCCGTCTATTTTACCGCCTATGCTTTAGATACAAATATCGAGCTTAACGGTTGGAAAAGTTTAAAAGGGACACCTTTCAAAGTGGATTATAGAAGGGGGACCAATTTATGCAAAATAAAATTGCCGAATGTCTTGCCTCATGATCGAATTACAGCAATAGATGAGATCAAGTTGGGTTTTAGAAAAATTCTCATGGGACGTACTGATATCATAGTAGGAATTGATGATTATATTTCTGAGGAGCTTGAGCAGGCAGAGTTTAAGTCTTCAGGGATTCACAAAGTTGGTGTGATGGAAGAAGTAACTGTGCATCCATTTCTGCATTTAAAACATAAGGTGCTGGCATCCAAATTATCCAACGTCTTGAGTGAAATGAAGAAAGAAGGATTGATGAAATATTATTTGTCTTTTGCCAGGTCAAGTTATCAAATATGTAAAGAATCAAAGGTTCAAAATGATTCAATTAACTGTTGGTTGAAATAAATGAAATTTAATAATTCTTTGACACGAAAACTTCTATTTTTTATTGTAATATCCAGTTCTATCCTGACCTTGCTTATTACGTGTCTACAACTGTATATAGATTATCGCACTGAAGTCAAATCTATAAATAGTAGAATTATTCAGCTTAAAAATAGTAATCATAATACGTTGGCTCAAAGTTTATGGTCAATGAACATTAAACAGGTTAATAACATATTAGATGGGATGTTGTTATTTTCGGACATTCAGTATTTAGAAGTACGTGTTGAAAAAAAACTTTTTGCACAATCTGGGAAATTTCGAAATGAAAACACCATCTCCAAGCAATTTGGGATAGAGTTTACTAATTTAAATAAAAGAAATAATGTTGGGTCGTTGTTGATTGTCGCCACGCTTGAAGCTGTGCATCAACGGATATTCGATAAAATATTAATTATTCTTGCTTCACAGGGAGTAAAAACTTTTCTGGTATCGATATTTATTCTTTTTATTGTTCACTATCTGATTACTAGACATCTTGTTACTATGAGTGTTTGCGCTCAAGAACTTAATCTTGATTGTTTAGGAACATCTTTGACTCTTGATCGTCGAAAACCCAGGAAACCAGATGAACTAGAAAGAGTTGTTATAGCATTTAATGAAATGCAGGAAAGAATGCGACTTGATTTAAAAAATCGGATAAATGCGGAGGAAGCACTGCGCGAAAGTGATAGTCGTTTTCGAGCGGCTTTTAATTCAGCCCAGGACTGTGTGTTGATTTGGGACAAAGACTACAATTACCTCTATGCAAACCAGTCGGCCATTGATCATGTAGGGACAACTCCCGACAAAGTCATAGGTGAGAATATTAGGGACGGCCTTGGTCATGTTCCTGATTTCATGAATCTTTGGATGAGTCGTATTGACAGAGTATTTGAAACAGGTGAAGTGATGCGAGTGCAGGACAAGCAAGAAATACAAGGATGTTTTTACCATACCGATTCAATAATTTCTCCTGTATACACTACAAAAAAAGCGGTGTCCTCGGTATGTGTTGTATATAGAGATGTAACCGAACTTAAACAAGCAGAAATAGCACTATCACAGGAAAAAGAACGTCTGCATGTTACGTTACGTTCTATCGGTGATGGAGTGATAACATCAGATACAAATGGTCGAGTGACACTAATTAATAAAATTGGTGAAAAGCTTACGGGCTGGACACAGGTGGAAGCCATTGGAAAAGATATTAAGGAAGTATTTAATATCATAAATACAAAAACCAGACAAAAATGTGAAAATCCAGTTGAAAAAGTGCTTGAAGCTAAAACAATTATAGGACTCGCTAACCACACAAATCTAATTAGTCGGGATGGTACTGAGCGAATGATTGCTGATAGTGGCGCTCCAATTTTTGATACAAATAGTGAAATAGTCGGTGTTGTCTTAGTATTTCGAGATGTTACCGAAAATTATAGAATAGAAAAGCAACTTCAGCAATCACAGAAAATGGAGGCAATTGGAACATTGGCAGGTGGCATTGCTCATGATTTTAATAATATGCTTGGCGTTATCACCGGAAATATATCATATGCCTTAACTGACTTGAATAAGGATGGTGAATTATACGAAGTCCTTTCTGATATACAAAAATCTTCAAAACAGGCACAAGATCTAACACATCAACTTTTAACATTTTCTAAAGGTGGCGCACCGATTAAAAAAGTTTCAAATATCAACAAGTTGATAAATGATTCAGCGATATTTTCGCTTAGAGGTTCAAAAACAAACTGTATTTTCAAATTGTCAGATGAGTTATGGACAACGGAAATCGATGAAGGGCAAATTAATCAAGTCATTGGGAATTTGGTTATAAATGCCAATCAGGCAATGCCGAACGGTGGGACTATCACCATAAGTACAGAAAATGCTGTAATAAATTCTAAAAGTGGAATTCCCTTATCTGCTGGGAGGTATATTATAATAGCTGTTGAAGACCAAGGTGTTGGTATTTCAAAAAAGCATCTTTCAAATATCTTTGATCCATATTTTACAACTAAACAAAAAGGAAACGGTCTCGGTTTAGCAACTACATATTCGATCATCAATAATCACGGAGGACATATTTCTGTATATTCCGAGATAGAACAAGGAACCGTTTTTAATATGTATCTGCCTGCTTCCACAAAATATGTTGGTAAGATTGAAGAGAATGAAGAATCAAAACATACGGGTCAAGGCAAAATTTTGATTATGGACGATCAAGAGCCGATTTTGGATATGACCGGTAGAATCCTGAATCGCATGGGGTATGAAAGCACCTGTACTCTGGATGGTTCTGAGGCTATAACAAAATACAAAGAAGCGCAATCCTCTTATAATGCCTTTGATCTGGTAATTCTTGATCTTACGGTTCCTGGCGGCATGGGAGGGTTAAAAACTATAATAGAATTATTAAAAATCGATCCTAATGTAAAAGCTGTGGTTTCGAGTGGTTATTCTAATGATCCAATAATGGCAAATTATGAAGATTATGGTTTTTGCGGGGTTGTTCCAAAGCCATATACAAAGGCACAATTAGCTGAAGTTTTAAATAAAATATTCAGCAAAAAAGGTTGATCACTGCAGTGTACAATGCTGCTATGATGATAGACTTATGATGATCTGAAAAAATTAATATTGATATGGCAAATTCGCACTTTTTGAAAAACAGCATATTGAAAACGCCACATAACAAAAAAATCCAGCGGACGCAAAAAGCCGCGCCGCTGATCAGCCTATATGGTTATGAATGTGGAATTCCAATAAGATAGGAAAATATTATGAAATTTTTATTACCCGGTATTTTTTTGATTCTGCTATGTTCATGTGGATATACTCCTACATCTTCCCCTTTAATTATAACAGGGGGCGGAAAATCTCTGCCAGCTTTACAAGGCCCGGTTATCAAATTTATGAGCTGGAATATACATAAAGAAGGAAACGAAAAAAACTGGATAAATGATATTTTGAATACAGATTGCACAAAAGACCCTGATATTTTATTGTTTCAGGAAGCCAGTTTAAATGCTGGGTTGAAATACGTTCTTAAGGTCAAGGATCTTGGCTGGAAATTTGTCTCAAACGCAATAAAAGATAAAGAATACACAGGTGTATTAACAGCGTCAAAATCAAGTTCATCAATTAATATTCCCTTGATTTCAGATGGAAGAGAGCCAATAACAGAAACACCAAAAGTAAGCTTGATAACTTCCTGCGTTGTAAATACAAAAGGTATGAATACTCCTGTGTTGATTGCAAATGTTCATGGAATGAATTTCGTCCGCCTGAAAGATTTTGATGGGCAGATAAAAAACTTGTATAATAAATTACTGCCGTACGTTGAAGACAGGGCTATTATTGTCGCAGGTGATTTCAATACATGGTCTTCAGACAGGGCCTTAATCTTAAATAAATATTTTTCAAAATTAAAATTAGAAGAAATAAAACTAAAAAAGGCAGCAACTCCTGCGTGGTATGTCTGGTTATTTACACCGGTTGAAAGATTGCCTCTTGATCGTGTATATTATAGCGTTAACAAGCTGTCTGTAGAAATCTCAGAAGTACTTGATTGTGTTAAGTCATCAGATCATAAGCCAATATATATTGAATTTATGGTACGTTAGAAACTTGCTATTCGAGAGATTAGCGATGTTCAGCGGATTGGAAAAATACATCCCAGAGGTTTAAGATTTTGTCTGGTCAGGGCAATCGTAAAATCTCATTGCGGCGATATCAATATCCAAAGTCAGAAAGATAAAGAGAGTTTTTTTATCGTAAAATTTCCTCAATTATCGGTTTGTGAGTAAAGGATCTGTCCGGTTCTATCTTGACAGATAAAAACTTTACGGATAAAAACTTTACAGATTTTAATTTTCAGAGTTGAAAAAATCATAGTTGGCTGACATATTGGCGTGATGTGTGGCTGCGGATATTAAGCTTGATAATAGACTGAGGAAGGAAAACAGAATTGAAAGCCATAAAATATCGAATATTTCTGTCTCGTATTGCGACAGCCATATGTTTCTTGTTTATATGCAGTACACAGAGCTGCTGGGCAGCAAAAAATGAAATGATTTCAATTGTATTATTTTTTACAGGTATAATTCTTATCGGTATTGCTTCATTGGGAAGAATGTGGTGTTCACTCTATATTGCCGGTTATAAAGATGACATATTGGTAATAAAAGGCCCTTACTCCATTTGTCGAAATCCTTTGTATTTTTTTAGCATGATAGGAATAATTGGTATTGGGTGTGTCACCAGAACTTTTACTGTTCCAATAGTTTTTACTGTTCTTTTTGCATTCTATTATCCATTTGTTATCAAAGGTGAAGAACGTCGTCTCAAACATCATTTTGGAGTTGAGTTTGAAAAATATGCAGAAAGAGTACCTGCATTTTTTCCAAAGATTGCGATTTTTGACGAGCCTGAAAATTATAATGTAAAGCCAGCCGTCTACAGGAGACATATTTTTAGTGCAGTGTGGTTTATCTGGATAGTTGGAATACTTGAAATTATTGAGGGAATTAAAACGAGTGGATTATTTATATCATTGTGGTCAATCTATTAATTGATAATAATCTCACAAGTCGCTGATAGTAAATTGAAATTAGATGCATAGGTAAGATAATTGTAACCATAATTTTAAAGATTTTAAAAGGGTTGAAAAATTGGGGATTAAAGCCATTGCACCAGTTCCGTAGGTTGGGTTGAGGAACGAAACCCAACCTACAACTGGATTTAACTTGACACGAGAAGCGCCGGATTATGCGGTTTTTCATCCCTGAATTTCGCAATTTAATCTGGGATTATGCCTAAACGACTAAAATTAATCTCTTAGCATTGCCCGCCGCCAAATCGCTTATTCCATATATTCTTCTGCTCTTTCTATCGGCTGATCAAGAATTGTCACGTTATACTTTTTCAGCAAATCGTCATGATATTTTGAAGCTTTCACTTTTTTTAACGCTTCGGAAAATTTTTCAACCAGTTCCGGTTTCACTGTTTTTTTGCTGAATACCGGATACATATTGGCAAAGACGAATACTCTGTCAGCCAAAAATACGGTTTCTTGCATTCCGATCTTTTTAGTCATGTATTTTGATACATTGATTTCGGCATACAAAGCGTCAATTCTACCTGCGTTCAATTTTTTATAGTTATATATATCTTTGCTGACTGCCTCAATTGTGGAATGCATTTTGGTATATTCCATAATCTTCTTTCCATAGTACACACCTCTTATAATGCCAATTTTTAGCCCTTTCAAATCTTCAAGTTTTGTATATTGTATTTTTCCCACATTTTTTTTCAAAATAACGAGACTCCAAGCCTGAAACATAAAACCGTCCGATGGAAAATAGCCCCATTCCTGTCTTGCATTTGTTTTACCTCCTGAAATATAAAAATCATATTTACCTTTTTTTGTATTCTCCTGGCATCTTGCATATGATGCCATCTTTAGGTTCACTGAAATACCGATTTCCTCACAGCTTGCTGCAAAGAGATCTGCAAAATATCCGACTATTTTGCCTGACTTATCCTCATATTGATAAGGAGGGAATTCCCATATTCCTCCTTTTAATAACTTATTTTCCGCATGAAGTGGAAATGAAAACAAGACAGTTAACAGGGATACCACAACAAATATTCCAAATCGTTTCAGCTTCATCATAATGACTCCTTTCTAAAAAATGGGGCTTGGTTATTGTTTGGGCTATCATTTTGATAACCGCATTTAATTATTAATTTTATCATAATAAAATTAATTTGGGTGCGACTCTTCTGGAACGACGTTGCACAATTTGGAGAAACGATTAATAATAGCAGGTTGTCAATTATGAGTTGGTTTTTTATCGTTGCTTCACTATTTGTTTAAATTCATTTTTAGGCATAGAATCTATAATTGCACGAAGGATATTGTTAACAGATTCAGAGGATTGAAAAAATTTTGCTACATCTGGGTCAAGAATAATTGTGCAATTATTTTCTTCAATTTGTACAAACCGATTTCTACGTGCTTTGTTATAATCAAAATTGTATGTGACTTCATAAAATAGCATTATCAATGATTGGCTCAGGATTTTCTGTAAATTGTTATTCATCAGTACCCACCCGCAGATTCACCATGAAATTTGAATCATCGTTACCCCCCTCATCATACCGGTACGCGCACAGAATAATGACTTGAAAACGTTTAGCCTGACAATTTGATAAAATATTCATTCTGCTACAACAGAAATGAATAGATCATGCATTACTTAAAAAATCAAGGGTAAAAGATCCCAAGACATTATTCTATTATGCGTTGTTGTCTGTCTATATTGAGGTGAATTATATCTTATGAAGGTTCAATTCTCTGCCTTTCAATTTCTCATTGGCCTTTTCAAGCTTCTCGCTGTTTGACACCACAGCGACAGATCTTTTTTTCTTTGAATCAGAAAAATATTTTTCAGCCGCTTCCATAATTTTTTTGCGGTTCATATCGAGAATCCTGGACTTGAACTGTTTTCTTATATCATCATTCAGGGAAATAAGATTCCTGAAAAAAGACTTCCTTGCGGCAGCCCCTGGAGAATCCGGTTTGTCGATTTCCGAACATGCCTGGAGTATTGATTCTTTTACATCCTCATCGGAAAAGGGAGCTGACAGCAAAAAATTGTCCGCGCCGTCATAGACATCAAGCGTGGACACAATATGTGGATCTCGATAAGAGCCAAATGTGAAAAGCCCGTCTTCAGCGTTGTATAAGGAAAAACCGCCGTATGCTCCGCCTTTTTCCCGGATTTCTCCGTGTATGTACAATGATTTTAAAAGTTTGCTGATAACATAAAGTGCGGGAGCATGTTCATGTTCCATCCGAACTGTCTCAAAGCATGAGGCCACGAAAGATACAGCAGTAGAAGTACTCCACCCTTCTCTGGGCAGAACGCTTTTATCTGGATTTATGTCTGGACTAGTAAATTTTCTGTCTTCACTGCTCTGGATCAGGTTTTTTGCCAGAACTTTTGCAGGTTCGACAGCCGAACCAAGCTCATGATCTTCTCCTATCAGGGCTATTTTCATATTGTCGGGAATGAAGATACCAGCAGCAATAGCTTGAAGATCTTCTGAAATGCTTTTGAGCCTTTCTTCGGTAAGGTCTTCGGTCAGTGCCTTTATTGTCCTGATCTGAGACACACCGTTCCACATTTCGGAAAGACTGCGGGTTTGTGAAAAATTTTTCGCTGCCAGAGACATGGCCAGGCCGTGACCGTTATGAACTATCATTGATTCAAGCCCTGCTTTGTATTCCATAAGCAGGTTTTTTAAACGGGCAAGATCCGTAAAAGCATACTCGTGAACCAGCTCTGTGAGGATTTCAAACATCTTTGCCTGGTTTCTTGCAAGGCATTTTCCGTTTAACACGAGAAAAGGCATACATGCGGCAGTTTGATCAAAGCAGGTGCGGGCATGGGCTGATATTCCAAGGCCGCCTGTGTACATATCAATGAGGCGGGCAAGATCCGTGTAGTCTCTTCGGGCTGTGCCGATTTTCGAAAATGTACGGCAGAAAAAAGGAACCAGAGGAAGCAGGGATTTTTTCAATATTCCTGCGCCTGCCGCTGCACTGAAATAGAAAATGCCGGATGTGGGCTGCCGGAAAAACGAAGGGCCGAAATTGTCATATGGTTTAACTTTGGTAACGCTGGGAACCGATTTTGGAATGTCTGAAATCGCAAGTGTAGGCAGGCAGGAAATATCTTCTGCTGAGTCCTGCAGCATCTTCAGCTTTTTGGCATTTTCCCTGATTGTCTCCTTTTCTTCAGGCGTTAATTCCTCTTTGATCTTTTCAAGTTCTGCTGTGACCCGTTTTTCTTCTTTTTTGCTCATTTCCTTGTCAGGCTCAAGATAAAATGAGACACGATGGGGATTATCAAGAAAATATTCGCGTATTTTTTCTTCCAGAAACCTTCCCGTCGCAAGCTTGTTTTCCAGTTGTTTCAAATCATTGTCAAGATTCAGGACTCGTTCGGGATCTCCTGCATGAAACCATGTTCCGGAAATCTGGAGCAGGAGTTTTATGCCATAGGGATAAGGGGAGTTTGTCACTTCTTTTTTGTGAAACTCGATCTGGTGTATGGCCGAATCTATGAGTTCTTTGTCGATCCCCTTATCAACGAGTTCTTTTAAAGTATCAAAAACAATGCCTTCAATTTTATCTCCGTCTGCCGGATCTATCCCTTTGAGGCCGCAGGAAAAAAATGTGTCCCTGTTATCTGCGTCAAAGCCTGTGGCATCGCTGAGTGCAGAACCTAAACCTGATTCGATAAGGGCTTTATACATAGGAGAAGCCGGATTTCCGAAAAGAACCTGCTCAAGCACTGAAAGTGTGAGCATCGCAAAAGTATCCTGAATGTCTGCTGTCATCCATGTCACACATACCTGGCTTTTTTTAGCCGAATCTTCCATAGGCTCAAGAGGATAATATTTTGTAACGGTCTTTGGCTTATCCCACCTGGGCTGATTGGGAACATCCGTATTTGGATCAATCTTTTCAAAATTTTTCAATATCCGGTCATGGATATAGATCAGATGTTTTTGAAGAGGCAGATTTCCATAAGTATAAAGATAGGAATTGGAAGGATGGTAATGTCTCTTATGGAAATTTACGAGTTGTTCATGGGTCAGAGTCGGGATATCTGACGGTTCTCCTCCTGAATTGTAATGATAGGTCGTATCAGGATAGAGAGCGCCTAAAAGAGAGCGGTAAAAAACCTGATCGGGTGAAGACATTGCCCCTTTCATTTCATTGTAGACAACACCCTTGTAAACTAGTTTTTCTTCATTTTCTTCCGTTTTTTCAAACTCAAGCCTGTGTCCTTCCTGAGTAAAGCTCAAATTATCCAGGTTCGGGAAAAAGGCGGCATCCAGATATACGTCCATGAGATTGTAAAAATCGTTTTTGTTCTGGGTAGAGAAGGGATACATGGTCCAGTCGGATGCTGTAAATGCGTTCATGAAGGTTTTCAAACTTCTTTTCAGCATGGAAAAAAACGGATCTCTTACACGAAATTTTTTTGAGCCGCACAGGGCAGTGTGTTCGAGGATATGAGCCACGCCAGTGGAGTCTGAAGGAACCGTTTTGAAGGCCGCTGCAAAAGTGTTTTCCGTGTCGTTTCTGCTGATGTGAATATGCCTAGCATTGGTTGGCACATGTAAAAGTTCGTAAAATACCGCCTGAATCTGTTTTAATTCAATTATGCGTTCTATCCGGTATCCCAAGCCGGATTCAGTTTCCCCCAGCCCGTTCTCGACAAGCCCCGGATTGTTCCGGTCTGTAAACTCTGCCATTTTGCCTGATCCTTGTAATATTCTGTTTATATCTATCACGGATAATCTAGCACGAATAATCTACCACGGGTATGCCGTTCCGTCATATGTCGGCGTTAAAATCCGAATTGTCAGCCATTATTCATGAAGAAAAGAGCATGATTATGCAGCTATGTAAATACCTCTTTTCTTCCGTTCGATCCTTCCGATATCGTTGAGTCTGAATATAATGTTCCTGAGTTTTTTTTCCTCAAAATTAGTTCTGTCCTGGATCTCTGCAAAACCGACCCCCTTCTTTTTAAAACTCTTGATCACATTGTAGACAATATCGGAGGCTGACATGTTATTTTGCCTGGTTTTGACTGCATTGCCAGCCTTTTTCTTTTCTGGAGCCTTTTCTTCAGCCTGTCCGAAGTGATTCAAAATCAGGTATTCGATATGATCCAGCCGTTTATTGAGGCTGTCCATATCTTTTTTTGTCGGGATGTTGTATTTTTTGATAAAATACTTTACCATAGCATCGAAACTTACGGATTTATTTCCAATCAAAAGGATAATCTTTTCGGTGAAAAAAAACAAACTTAATTTCTCCAATTGGGTCGCTTCCATAAAGTGTATCCTGCCATTCAGTATTAGGCGACCAGAAACCTGTGCCATCCCATTTCCCTCTTTTTGTTAACATCAGACTACGTGCCCAAGGAAAAAAACCAAATTCGACTTTTACACCAACTAATATAAATGCTTCTTTCACTATATGATTCGATACCCCGTAATGCTTAAGATGTTTAGATGTGAAAGGAATCCATTCACCACTTGCTAAACGAAAAACATCTTCAGCATGACATAAAATTGGAAATGCAATTAGCAACAGACATAAAATTAATTTCTTCATCTCTCATCCTTTCAATTTTTTGTAGCTACGTAAAAATAAATAAAAGTAATTATTGCGACATAACGTCGCAATTCAGCGGCGCGGCTTTTTCCGTCCGCTCAAATGATTGGTTAGCCAGTATGTATATGTTTGATATAGCTGCATTGGTTTTGACATTTTTAGCAATTAGAGAAAGGTGTAAAATGGTTTTTTCTCGTAAAAATATGCAAACAAATCCCATAACCAGCACTTGTACTCATTTCTGAAAGGATCCCCAGATTTCCTCCATGGGGCGTGGGTCAAAATAGGGTTGAATATGAGAAATCTTTCCATCCCTGAAGCGGAAGTAGTCCAACAATGCAACCACCTTGCCGCCAGGCAGGGTCAGTTCGGCACGGGTGCATACCTCATGCTCGTCGATCACATGACCGAGTATCCTGAGTTCCATGTTTTGGAACGATCCGGAGACCTCGGCGACAATCTTGCGGACCTCTGTCTCGCCATGTACGATACCGACCATTGGCCCTTCAAAGGTGATGTCGTGGGTGAAGGGAAGATCTTCCGCACGTCCAGCCTTTAGGGCAGCGAAATATACTTCAAGGAGTTGTAGGATTTCTTTGCGAGTCATTTGCGTAAACCTCCGAAAAAAATGATTAATAATGTCCATGGAATATCATGGGGCTAACGTCGCAATTCAGCGGCGCGGCTTTTTGCGTCCGCTGAAATTGCATTGTTATATTTGCATTTTTCAAGTTACCAGCTCAGAAAGATCCTCTGGGATGACCCCAAGTTGTTGCAGAATCTCCAGTCGATTAATGGCAATCCAGTGTTCCACAATTTTGCCATCAGCAATACGGTAAACAATATTAAACGGTTGAGTTATATGTATTCCGGTTGGAGCGATGCCAAGAAAGTCGCCCTTGTGTGTGCCTTTGAATGTTGCACGTACTGCCACCTGATCTCCTTCCGCTATCATGTCGTCAATTAACATCTCAAAATGTGGAAAAACTGTTTCACCCCAGGCAATGAATCCTAACAGATCTCTGTCTGTTGTATATTCTTCCACAACTGTTGCAGGTTTGTCCTTACCCTTTATTGCCTCAAAATATCGACGGATTAAAGATTTGTTTTCTTCTGTTGACATAATTCTCTCCTTTTATACATTTTTTGAATTATTCAATATCCTTTATGCAAATATAACCATTGATCATCAGGTATATTTGCCCTGATAACAGTCAGAAACAATTGCAACCAAGGCAAATTTGACTTGATACAGACAAAATTAAACATTATCAAGGCTATTTCGCCTTGATAACCGATCAAGTTCTTTATTATCAGAGCGAATTTTCCTTGACAATACCAATAAATTTTTCAGAACAATTTTTGGCATGTAACGGATATTACGCCTAAATTTTACTATGATAGCCGAATAAATTGAAATATGTCAAGCATTAAAAAAATTGAAAAATAATGGATGATGTTCGTGATGTGGCGAGAGATAAAAAAAACCCGGATTCAAACCAGATCGGGAATCATGGTATGCAGAAATCGCTTGTCATCATCTTCGATTCTTCTCAAGCCCTCAATCAGCAGATACATAAAATCGCCTATGGGCTTGGTTCTTGCCAGTTCAGATGGGAGGCCGGGATGATAGTTAAAACGGCCGTCTCGAAGCTTGAGCATCTCAAAAAAAGCATCCTCGCCTTCTTCCCTTTCGTATCTGGCATCGACTAGCTGCCCGTCTCTGAAAACCAGTCTTGCGGATTTATGGCTCAAGTTGAGAGTCAAAACTCCTGTTTTCTGGTTTATATTAAAAGCCTGGAAGAGATCGGCAGGAGGCATCTCGGACAGTTTTCCAGCAAGACTTGATGCAAATTCATGTGATCTCAGGGCGTTGATCTCGTTCATGCGTCTGACCAGCATCCTGAGCAATCCTTTTTGAAGGGAAGGCATTCTTTCCAGAATACTTTTGAAATTTGTCTGATCCAGGCGCAGGAGCGAGGTGGGTGTAACTGCCTTGACCGTGGCTCCGACCGGCCCGCCTGTCAAAAGGCTCATTTCTCCGAATACATCCCCTCTGATCATGGATGCTACAGGAAGCCCGTCTTCATTCAAGACCTCGACATTGCCGGAAACGATGATAAAAAGGTTTCTTCCCGGATCGCCTTTTCTCAAAATGATGTCACTGCCAGCATATTTGTCAAGTTTCAGGTAATCAATCAGAGTTCTGATATCTTCTGCAAAAATTCCTTCGAACACTGCAAAATTGGAAAGTATCCGGGCAAGGGTATCCTTGTAATGTTCTTTTGCACGCTTACTCGTTTCCTTGAAAACTATGGAACCACTGCATCCGCTGCATGAAAAAGCCCTGCCTGAAAATCCGGCTTCCGAATTTTTAAGGATTTTAGCCACATCCCGGATTAAAATCATGCATGGTGCTTTATTTTCGGGTGTAACGAATACTGAGCCTTTCAATTGAAATTGATCACCCGCCTCGTAAAGGGGGCATTTGTCATTGTCCGTGATCAAAAACAGCGGTGCATCTGTTTCGTCCGATGGTACAGATTCCGTATGCTCATTGATCTTGGGCGGATATACCCGAAATTTATCTTTACAAGTCGAACAACGCACCTTGGAGCCTTTCTCCTGAATCATGCCTGCATCAATCTCATACAGTGTTTTGCATTTTTTACATCTGATACGCATGTTGCAATGTTTTCCAATACAGTTCAAATTGATCTTATTGCATTTTCACTGGAATGTAAATCATAACAACTTTTTTTCAGGGAAGCTGCCTGACTGTTTTGATAGCGGCCATATTCAAAAATTATAAAAAATCTTTTGTAAACCCCCTTTTTCGAGTATATATAGATTTTACGAATATGCTTCTGGCAGTGCCGGAAATAAAAACGCGTGTTTTTCGTATTTTGCAGGCAGACAGTTTGAAACGTTTTTTTTATCTTGAAAGCCATATATAAACGATAAGACACGTTTGTTTGAAAAACAATGACTCAAAAAAGGTGCAGCGGATCGAAATGAAACCAATTGTCGCAATTATCGGCAGGCCCAATGTGGGCAAATCAACGTTATTCAATAGGGTAACACGTAGCAGAGACGCTATTGTGGATGATTTGCCGGGCGTGACCCGTGACCGTAATTACCAGGATGTGGTATGGGATGAAATAGAATTTACATTAGTGGATACAGGTGGTTATATCGAAGATGATGATGATGATTTTGCCAGTCATATCAAATATCAGATAGAGCAGGCTATTGATGCTGCGGATATTATCGTTTTCGTGCTTGATGGAAAACACGGCCTGTCTCCTTTTGACAGGGATCTGATCGAGTTGTTGAATCATACCACAAAAACAATTTTATATGCGGTCAACAAAATCGACGGAATAGAGCAGGAAGCAAATCTCTATGAATTTTATGGGCTTGGCATCGAAAATCTTTATCCGGTCTCAGCTGAACATGGATATGGGGTGCGTGATTTTATGGATATCCTCGTGGGTTTTTTCCCGAAACAGGAAAAAGAATCAACGAAGGAATCAGATGATGAAGTCATTCAGGTAGCTGTCGTGGGAAGGCCCAATGCAGGAAAATCCTCTTTGATAAACCGTATCATTGGAGAGAAAAGACTTCTTGTATCAGATGTACCCGGAACAACGAGAGATTCTGTGGATTCCCTGGTCGAAATTGATGGCAGGCCATACAGTATCATTGATACAGCCGGGATCAGGCGTAAGGGGAAAGTATCGAAAAAACTCGAAAAATTTTCCGTAATCAAGGCATTAAAGAGTCTGGATCGATGTGATGTAGCCCTTATCGTGCTTGATGCTTCCGAGGGGATAACCGATCAGGATATCAGTATTGCCGGATATGCTCATGACCGGGGTTGTGCGTGCATATTTCTGCTCAACAAATGGGATATTGTCGAAAAAGACCGTAACACGGCAAAACAGTATCTTGAGCGCCTGAAAATGGAAGCCAAGTTTCTGGCATTCGCTCCTGCCATTACCATATCAGCTCTTACAGGATTGAGGGTACATACCATATTCAAACAGGTCAACGAAGTCTATGCCCAATATGCGTTCCGGGTCGGAACCGGAGAGTTGAACCGCATTATAACAAGGGCTGTCACAAAAACAGAACCGCCTTTATATAAGGGTAAACGGCTGAAATTCTATTATGCAGCGCAGGTGGGGAAAAAGCCCCCTGCTTTTGTCTGTTTTGTCAATTTTCCAAATGGCGTTCATTTTTCCTATCGCAGATTTCTGTCAAACCAGATCAGAGAAGGAACCGGACTTTCAAAAACACCCATCCGGGTATGGTTTCGCCAGCGTACCGGCAAAATCGATTTTGGAAGCAGAAAGCGGGTAAAACCACGTCTGGGTAAAAGAAAGTATGGAAAAAAAGGCAATAAACGGTGAAAACTGATGATGAGAACTGAAGGTGGTTGAGCAATTGGATCTTTTTGAATACCAGGCAAAAGAGAAAACTCGCAAATTATCACCCCTTGCGGAAAGAATGCGGCCTGAAAAACTTTCCGGTTTTATTGGTCAGAGCCATGTGACCGGAGAGCAGGCTTTGATACGCCATGCTGTCGAACAGGACAAAATCTTTTCCATGATCTTATGGGGGCCGCCTGGATGCGGGAAAACAAGCCTTGCCAGGATTATATCAAAAGAGACAGGATCGTTTTTTTCCCGGATTTCAGCAGTACTTTCAGGTGTCAAAGATATTCGGGAAGTGATTGAGACAGCAAAAAAGCAGCAGGGTTATTATGGGAAAAAAACCATATTGTTCGTGGATGAAATACATCGGTTCAACAAAAGCCAGCAGGACGCATTTTTACATCATGTGGAAAACGGCCTCATTACCCTGATCGGGGCTACAACGGAAAACCCTTCTTTTGAAGTTATAGCCCCCCTGCTTTCCAGATGCCGGGTCATAAAATTAAATCCTCTTGCAGAAGATGCTGTTGAAGAAATCATCCGTCATGCCATAGAAGACAGGACAAACGGGTTAGGTAAGATGAATATTGAAATTGAGCCGGAGGCGGTATCCCTTCTTGCCAGGCTCGCAGACGGTGATGCAAGAAACGCATTAAACAGCCTTGAAATAGCTGCTGGAATGCTCGAATCTTCACGGGAAAACAACGGCAGAAATTTCATCAGCCTGTCTAATATGGAAAAAATTTCCCGTAAAAAATCTTTGAAATACGATAAAACCGGGGATATGCATTATGATATTATCTCAGCCTTTCATAAAAGCCTGAGAGGTTCTGATCCTGACGGTGCGATTTACTGGCTGGCTCGTATGTTAGCGGCAGGAGAAGACCCTCTGTATGTTGCAAGAAGAATGGTTCGCTTTGCCGTGGAAGATGTGGGAAACGCTGATCCAGCAGCTTTAAACGTTGCCATAAACGCAGTTGAAACCTATAGATTTTTAGGATCTCCCGAAGGTGATCTCGCTCTTGCCCAGGCTGCCCTATATCTGGCTGCCGCTCCCAAAAGTAACAGTGTTTACAAAGCTTATTCACAAGTCATGGATGTGGTAAAAAAAACCGGATCACTGGAAGTACCTCTTCACATCAGAAACGCTGCCACAAAACTCATGAAGGAATTCGGCTATGGCACAGGCTACCAGTATGCCCATGATTATAAAGACGGATTTGCACCGGAACAGACCTATCTGCCAGAACCTCTTGCCGAATACAGATTTTATGAGCCAACACAGCGAGGATATGAAGGAATAATAAAAAAACGGCTTGAAAAATGGCGGCAATTAAAAAAGGAAGCACGTTTTCCAGAACAAAAGGATATATGACTGTCACGAATATCATATTCTGCCTGATATTTTCGATTTTTACTTCAACTGCCGCTGTGTGTCCGGCATATGCCCAGATAGACGGAGGTATCTTAAAAACAAGAAACGCCATTATTTTATACCAAGATCTTACGCCATCAGCTGGAAAAGAGATTGCAGATATTTTCCTGAAAATCAAACAGGATCTTGAAACGACTTTCAAATGGCGTTTGAACTTCAAACCGACCATTGTATTGATAAGAAGCACAAAAAAATTTCAGGAAACCGCAAAAAATCCCCGCATCATTGCGATGGCATTTCCTCTGGTCAGGCGGATTATAATCGACTATGAAAAAATGAACAAATCAGGCACAGATACGTTAGCTGTCACTTTGAAACATGAAGTCTGCCATCTGCTGGTTCATCACTATATCAAGTTACCCCGCCTGCCAAAATGGCTTGATGAGGGAGTATGCCAGTGGGCAAGTGAAGGCATTTCCGAGATGGATTTTCAAAAAAGCTCATTTGCCTTGACCAGGGCAGTGGTAACCAATCGCCTGATTCCATTAAGATCTTTACACTATTCTTTCCCGAAGCAGGAAAATGATTTGATCCTGGCATATGCTCAAAGCCTGTCTGCAGTCAGGTTCATCCGAAAAGAATTTGGTCATGACGGGCTTTTAAACCTTTTAAAAAATCTCTCAGGCGGTTATACTCTGGATATGGCTGTGCAGAAAAGCCTGCTTATTTCCGCTGCCGAACTTGAAAAAAAATGGCGGCAGAGTATCGAAAATCGTCTGACATGGCTGATCTGGTTTGCCTCGCATATGTATGAAATTTTATTTTTTGCAGCAGCCATGCTGACAGTATTCGGTTTTTTCAAGGCAACAATCTCAAGAAAGCAAAGATATGCAGATGAAGAAGAAGAAGATGATGATGATGATTACTATGACGACAATAACACAGATGAGTAACTGGATATGAAGATGAACACGACCGTTAACCGTTACATTTTCAAGGAATTTTTAGGGCCATTTTCATTGAACGTATTTTTTTTCACCTTTATTTTCCTGCTGGCCGCTATCCTTGAGATCACGAAGATGATCGTAAATTACAAGATCAGCCTTTCCAGCGTACTGTTGCTTATGGCCTATAAGATGCCGTCATTTTTGATTTTTATCATACCAATGTCGATAATGCTGGCTGTGCTGCTAACTTTTTTAAGGATGTCCAGTGACAATGAAATTATAGCTCTTAAAGCAAGCGGCATAAGCATTTATCAGATATTGCCATCGGTCTTTCTTTTTTGCCTGGCAGGCTGTCTTCTCACAGGATTCATGAGTATCCACGCCATGCCCTGGGGCCGAATTTCGTTTAAAAAACTAACTATATCAGTTATATCATCGAATCTTGATATCGGTCTGAAAGAGAGGACATTTAACGATAATTTTAAAAATGTAATGCTCTATGTAAATAAAGTGGATCTGAAAAGCAAAACATTGATTGATGTTTTTATCGAAGACAGGAGAAGCAAGAATGCTGTGATTACCGTGATCGCACCCAAAGGTAAACTCTCTTCCAATTCTGAAAAAGGTCTGTTTCATCTTCGACTGTCAAATGGCTTTATAAACCAGGTGGACACTGATGATCGCCGAGCAAATTCCATTCGCTTCAAGACCTATGATATCCAGTTAGATATTGAAAAAGCTCTGGTAAGGTCTCGCAACCGGCCCAAAGACGAAAAAGAAATGACATTGTTTGAGTTAAATGATTCCTTAAAAAACGCGAAAAAAAAGGATGGAAGATACTATGAATCACTTATAGAATTTCATAAAAAATTCTCAATTCCGTTTTCATGTTTTACACTGGGGCTTTTAGCCGTACCCCTTGGAATTCATTCGAGTGCAGCCAAACGAACCTTCGGTCTCGGACTGGGGCTTTTTTTCTTCCTTTTTTATTACCTTCTTCTTTCTGCAGGAATTGTGTTCGGCGAAACCGGAAAATATCCGCCGTTAATCGGGATGTGGGTCCCAAATATAATTACGGGCATTACAGGGATAATCTTTTTAGTTAAAAGCGTCCGGGGCAGGCTTGTTTATTTCCGACTGCCTGCCGGTATATTGAAACTGTTCGGTAACAGATTCAATAACGTTTCAGACAAATAACTTGTAAGAAAATGCTTTTTTATTTTGAGACTGAATAACTAAAGGAGCTATTATGAAACCTGAAAAAACCACTCTGTACTTCAAACAGGGAAAAAGCGACAAAGTTTACAAAGCTTCACTGGAAGAAACAGACAGCAACAGCTTTATCGTGAACTTTGCATATGGCCGCAGGGGAGCTACCTTAAAAACAGGCACTAAAACAAAGGCTCCCGTAGATTATCCTTCGGCTAAAAAAATTTATGACAAACTCGTAAAAAGCAAAACAGCCAAAGGTTATAAGCCCGGTGAAGAAGGGGCTGAATATGTTCATACGGACACAGATGCCAGAGAAACTGGTGTTCAATGCCAGTTACTGAATTTTATCGAAGAAGCGGAAGTAATCAGGTTCATTGACGATGCCAGATGGTGGGCGCAGGAAAAGCATGACGGAAAAAGAATGCTTATTCTTAAAAAAGAGAGCATCACTCCAATCAACAGAAGAGGGCTTTCCACCGGCGCTCCAGATACAATAATACACGGTGCGGACAGAGTCGAAGGTGCATTTCTGGTTGATGGCGAGGCTGTTGGTGAAAAGCTTTTTATTTTCGATATATTAGAAGTCGATAATACGGATTTAAAGCCAGCTCCATATAGTCAACGCATGTCACATCTTGAAAACCTTGGCTTTACAGAGTCGATAACAGTTGTTGAAACAGCAAAAACAAAAAAAGAAAAGCGACAGTTATTTGACAGCTTGAAAGCATCAGAAGCAGAGGGTATTGTATTTAAAAAGCATTCGGCTCCTTACACGGCAGGAAGGCCGAACAGCGGCGGAACCCAGATGAAATTCAAATTTTACGCTACAGCGTCTGTGATCGTCACCGGAATAAATGTCAAGAACAGCGTCAAGATTGCGGTTATCAAAGGCAAAAAAACGCGGATTAATGTGGGTAATGTGACGATTCCTCCAAACAGAACTGTTCCGGCTGTAGATTCGATCATTGAGGTTCGATACCTGTATGCTTATAAGGGCGGGAGCCTTTACCAGCCAGTCTATTTAGGTAAACGGGATGACATCGGCCTGTCAGATTGTATGATTTCACAATTGAAGTACAAAAAAGAGACTGAATAACAAAAATGTCTGACTATTCTGCGGAAATTGAGGCATGCAGAATCAGATTCCCTGGCTGCGGCGGAAAACTATTTGTGTCGATAGGAAGATAATATGAAAAATCAAAAAATAAAGCTGGTTGATAAGGAAAATATTCTGCGATTTTTTCTGAACCTGTACAAGACTCAATCAGGAACAGATACTGGGGAATATTTGTCAACGACAATAGATAACTTCGACCCTACGTCAAGTTATAATCTGCGCGTTCAAAAATACGAGGAGTGGAAATCAAGACGGGTTTCAATTGCTCCTCTTGGAGATGGAAGCGGCAGTAAGAGTAAATGTTTCAAGGTAATTTACGACGAGGTACTGGTAGTTAAAATTCCTCCTGTTCCCATAAAAAGTTTCGATCAATATCTTGAGTGTATCGAAACAGAACGACGCATTGTTGATAAGCTTTCGCCGGATATTGTATGTATCATACCCAATGTCTCTACTATACTTAAAAGGATTCCTCCTTTCTCCAGAGACATTGAACTTGCTCCTGAAGTATTTGAAAAAAAATGCATCGAACGATTAAAAAAAGATCCTTATCTTCAGAACTATTTAAAAATAGACGACAGTTTTGTTTTTTTCATGAATTTAACAAAGTATTCGTTCCTGAGCAACGTCATAGATAAACTACATGATATAAGTCAGGATGTAGCAGAAGAAATTTTGAGTCACACGGACATTCTACAGGACTTGATATTGTTCGAGGACAAGTTCGGGAGCGCAGGTGAATCGCTGTTCTATAAGATAAATGAAGTATATGGTTTTTATAATAAGGAAGTGAACCGGCTGGCAGGACGCATTGGCAATCTGCCGGCAGTCTCTGCCTCACAGACAATTGAATGGTTTCTTTCTCTTATGATCGGGAAAATGATGAAAGAGGATGATAGTTCACAATATTCTTCGCAATTTATACAAAAAATGAAAATAATGTCCAAGCAGGTTTTGACAAAATACAGGAAGGAGATCGAAGAATACAGGCGAACGATGACAACATATGTCCGACAGAAAAAATTTATACAGAACAAAAGTATTTTCGAAGGATTAATCACCAACATACTTGAGATGATAGGCGATTTGAAAAATAAATGCGTGGCCATCAGAGATTTGAAGCCGGACAATCTGTTCGTGGTGGGAGACTGGGAAAAAAATCCGCTCCTTTTAGCCTCCCACGGAAGCTATTCTCTCGGCCTTATCGACTTTGAAACTTCGGTAAGCTTCGATACCAAGTATGATGTGAAAATAGATCAGCCGCTTCTGGCAGGAACTCCTTCATATTCAACCCCTTCACATCTTTTTGAAAATACACTTCTGGAAAAAATATATAAAGATTTGCCGCGTATATTGTTCTTCCAGGACTGGCAGGCTGTAACAAATATGATTTATAATGTTGCAACCGGAAAGCACCTGGCTCAAAAAACTGGAAGGGTTTTACCCGAAACTATGAGAACGATGAGAATCACCATGAAGGAAGGCAAACCCCTTCCCGATGTTTATATTAGAAGCAACGGCAAATTCTGGCGTGAGGCTGCAAATGAATTGAAAGAAAAGCTGAAGAACAGCAAAGCTGATTTAAAATCGATTCAAGTGGTTATCCCGGATCAAACAAAAGATATATTCAAACAGGAACTTTCGTATCAAAATAGCAAAATAAAAAAAAGTATATTGAAACAGGTCAAGTCTCACAAAATATTCAAAAGCAAAAATGTCCGCCGGACTTTAATCAAAGCCCCGCCTGAAATAATAGCACGATACAAAGCAAAATGGAAAAAGGGCATAGGTATCCCGAAAGCCCCTCCAAAAGTTCGGGCGGAAATTATAAGTTTTCTTGACAAACTGGAAAGCCGGAAGCGCCGGAAAAATCATATAGATCGAATTCTGGAATCTATGGATCAGGCATTACCTGAATTACAGGTTTATGAACTTTTAAAAGTAATGTTTTTTCTCGTTCATGAAACAATGCATAAACCGGAATGGAATTCGCTTCCTGATATAGATGAACCGGGTGCAGATATGGAAAATATATCTCATGAAGAAACTATTGTTTATGAACAGACTCTTGTTTATCAAACATCCAGAAAAAGCGAAACTGCATGACTTTACAATGGCGATAAAACTTGAAAAGTATGAGGTATTTTAAAAAAACTTTTAATAAAATACTTGACATACAAAAGAGAGTAGCGAAAGATAATCATCAAACATTGCCTTAAAAAAAGCAATGTTTGAAAAATATGTTGAAGGGGACATTTATTAACCGCTGAGGGGACATTTATTAACCATCAAAAAAAGGAGAAGTTCAATGGCAAGAATCGTTCAACAGAAAAAGATCTACGCACTTCTGGCATTAGCGGTAGTTATAGGGCTTACATTTGCTATATTTACGGGTTGTGACGACAGCGAAAATGTTGTGGTCGAACCTGAAGAAGTACTTGAAGGAACCTTTGTTGACAGCGTGGTTGTAGGTTTGCAGTATAAAACCAAGACACAGATGGGCATCACTGGACATGGCGGTAAATTCAAGTATAAGAAAAATGAAAAAGTTAAATTTTATATCGGCGATATCTCCTTTGGAGAGGTCATTGCCCAACCGGTAATAACACCGGTAACTCTGGTTGTCGGGGCAGCAGATGAACCAGAACCTTATTTGAATCCGGTTGTAACGAACATATGCAGAATCATACAGACCCTGGACGATGATGACAATCCGGGCAATGGCATATCAATCACCGAGGCAATCCGGG
Organism: Desulfobacterales bacterium HSG16; assembly: GCA_030377965.1. Taxonomy (GTDB): domain Bacteria; phylum Desulfobacterota; class Desulfobacteria; order Desulfobacterales; family HSG16; genus JAUCGE01. The sequence continues at coordinate 23,213 of JAUCGE010000007.1, forward strand.
TCAACGCTGTCAACATGTCCCTTAATTTCAATGTAGGAATTTCCGAATTTCAAAATGATACAACAGTTCAGGAAATAGTGTCCATTCTCACTCCCCTCAGACTTGCCGGGATGCGAACCCTGGCCCTGACCTACAGAGTTCAGACCCATTTAAAGATCAATTTAGATATCATTGCTGGCGGATCTGTTCCTGATGTCGAAGAACCACCGGCAGAATGCACGGTCATTCCGGCAGACGGAACCTGGACAGGAACTACCGATCAGGGACATGAAATTTCGTTTTCCATTGCCGACGGCAAGGTTACGAATATCAGTACAAAAATGGATTATGAGGATTACCATTCCGAAGGGTGTGTAGGAACGAATGCTTTGGAAACCGGAGATCATGAAGTGGCAGTCAGTGGATGTGCATTTTCATTTTCAACCTCTGAAGTTGAAGTTACCGGATCGTTTACCAGCCCAACTATGATTGCTGGAAGCTGGTCATATCAGAACAGTGATTGCGGAGGAGCGGGCATCGGCACATTTACTGCCACCGGATCTGGTGCATCAGATGAAGATATTGATGGAGACGGATATTCCGAAAGCCAGGGAGATTGTAATGATACGGATGCTGACATAAATCCGGGTGCAGTTGAAATATGTGATGATGGAATCGATCAGGATTGCGATGGCCTCGACTGCACACTGCTAGATCCCAGCGATGTAGATGATGACGGTGATGGATACACAGAAAATGATGGTGACTGCAACGACGCTGATGCCTCCATCTATGCCGGAGCTGTTGAAATTTGCGGTGATGGAATCGATCAGGACTGTGACGGAAGCGATCTGATCTGTATTGATGATGATGATGATTCTTCTAAAAAAGATGATGATTCTAAAAAGGACGATGATTCTTCCAAAAAAGATGATGATTCCAAAAAGGACGATGATTCTTCCAAAAAAGATGATGATTCCAAAAAAGATGATGATTCCAAAAAGGACGATGATTCTTCCAAAAAAGATGATGATTCTAAAAAGGACGATGATTCTTCCAAAAAAGATGATGATTCTAAAAAGGACGATGATTCTTCCAAAAAAGACGATGATTCCAAAAAGGATGCATAGAAATAATAATGCCTGCCTTTGATTAAATGTCTCAGCAGGGAAATAATTCCCGATTTACGTAAAGCCGGTCCGGGTAAAACCGGATCGGCTTCAGGTTTTACACAAAATCATGAAAAAAGATAATTCACTTCAAATTCAAATAGACATAGATCGAATTGCCCATAGCCTGCTGATTGTCTGTATAGCTATCGAAATAGCACTTGTCGTGCTGGATGTATTCATAAATTTCTATGAATATTCAAGTCTTAAAGAGATTCAACGATTATGCAACATAGCAAGGGAAGATTCTCTTGCATCCTGGATCGGAAGCATGCAGACATTCATGATCGGCATGACTTTATGCCTGATCGTATTTTTGACACGCCAGGCATCGATTTCATGGAAAATAACCACAGGATGGCTCCTGCTTTCCCTGTTTTTCATTTATATGGCAATTGATGATGGAACTGAAATACACGAAAGGCTTGGTTCGGCATTTGAAATGATTTTCAAATCACCCGACAATTCAAATGTTCCAATGTCCGGAATATCGAGCTTGCTTGAGTTTTTCCCAAGTTATGCCTGGCAGTTATTATTCATCCCTTTTTTTGCAGGTGCAGGGCTTTTCATACTGATTTTTTTGATGAATGAACTCAAAACCAGACAGTCAAAAATATTTGCCATTCTGGCGTTATCATGTTTCGTTTTTGCAGTCGGACTCGATTTTTTTGAAGGGTTGGATAAAAACCATCAATGGAATTTTCATACTTACCTGCAAAAGGAATACCAGCTTGAAAAATATACAGTGCGCCATTTTTCCAAATCCCTTGAAGAATTCATTGAAATGCTTGGAATGACATTTTTCTGGGTATCGTTTATTCAATATTTCAAATCATTTCCAAAAAGTATTATCATCAACATTATCTTTCCTGCCAGGCCATCAATGCCATCGGCTTAAAAGTCATATTCTCATCTTTCAACAGAACCCACTGCCAAACTTTCAACAGACAGTCCGTGAAACAAATTATAAATTTTCTTGATTTCATATGAAATATATCCGATAATATCAGGAGAATATGGAAACGGAGGTTTTCCATTGGAAAAAAACAATGCTCTCAAAATATTGGAAAACAAAGTGCAGGAGCTGAAAAAAAATATTGACCAGAACAGGTCAGGCTTTGAAAAAAGCGATAATATATATCATGTCATAGTCGAAAATGCCAGCGCAGGTATTGTAATCGCTCAGGATCATCATATACAATTCGTAAATTCCCTTGCTGCTGAATTGATGGGTTATTCGGTAGAGGAAATGACATCTCGACATTTCGTAGATTTTGTCCATCCTGATGACCGGGAAATTGTCTATAATCGTCACACGAAACGAATAAACAGGCAATACGCTAAACCAGTATATAATTTTCGAGTGCTTACCAGAAATAAAGCCCTGATGTGGTTAGAGGCCAAGGTTGTTATTATCGAATTTGCCGGCAAACCGGCCACCCTCAATTATCTCAGCGATATTACAAGGCAGAAACAGGCAGAAGCAGAGCTTGAACTATATCGTAACCGCCTTGAAGAGATAGTGGAGCAGCGAACAGCCGAATATGTAAACGCCAATGCGAAGCTTCAGCAGGAAATCGTGGAAAGAAACAAGGTTACAGAAGCTTTGAGAAAAAGCGAAGACAGGTATAAAACTATCATCGGCAGTATCGAAGAAGGTTATTTTGAAGTCGATCTTGCAGGAAACCTGACTTTTTTCAACCGGGCCATGTTAAAAATATCGGGTTCCACTCATGATGAACTGGTAGGAATCAACAACCTTTCATATACAACTCCTGAAACCGCAAAACTAATGTACAAAGTCTTCAGCGATATATATAAAACAGGTAAACCGGTCACTGTCATGGATTATGAGATCATCCGGAAAGACGGTACAAAACGGGTACTTGAAGTATCCACTTCTTTGATCGAGGACAGGAAAAACAAGCCATCAGGCTTTCGGGGAATTGCAAGGGATGTAACTGAGAGAAAAAAATATGAAGAAAAACTGGTTTACCTGGCTTATCACGATTCTTTGACCGGACTTTTTAATCGAAAAGCCTTTATGGAAAGGATGGAAGAAACTCTGGCCTTTGCTGTGCGCTACAAAATGCGTATTGCAGTCATGTTTATCGATCTGGACAGATTCAAGGAAGTCAATGATCGCTTTGGTCATAAAATGGGAGATATAGTATTGCAGGAAGTTTCGAAACGGCTGCAGGCCAGCGTTCGGCGAAGCGATTATATCTGCCGCATGGGAGGGGATGAATTTACAGTGATATTGAGAAATCCAAATGAGTTTTCGCCAGCCAAAGTTGCTGACAACCTTCTGAAAAACATATCTAAACCATATTGTCATAATGACATAACCATTGATTTTGTATCATCCAGCATCGGCATCAGCCACTTTCCGGATGATGGGCATGATGTAGAGCATCTGATCAAATACGCTGATACAGCTATGTATGCTGCAAAGGAGACAAAAAACCGGTGTGTCTCTTACAATGAATGTCAACTAAGTCATTAATTGAAAAAGTTTTTTAACATCCGTACTGGATAGAAACAACAACAGCGTCCGGCGGTCAAGCAACTGGTGGGCAACGCTCCGCTTTTGCCCGCCCTACCAAAAAATGTCACGGCATTTTTGTGCAGGTACTTAGTATTTTCTTTAAGGGATGTTATAGCAACGCATCGAAAATATTCATTATGAAAAGGAGCAGTGGCTATGAGCAGCAGAGAAGAGAGACAGTGGTATAAAAAATTTTATGACGGCACATTCCTGGTCAAAGGCTGGAAACATCGCGTAAAAGAGGTTACCGACCTCATGCCCGACGAAAAGAAGGCAGATGTCAAAAAACGACTCGAAGCTCTCGGTGAAAAAATGGGCAGAGAATGGGCCCGTGATAATAATGTTCGAAGGATCGACACTGCCACGCTTCAAAAATGGGGAGAATCCCTTCAAAAAATCAAAAAGAACGGATTTACCGCTATTGACAACAAAATCATCGAAATAGACCGGGAAGTCGATGAGATGCTGGTTTAAAAACAGGAATAATAAGGGATGCAGCTCTGATGAACGATAAACAATATCTTAAATGGGAAAAACGCCTGGTCTCTCCTGAAATAGTTTTCGAAAAAATCAGGCCGGGGATGCGTATTTTCATTGGAACCGGGGTTGCAGAACCCAGAACGCTTGTCAAACATCTGATGAAAAACGAATCTGGCAATCTTCAGGATCTGGAATTAATCCAGTTAGTCAGTATGGGAGAGGCAGTGTCGTTAAGCGAAATGTCCTTTTCAAAATTCAGGTTGAAAACCTTTTTTTCAGGCTGGATTGCCAGCGAGGCTATAACCAAAGGGAGAGTGGATCTTATCCCGTGTCGTTTTTACCGGATTCCACAATTGATAGAATCAGGTAAAGTGGCAGTAGATGCAGCTTTTGTCCAGGTTACACCTCCTGATGAAGCTGGGTATTGCAGCTTAGGAGTTGCTGTGGATGTGGCCAGACAGGCCATGGAGCAGGCTTATTTTGTCGTGGGAGAAATCAACGATAAAATGCCCGTCACTTATGGAGATACATTTGTGCATATTTCGGAATTCGATCTTCTGGTCAAATCCAACGAAGCACCCATGTATTTTTGCCGATGGCCAGAAGAAGAGGTGTTCGACAAAATAGCAGCCAATGTAGCTTCTATCATTGATGATGAGTCCTGTATTAATTTTTCCATTGGCCCCTTGTTTGCATCCCTTGCAAAACATCTTGTTCATAAACGCCATCTTGGTATCCATTCCCCATTTTTTACTGATGCCCTGATGGATCTGGTCAAAAGCGGTGCTGTCACAAACCGTAAAAAAGGTATCTATCAGGGAAAGAGCCTTACATCCCATGCTATAGGCACGGAGGAATTAATGTCATGGCTGGACAGAAATCCTATTGTGGAATTTCAGGGAATAGATAAGGTCTTCAACCCGATAACCATAGGCAGTAATCCCAGATTCGTTGCAATCCTACCGGCAAGAAAAGCTGATTTGACAGGAATGATAGCTCTACATGCAGGAAAAGGTAAGGCATTGACATCCAACCCTGCGGAAACCATGAGTTTTGTTCATGGTGCGGAACTATCCACAGGCGGCATTACGGTGTTTGCACTGCCTTGCAGGAACAGGCTCGGAAAATCGAATATTCTTATTTCTCTGGAACGATTCGAAAATTTGTTTACCGTAAGAGAATCAGTGGATCTGGTTGTAACCGAATACGGAGTTGCTGATCTCAAGGGAAGAACTGTTCGAGAACGGGCACAGAGCCTGATAGATGTAGCTCATCCCGATGATCGCAAAAAGTTGGTGGAACAGGCGAAACAAGCTAATATTCTCTATCAGGATCAGATTTTCTTAGCCGAAAGCGCGAAATGTTACCCTTCCAAAATAGGCACAATAGAAATCTTCAAGAACGATTTAACGGTCAGATTTCGAGCCATAAAACCTTCAGACGAAGAAGAAATGCGAAGACTCTTTTACAGATTCTCGGACGAAGCCGTCTATTACCGCTATTTCTCACCAGTAAAAAGTATGCCTCATAAAAAAATGCAGGAATATGTCAATGTCGATTATAACCAGATCATGTCCATAGTCGGACTGACAGGAGAGTCAGGCCATGGAAAAATAATAGCGGAAGCAAGATCGATTCGCGAAAAGCTACGGCCCTGGGCAGAAGTGGCTTTTATTGTGGATGAAGAATATCAGAAAACCGGCCTGGCTACCTATATGTACAAGATGTTAATCCGTCTTGCAAAAGAAAAAGGGCTGCAAGGATTTACAGCAGAAGTTCTGGCTTCCAACAAGGCTATGATCAAAGTTTTTGAAAAAGGCGGTATGGTAGTCAAAACCACGCTGGAGCAGGGAGTTTATTCCATAACTATTCCTTTTTGACTTGATATCCGACAGAATAGCGCTCTGCGTCCATCGCAGCGAAATGCAGAATACGAGATAAAAAACAAGCAGGACAGGTGTATTTTTTTGACTTCCCTAACTTCAACGAAAGATATTAAGCACCTGTGCATAAATTCTGCAATATTTCATTTTATCATCAACTCTGAAATTATTGAAAAAAATCTTGATATCAATATCAGTTTTCTATATAATCTCTCGAAATTTTGAAATCCGGTAAGACCTTGTTTGTAACGGGTTGATATCAATAAAAATCGATGGGAAAAAGGGAATCAACAAATGAAAATGAGGCATCTGATAATATCCATACTGTCTGTCATCATGACATTCTGTTCCCTGTTTTCTTCTGCTGCTGCCGCAAAGAATCCGATTCATATTGCTATCGTCTGCCCCCTTACTGGCGATTATTTAACCGCTGGAGAATCGATGATAAGAGGAGTCAAATTTTATATCGATAAAATAAACAAAGGAGGCGGGATATCCGGCAGAAAAATAATTCTGGACATCTATGATGACAAGAGCAAGGCTGTTGATGCTGTGAAATGTGCTCGTAAAATCGTTCAGGATAACAGAGCCGTGGCTGTCATTGGCCATTATTTCAGTTCATGTTCAATAGCAGCAGGCAAGATTTATAAAGAACACGGTATTCCGGCTGTCACTCCCTGTTCGACCAATGTCGATGTGACCATAGATAACAAATGGTATTTCAGGACCCATTTTAACGATAAATTCCAGGGACGATTCCTGGCATACTACTCAAACAAAATACTGGAACGAAATGCAGTTTCCATAATCTATGAAGACAAACCCTATGGATCAGGTCTTGCCGATGAGTTTGAAAAAACCTCAAAAGATCTTGGAGTGACCATAAAAGCCAGATTGAAGCTGAAAATTGAAGACAGCCCTGAAAAAAATGAAACATCTATCTTACAAATCGCAAATAAGTTGAGCAAGCTTGATGATGCAGGCATGATATTTCTTGCAACCCATGCGAATGAAGGCGCAAAGCTGTTAAAACAGATAAGAGACGCACATATAAAAAATGCTATTATTACGCCGGATTCTTTCAACTCGGAAACTTTTATACAGAAGATTTCGGAATATGATAAAGAGAAAGGTTATATGGGCTATTATTCCAATGGCATTTTAGTGACATCCCCCCTTGTTTATGATATTGCAAGCGACCAGGTTCAACTTTTCAAACAGGAGTATATGGAAAAACATGCAAAATCGTCTCCGGACTGGCGCGCCGTCACTGCCTGTAATGCAGCAATGGTGATCAAATATGCAATTGAAAAAAAAATCCAGGAAAATCGGGGCAGCATAGAAGATGATCGCAGAAAAATAAGAGATTGTCTGGCGGGCATTGATAACATTACAAAATCGATTGCAGGACTTGACGGCCCCATATATTTCGATCATAACGGAGATCAGGCAAAAACCATAACAATCGGAGAATTTAAAAAACTCAATATCATTTCATCACTGATCCAGTTACAAATTATAAATAACCTCAAAGAAGTCCCCAAACTGTCGGACACTATCTGGAAAGAGCGGATACTTTTAATTGACGAGCAATATATGTACAAAACCAATATAGCATATGCCGGAGTCGAACTGAATGAAATTACTGATTTTGATTTTAATAAATCGACATGTTCCCTTGATTTGAATCTCTGGTTCCGCTTCTACGGCAAAAGTCATCAAGAAGGTAATCTTGACAATTTTATATTCATGAATGCTGAAAAAATTACCACTCTGGAAAAACTGGATGAAAGATTTGATAATTTGAACACTTATATACTTTTTCATTTGAAGGGAATTTTCAAGACGGACTTTCTTCCCAGCCGGGTCGGTTTTGGGGAACATGTTGTTGGAATCAGCTTGCGTCATAAAGAATTATCTCGTAATAACCTTATTTTTGTTGTCGATGATATTGGTATGGGGCTTACTCGCGATGCTTCTTTGACCAGTATACTCAACAAGAAACGAGTAGCCAGAAACATAAAAGAATGGACCATGAAGCAGGCTGTTTTATTTCAGGACACAATCGAAGAAACGTCTCTTGGAAATCCGGATTATCTCAGTGTACCCGGAGGAAAGATCCAATTTTCCAGATTTAATTTAAAGGTTCTTGTCAAAAAAAATAAATTAGGTATTCGTAGAATATTCCCACAAAAAGTCGCTATGTATTTGTTGATCATATGCACAGGCCTGATACTGGTACTCTCTTTTACAGGAAACATGAATTTTTTTACACCGTTTGTATCCTTTATCTGGCTTGTAAAGGCAACCATGGCCGGTATTATACTTCTGGCTGCTGAAGTAATAATGATTGACTGGCTGCAGAATGAAGCTGGTAAATTTGCACTGGCCCTCAACCAGAAAATTTTTGATATCCTGTACTGGGTAGTGCCTGCCTTTCTGATCATACAGGCTGTAAAACATTTTATATGGACCCCGCTGGAAATCAAAACAGGCAACAAAATCCCTAATATCATGAGATTTTTTGTCTCAGGTTTCATAATAGTTTTAACCTGTTTCGGCATAACGGCCTTTGTATTTGGACACAAGGTCACAGGTCTGCTGGCAACTTCAGGCGTTGTGGCAATGATCATAGGTCTGGCGATCCAGATCAATATTTCAAACATTTTTTCCGGAATAGCCCTCAATCTGGAACGTCCTTTCCGCATAGGAGACCGGGTCAGAATTGGGGATAATCAGGAAGGAACAATAATTGATGTAAACTGGAGAGCGACCAGAATTCAAACTGGAGACAATTGTGTCTGCAGTATCCCGAACAGCACAGTCTCTGAAACTATCATCCATAATTTTGATTACCCGGATGAAGTTTTCAGCTTATCCATCAATGTATTTGTCGATCCTGCTCTTCGTCCTTTTCGAGTTCAGAAAATTCTTGAAGATGCAGTGCTTTCCTCTCATGGAGTTTTAAAGACTCCTGCGCCGACTGTAAGATTCATAGAAGTCGGAGAATGGGCAGCCAGATACAGCCTGAGTTCAAGCTATAAAAACTATGGCGAAAAAGCAGCTTATACAGAATTTTTGTGGGAAAGCATATGGAAGCATATGAATATTGCAGGGATCGAATTTGCAAGGCATGACCGTAACTTTATAAATTTGGAAAAACGCAGAATAAAAAAGCATACGGATGCCCCGGACATCCTTTTAAATAAGCTGGAAATTTTTAAATCATTTACAGAAGACTCGATAATGTATCTTGCTCAAAAAATAAAACTTAATCATTATCCAAAAGGCTCAATTGTCGTCCAGGAAGGTGACTGGGGCGATTCCATGTTCATCATAGCGGAAGGAATTATAAGTGTACGGACAAAACTTGAAACTGGCTCCGATTTTGATGAAAGATTCGAAGTCGCCAGAGTCAGCGCAGGAGATGTTATCGGAGAAATGTCTCTTCTGACCGGAGAAGCCAGGACGGCCAGCCTTTTGTGTCTTACGGAAACTGTGTTATACGAAATTTCCAAAGAAGATATTTCGCCCATCATGCAGCAATATCCAGAAATGGCGGAACACCTGGCTGTGATGCTGACTGAACGAAAAATCAAAACACAAGCAACTAAAGGAAAATATTACTTTGAAAAAAGTGAGAAAGAGAAAAATGACATTCGTTTATCATACATCGCAAAATTGAAAAACTTATTTTTGAAAAAACAATCTTAAAAAATATTTATTTCTTCAAGGAAAATGGAGTTGCTAATGAGGTTAATGCGGACAAATCTGCTTAATTTTGTATATTCATGTTCTTATTCTGCCGCAGGAATGGCTGTTTTCATTTTTCTCCTGTCAGGCTTATCTGGAACGGCATTCGGGATCACACCAGAGACAGTAGAAGAGACGGACATCTTCAACATGGTTCATTCTTCCGAATGGGACGCTCACGAATCACTTGACCCGACATCTCCCACCCGATTCCTTCCCCCCATAATGTTATTATATGAACGGCTGGTGCGACCGGACAAAAACGGAAATCCTTCGCCCTGTCTGGCAAAATCCTGGATGTACGACGAGACAGGCAAAAAATTTACTTTTAAAATTCGTAAAAATATAAGATTTCATAATGGCAAGCCGCTGACAGCCCATGATGTTGTATATACATTCAAACATATTCTCGACCCGGATTTCGATTCCCCCGCAGCTCCTGCATTGAATATTATAGATACCCGAAAATTTGCAACTCCTGATACACACACAGTAATTTTTTCTCTAAAAAAGCCGCATTTTGACTTTCCCGTACTCCTCATGCATTATATGGTACGCATAATTGCCGAAGGAAGTGCAGAGACAACAGCAAAGAGCGGGAATGGAACCGGCCCTTTTAAACTTATAGAACTTGATCCCAGAGGGGTTACAAAGCTCGCTGCTAACGAAGATTACTGGGGAGGTAAACCTAGACTGAAAAGGATTGATGTTATCAGTATGGCTGGTAAAGATATCCAGGTTAATGCTTTACTCGAAAATAAAATCGATTATGTAAACGGAATTTCATATTCCCAGGCTCATATTATCAAGGAAAATAAGAATTTTACGATTCAGGAAGCACATGCCAGCGCATGGCATGGTCTTGTGATGAACACCAGTGTCTCTCCTTTCGATGACCTGAGAGTGAGAAAAGCCATGAAACTTGTGATGGACAGCGAAAAAATGGTCTCCATGATATTGAGGGGGCATGGAATGCCTGCGTATAACAACCCTGTATCACCCAGTGACCGATACTACATGAAACTTGATACAAAGCCGGATATCGATAAAGCAAAATCTCTGCTTGCCCTTGCTGGCTACCCGAACGGCATGAATATAGAATTATATGTCACTGATGACGACCCCTTTCTAACTCCCATAGCAACAGCATACGCAAAAATGGCAGAACCTGCTGGTATAAGAATAAAAATAAATCTGATGAAACCTGAGAAATACTGGAATTCAATATGGATGAAAGCTCCATTCCACGGCACGGACTGGTTTGAACGATTTGCAGATCAAATCCTTAACGAGGCGTTTGTATCTGGAGCCATATGGAACGATACCTTCTGGAGTAATCCTGAATTCGATCAACTTCTTGTAAACGCCAGAATGGAAAAAGATTTTGAAAAACGAAAACTCTGGTATCATAAAGCTCAAAAGCTCGTTGCAGAGCAGGGGGGTGCTATAATACCATTTTTCCCAAATTCGATCCGAGCGTTCGCCAATACAGTTTACGGGATTGATCCAGACTATGGCGACCATAATATTAACTGGGCAAATGTCTATAAAAATTCTTTTTGAGCTTTTGAATACATGAATCAGATAAAAACAAAAAAAAATCAACCGGCAAAAAAACGAAACTTTGCCCCTGTCAAAGTATTGATCTTTGTACTTGCGGCAATCTCTGCGATATGTCTTACGCTTATATTCAAACCGAATCTTTTCCTGACTGACAAAGATGATCTGTACATAGCGGTGGCAGGACCTATGAGCGGTAAAGATGAACTAAAAGGTAGAGAGATGATACGCGGTATAAAATTTTGTATCGATAACGTAAACAAAAATGGGGGAATTGACGGAAGAAAAATCAAGCTCCTTATTTTCGACGATCAAAACGATTCGTTTCTTGCCAGGAAAAAAGCTATCGAAATTATCGAAAATCCGAAAATCCTCATGGTTATTGGACACTATAAAAGCAAAGCCTCTCTTAAAGGCGGTGAACTCTATCGAATCTCGGAAATACCTGCAATTACCGCTTCAGCGACAGATGAGGGAGTAACTGAATTGAATGACTGGTATTTTCGGGTCATTTTCGGCAACAGATCAGAAGGCGCTTTTCTTGCCGATTATGTAATGACAATATTAAAACAGGATACAATCAGTATTATATACGACCAGGGCATCTATGGTTCTTCATTGACCAGATCTTTTACAAAATCCTACAACGCATTGCACGGGAAGATTGAAAATACCTGGACTTTCAATCATGAATCCGCTGATATTGATAAAAAGATCGATCTGATAGCAGAAAATATCAAAAATCATAAGAATGATCCCGGCATGATTTTTATAGCAGCCCATTCCATTGAAGCTGCAAAGATTGTAGCAGCCATGAGACGCAGAGGTATAAAAAGCCCTTTGATAGGGGGAGAATCTCTCGGAGATAATGTTTTTGCCATGATGTTTAATAACTATCCGGAAGAAAAGGCATATCCCGGCTATTTCTCAGATGACATTTATGCAGCATCTCCTGTCATATTCGATATAGCGAGCGAAAAAGCCTACCGGTTCAGAGAAAAAATGACAAAAAAATACAAGCAGGGACCAGGATGGATCGCAGCCTCTTACTATGAAGCAGCTTTAGTCGCAGTAAAAGCACTGGAAACAGCACAGATAAGTGGAGATAAACCATATGTGACAGATGATCGCCGAAAAATCAGAGACGCATTGGCCGGGCTGAACAGCGCTGAGAAATCAGTGGATGGAATTACCGAAAATGTATATTTCGATGAACAGGGCAATGTCGTCAAACAGGTTTCTATGGGTTTTTTTCAGAACCAGCAGTTTGTTTCGGCACTGACACAACTGCAACCGGTAGACGAATTCAGCAGAATTACAAAATTCGATGAAGAAATCGAAACAGGCCGGATAATTTCTGTTCGTAATAAATATATGCATAAAACCAATATCGTATATACAGGCATCAAGATTAACGAAATCAGCAAATTTAATGTAACTGATTTAACCTGCAATCTCGATTTTTCCCTCTGGTTTCGCTACCAGGGAGGTTTTAAAGCAGACGACATCGAATTTCTCAATGCACTTGAACCCATTCGATTGAAAAAACCCTCATTTCAAAAGATCGACGACACTTTTACCTATAGACGGTATGATATAACGGCACGATTCAAAGCCGACTTCCTTGATATTCACACGAAATTCGGCCAGCATGTTCTCGGAATCAGCTTTTATCATAGAAGTCTGACACGCAACAACCTGATCTATGTCATCGATTTTCTGGGTATGGGCCTGGCTTCAGGTACATCATTTGCTGAAAAACTGGAAAATGACCATGTATTCAAATCTGTTCAGGGGTGGAATATTGATCAGACACTGCTGTTTCAGGACACTGCTGAAAAATTTATACAGGGAAACCCGAAATACCTCGATTTGAAAAACGGAGTAATCGATTTTTCACGATTCAATTTAGGCGTGATAATAAATCAAGACGAATTTTTTCTGTCTCACCTGATTCCTGCAGCCCATGCCAGGCATATCTTGATTATAAGCTGCATTTTGCTGATTATAAGCTGTATTATAACGAGAATATACGATCTTGAGCGCTTCCTGGGCATAAATTATTTTTTTCAGGTAATCCTGACATTGATCTCACTGATGTTTTCCGAACATTTCTTTCTGAACCATTTTTACGGTGAAATAAGTATGTACTCAATGAAAATTATGATCGGTATATTCGATATCTTATGGTGGATCATACCTGCTGTAATCATTCATATAGGCATTGAGCGCTTTGCCTGGATTCCTCTGGAGAAAAAAACAGGAAATAACATCTCGAATCTCGTGCGTCTTATGACTTGTTTTTTGATTTACTTTGCAACCTTATGCGGTATCTTTGCTTTTGTATTCGAACAACAGTTAACCGGTCTGCTGGCAACTTCCGGAATGCTTGCCATGATCATAGGGCTTGCAGTCAAAATAAATATTTCAAATATTTTTTCAGGAATAGCGTTAAATATCGAACGTCCTTTCCGAGTCGGCGACATGGTCAAATTCGGCAATAATACGGAAGGCAGAGTCATAGATGTAAACTGGCGAACGACCAGAATAAAAACATCAGATGATAGTATTTGCAGCATTCCAAACAGCACTGCGTCAGAAACTGTCATCCATAATTATTACTATCCTGATCAAATTTTTTCATTGACTGCAAACGTCTATGTCAATTCCGCACACCCTCCTGCTCGGGTGAAAAAAATCATGACAGATGCTGTTCTGGCCGCCAGAGGAGTTCTAAATTCTCCAGAACCGGTTATTCGATTTACAGGCATCAACGAATGGTCTGCCATGTATTCCATTACTCCATACTACGAAAATTATGCACAAAGATTCGTTTTCATCGAATCCATGTGGAAACAGATATGGATGCAGTTAGAGGCAGCCGGAATTGAATTTTCAATAAAAAAATCTGATTACAGAGTTACTGGAAAAACCGGGACAAAGCTGACATATGCAAAAAACCCAATCTCACTTCTGAATGAAATAGATATATTCAATCCTTTCCCTGATGATTTAAAAGAGAATCTGGTCAAACGTATGAAATTTCAACATTTTCCAGCCGGTTCTACTATAATGCATCAGGGAGCTATCGGAGACTCCTTATTCATCATTGTTGAAGGAGTTCTTGGAGTTATGGTAAAATTTGATACATCAGATGAAGATAAAGAAGTCGAAGTTGCCCGCAGATCGGCAGGTGATATAGTAGGAGAAATGGCCCTTATGACAGGCGAGTCAAGAACAGCAACTCTTGTTTCAATCACACCAGCCTCTCTTTTTGAGATCACAAAATCAGATATCGCTCCGTTTATGGAAGAACATCCTGAAATGGCAGAACATCTCAGCAGAATACTGATTGCAAGACAAATGGAAACAGATGCTAAAAAAAATGTCGGGGACATGCTCGATATAGAAAACGACTCGTCTTATTCCCAGCTTCTTGATAAAATTCGTTCTTTTTTCAAGCTGGACAATCAGTAAATTTGAGGAGTTATAAATGAAATACAAAATGCTCTTATCTGTTTTTATTCTTTTTACACTCATATTTTCCAGCAGCCTGAAAGCAGGAAATATCAACGATCTTCATTTTATCTCCTACGGAAAAAATGAAGGGCTGACAGCAAAAGATATAACGGATATCTATCAGGATAATAAAGGATATCTATGGGTTGCAACTAATAATGGCATATGGAAATACAACGGCTCCAGGTTTTACCAGACAATATCTAAAAAAGACGGGCTGTCTTCAAACACAGTCCTTTCCCTTTTTGTGGACAGCAGTGGAGTTTTCTGGGCAGGAACTCCCAATGGCCTTAATAAAATCATAAATGGCAAAGTCGAAAAAGTCCTGGGGAAAGGAAAATACGTCGAAGTTTCTGGAATCGAAGATGAAAATAAAAATTTATGGTACGTATTCGATAAATACCTGGTGAAAATCAAAAATGATCGCATCGTAAAAGAATATGGCAAAAAAGATGGTATTAAATCAGATGCGTTCAAGATTGCAAAAGACAGATTCGATAATATCTGGCTGGGAACAATCTCTTCCGGAATCTATAAACTGATCAACGGTAAAATCGAAAAACGATATACCACCAAAGATGGTTTAACCAGCAATTCGATCAATGAAATAGCAGTAGATGGAAAAACTTTATGGATTACCGATGAGAACGGCTCGCTCAACCAGATGAGGATAGCAGATGGCAAAATAATACATAAAGAACCTTCCATAACTGGCTATCTGCATAGTTCCTTCACGGATAAAGCCGGCAATATCTGGCTCGGCAGCTCTGTCGGCCTGCTTTGCTATAAAAAAGGAAAGAAGAAGACAATTTATACAACCAAAAGCAATCTTCAAAGCAACTATGTAAACGTAACCTTTGAGGACAGTCAGGGGAATATATGGGTTGGAACATCAGGAGGAGTCAGTAAATGGATTAAAAATAAAATAATCGAATCTTTTCCAACAAGTAAAGTTTACGCCCAGGCAATTGACCGTAAGGGGCGCATATGGCTGGGACATCCCGATGGACTCCGAATTTTTGACGGTCAAAAAATGCTGAAAAGATACAGCATAGCTGACGGACTGCCTGTCGAGAATATCAAAGCTTTAGTCAGCAGCGGCCCGGACGAAATATGGGCAGGATCGACCAATGGCCTGACATTGATAAAAAACGATACGATAATAAAAACTTATACCGTTGATGATGGCCTGCCCCACAATAAAATATGGTCTTTGAGTTCGGATAATGCAGGAAAAATCTGGGTCGGTACGGAAAACAGCCTCGCTGTCATCTGGAACAATGCAGTTATAAAGACCTTTGACAACGAATTACTTCAAACACGAATCGAAGCTCTTGCAACAGATGACAGAGGTAATATTGCAGCAGGAACCAAAACAAGCGGGCTGATTGTTATTGACAGCAATAACATGAAAATTTTGAAACATTTAACAAAAACAGACGGTCTTGCCGGAAACAGAGTCAGAAGTATTGTAAAAGATGGCAGTAATCTATGGACTGCATGCCCTGATGGCGGTGTCAACAGAATTTCAGATTATAAAGTAGTAAAAACTTTTATAGCAGATAAAGATATCCCCCCCCTGCCAAGATGTATAACAAGGGATAAAAAAGGAAGTATCCGGGTAGGACATGACGGTATGGGCCTGACTCATATCGAAAATGAAAAAGTTATAAAAACTTATACCTATGACGATGGCCTGCTCAATATGATCGTTTATTCCCTGAGTGTAGATAAAAAAGGTAATGTTCTGATCGGCACGGGAGGCGGTCTTACGGTTTTAAACCCGGTGCATTTTGATCTGGACATAAGAATCGACACAGTTTCAAACCCGGAAATCACAAAAGAAGGAAAAGTCTATGAAAGAATCGCAGCCCCCGCCAGAGATGGCCTGTACATATTCAGCTATAACCAGAATACCATACGATTTCGTTATTCTTCGCTTGATTTTCGAATAGAACAGAAAAAGATTCTCACTTTCATGGAAGGATTCGATAAAAACTGGAGAGATATGGAAGGGCAAACCACACGAACTTATATGAATATGGGTGCGGGTAAGTACACTTTCAAGATGAAAATCCAGAATTTTGATGGTTCCTGGAGTCCTGTCATGGCCCGAGTAAAAATAAAGGTACTCCCCCCTTTCTGGAAAACGTGGTGGGCATACTGCATTTATGCTTTTTTTATTGGCTCTGTCATAGCATTCTATATGCGGATTCAGGCAAAAAAACTCGAACGGGAACGGGTCATAAATGAACGACTTGTAAGAGTTGACAAGCTGAAAGATGATTTCCTTGCTAATACATCACACGAGCTTAAAACCCCTTTGAACGGAATTATAGGAATTGCCGAATCTCTGCTTGACGGCATTGCAGGGCCTTTGACAGTAACCGGGCGCAAAAATCTTTCTTTGATAGAGTCTTCAGGAAGACGCCTTGCAAATCTGGTCAACGATATACTCGATTTTTCAAAAATGAAATCCCATGATCTGATGATCAGGAAAAAACCAGTCAGTATCAGGATAATAACAGATGTCGTCCTCTCTCTGAGCAGCACACTGCTTGCAGGAAAACCCATAGTTCTGAAAAATGAAATAGGCCAGGATATTCCCTTTGTGACAGGCGACGAAGACCGGCTTCAACAGATCTTTCATAACCTGGTGGGAAACGCCATAAAGTTCACAGAATCTGGAGAGGTGACTGTTTCTGCAGAAAAGCAGGATAAAATGATAGCCGTTTCCGTCAAAGACACGGGTATTGGTATTCCGAAAGACAAGCTCAAAAAAGTCTTTAAATCATTCGAGCAGGTTGATGCCTCCACAGCCAGAGAATATGGCGGAACAGGGCTTGGACTGGCTGTCACCAGACAATTCGTGGAACTTCACGGGGGAACGATCAGGGTAGAATCCGAAATTGAAAAAGGATCGAATTTCATCTTTACCCTCCCTGTTTCAAAAGAAATTCCGGGACATGAGATAAAGCAACAACCTGAAATCGCAGGACAAAAACCGCCAGATCAGGAAATAACGAGGGTCAAAGATGCCGAAGAATTAATGGATGCCGAAAATATCATCTCTATGACAGAAGATATGACAACGCCTGGCAAAAAATTCAAAATTCTTGTGGTTGACGATGAACAGATCAACCAGCAGGTGCTGGCAAACCATCTTACATTAGATAATTACAACGTCACCCAGGCATTGAACGGAGCATGTGCATTAAAAGAGATAGCTGCTATGGAAGCCGGAGAAAAATTCGATCTTGTGCTGCTTGATATTATGATGCCCAAAATGTCCGGATATGAGGTCGCTCAAAAAATCCGCGAAAAGTTTCTTCCCAGTGAACTGCCGATTCTCATGCTGACTGCAAAAAATCAGGTATCCGACCTTGTGGAAGGTTTTACCTGCGGTGCAAACGATTATCTTGCAAAACCGCTTTCAAAACACGAACTTTTAGCCCGGATAAAAACCCACTTGAACCTGTTGAAGATAAATTCATCATACAGCAGGTTCGTTCCTTATGAATATCTGAGATTTCTTAAAAAAGAGAGTATCTTAGATGTAAACTTAGGTGATCATATCAGCAAAGAAATGGCGATTATGTTTTCGGATATTCGATCTTTTACCAGCATATCCGAGGGCATGACACCCCAGGAAAATTTCGATTTTGTCAACGCTTATCTGAAACATGTCGGTCCTCCTATTAGAAATCATAACGGTTTTATCGTCAAATATCTGGGAGACGGTATGATGGCAGTTTTCCCCAACAGTGCAGATGATGCTGTTATGTCTGCCATAGACAAGCTTGAGCAGGTGACTACATACAATATTAAACGTCAAAAAGACGGATATCAGCCAATACGGATAGGAATCGGGGTGCATATAGGGCATATGATGGTAGGCATGATCGGAGAATCTGCCCGTATGCAGGGTGATGCGTTGTCGGATAATGTCAACCTTACATCCCGCATTGAAGGCCTGACCAAGTTCTACGGTGTGAATCTGCTCATCAGCGGGGAAACTCTTGAACACCTGGAAGACAAAGATAAATACAGCATTCGTTTTATCGACAGCGTAATAGTCAAAGGAAGAAAAAATGCCATTTCTGTTTTTGAAGTCTGCGACGGTGATTCTGCTCAAATTATCGAGTTGAAAATGAAAACAAAGCCTGATTTTGAAAAAGGACAGAAGTATTATTTTGCAAAAGAATTTCCCGAAGCTCTGCTCTGTTTTGCAAAAGTTCTTGCGGTACACCCTGATGATAAAACTGCTGATCTTTATCTGAAACGGTCGGAAAAATGCATGTCACAGGGAGTGTCCGATAACTGGGACGGAGTTGTGACTATGACAAGTAAATGATTGACTGACAAGGCAGATAAATAACAAAAATTTTCAGTAGATTCTCAGCACAAATATAAATGCCTGAAAAAAAAAACTTGCAATGACGGTACTTATGATCGGAAAATATACCCGACTCAAACCAGAAATGGAGAAAATGATAATGCATGATGAAAAAATACTGCCTGTGGAAGAAATGGTGGAATACGAAGAATTTACGGATCGGGTGGAAATCCTGCGGGAACTGGATATGTGGGTCAAAAATATCCAGCGCATGGCATCCCCAAGTACGGCTATTCTGGCACCGCGACGTATGGGAAAAACAGTTCTGCTGGACAGGCTGGTGAACACAGTGTTCTTCAAACCGGAATACCGGGTGGCCCCCTTTTATTTTCGTATGAAACAGGAAGAAAAAACTTTACGGGATTTTTTGTTGGAATATGCCACCACTTTTTTTAGACAATATATTGCATATTGTCATCAAGATCCAGTGCTTTACAGCAGTCGAACAAGACTTGAGCAATTATTGAAATATCAGTCGGATCACAAAGCGGTAGATCTTGCAAAAGCTAATATCGAAGATTTTCTATACAATTATGACAACTATGATGACATAATAAATCAGTGGGATGGTTTTGTTACCGTTCCTGAACGACTGGCTTCATATTCCGGGATCAGGGTAGCAGTCATCATTGATGAATTCCAGGATATGAAATTTTATGTTCACGATGTGGATAAAAGTGAACTGGAACGTCTTAGAAAAAAACGCCTTAAAAATCCTTATGCATTAGGCACTAATCTGACTGCATCATATGGCAGGCAGGCCCAAAGCAAAAAAGCTCCCATGCTTGTATGCGGATCATCAGTGACATTGATATTCAGAACGGTCATGGGCGGGCCTCTGGGGGGAAGATTCGGATTTACATATTTAAAACCATTTTCCGTCCCGGATGGCGCTGCCCTGCTCCACAGCCTGCTCGATATTTATACTCCTGCCAATTATGACAGGCCAATAAGCTCAAAGAATGCTCTGTACGCCAGCGCTCAGACAGGTGGTCACCCTTATTATCTGTATTGCCTGGTGATGTCAAAATGTGACAGCAAAAAATTTGACGACAAAGCTTCCATTGACAGAATAATTAAATACGAAATCGAGCAGGGAAAAATTTACGGTTTCTGGCAGACTCATTTTCACGACAACCGCAGGATTATCAATGCGGACGAAGATGATGCCCTGGGTAAAAAAATCATCTATTATTTTACTATGTATAACAATCGACCGGTTGAGATCAAAGAGATTGCCGAAAAACTTCAAGTTACAAAAAAAGCAGTTGAAGCAAAAATCGAAAAACTCTATCAGGCAGATCTGGTCTATCGAAATGCTGCAAGATTTTATACCTTCAACGATATCTGCCTGATGAGGTACATTAAATTTGTCTATGAAAAGGATATTACGGGAATAGACGACATTGACCTTAGTCAGCAGAACCTTTTTAATACTTTAAAGGGCAAGTTCCTTGAAATTGTAGTGCAGGTTACGATGATGAAATTCAACTGTGAAATACTTGCCGGAAAATTTTTCGGAAAAACAGGCAGTATCGAAATGCCGTTGTTTCAATTCATTGATTCCCGTTACGTAAAAGGGGCGAAAACCAGGTCTTTTCAAATTGATGTATATGGAAGCGAACTGATGAAAGAAAGAGTCTGGCTCTGCGAATGTAAATATACCAGGGCCAAAATGGGAATCAGGCAGGTAGAAAAACTGGAAAGTGCAGCAGAAGCTCTGAAACAGGAATGCGAAGAGACTGAACGAGCCATTCCAGAAATTCAAATGTGGATTGTGTCCACCGGCGGGTTTACCGAAGAGGTCATCGAATATGTCAAATCCAGAGAGGATATATATTGCTCTGACCATGAGGGCATAAACTCTATTTTCAGAGAATACGGCGGCAATTACAAAATTCCGATTTTTACGAAAGAAGGAGAGAATTCATAGGTTGGGTTGATGAATGAAACCCAACAAGGTCCAAACTTGATTTCAGCCAATGAAATAAGGAACACAGGAAAAAAATGACAGTTCAGGAATTGATCGAATCAGGAATACCAGAAAAATGGCTCTCCAGAGAGCTTTACCGCAGAGCTGCATTCCATTTTGAAAAATGCGGGGAACTGCACGAAGCTGCCGGATGCCGGGTAAAAGCGCATGAATTCAGTCATGCAGTAGAAATTTACCTGAAACTTGATGATCATGCCAGAGCCGCTCCATTGTTATTATCCGAAAAACGATATCCAGAAGCCTTGAACTGCTTTCAGCGGTGGATGAATGAAATTTCCGAAAAAACTTCGGAAAATCAGGTTTCTGCCATGCTTGGCATATCCGCATGTCTGAAGATGATGAAAATCGATTTGCAGGCCGCACGGGATATGTATTGTAAGGCAAGAAAGATTATCGAAAGAGAAGACGATGATGATCATGGCCACAGCTCTTCTCTGGCTTCAGGCCGATGCTGGGAGGCTCTGGGAATCTACGGCAGGGCTTTGGAGCGGTACGATCTGATTCAGGCAGGATATGAAAAATCTCTGGCATGTTTTGGAGAAGAACATAATCATGAGCGCTTGAAAACCGCTGTAACGTATCTGGAGTTGATAAAAAAAAACCGGCTCCTTGCTGCCGATCTCGAAAATCGTATTGCTGAATGGAGTTTGCCGGAAGATGATGATATTGTGCCTGTGCCTCCGCTGGTTCAATTGAGAAGTACGACGCTTACGGTTTCAGATGATGAGTTCAGAAAAGTTTTTAAGTTGGGTAATAATCGTAAGCCACTGGATTATATACAGAATGAGTTTGAGGATCTTGGTGAAATTATTCTGGATCATACAACCGGTATCATGTGGCAGCAATCAGGCTCGAAAGATTGGATAACATATGAATCTGCTGAAGCTTATGTAAAAAAATTGAACCAGGATCATTTTGCCGATTATGATGACTGGCGTCTGCCCACAGTTGATGAACTGGCATCTCTGCTTGAACCTGAGAAAAATTCAGAGAATGATCTTTACATTGATCCGATTTTTGATTGTGCAAATGTATTTCCCTGGTACTGGACCTCAGATAAGCGAGTTGGTGGCGGTGCGTGGGGCGTTGACTTTAACCTCGGCGGTGTTAGCTGGAGCACTCTCCTCAACGCTGGTTACGTGCGAGTATGTCGCGCCTGACAATGTGGATCATTTGGTCATTTGAATTATTTGATAATTATGGGGGTGCAGGGGGCGTGCCCCCTGCTAGCGACAAAAATGGATTCAGGGATATTTTTTATTTTTTTTGCCGAACATGGTATAGGACATCATTATGACAACAGCACAAATCAATAAACAATCTGAAACTCATCTGCGTACGCTCTCTTTGAGCCATGTCAAGCCCCCTTCTCCTTCGCGTCCGGCTGCATGGCTTCGAGGAATAGGAGCTTTAGGATATTGTGTACCCCTGTTTCTAATTCAGGATCTTGGCACACTCCTGACCATGCCCCGCCAGCGGCTTCGGATATCTCGTCCTGACCATCTGCCGGATGATATCGACACATCCGCCTATTCCGTGTTTCTGGATCGAATGGCCGGATATGCACTGCTGTGCCAGATAAGCGCATGGAATATATCCGACTCTGTGGCAGGTGTGATAATAGCCAAACTGTTGAACGATGTGAAATTTCCGGGGCTATACGCTATTCCGGGAGGAAACAATGGAGCGGATTTTGCCCGTCGGCTTGGTGTCAAAATGGATCGTGCTGACCCTGCCGGTATATGGAGGGAAACCTTGCCGGAAGATCGTCCGGTATTGTCAGAGCTTTTACCTGAAGAAGCCATGACCGATATAGCGAAAAATCTGCGTAATCTGGATGAAGATGAACTTCGATTTCTCCACCGCTACGGGCCTCGTTTTGCCGGAGCGCCTGATCCAGAGGACATGCTTGACCTGTTCAGCCTGCTCAATCTTCCGCCGTCAGTGCGCCTTGCCATGTCCCAGGTCATGAGTCTGCTGCCCAGAATCAGCCAGACAACCCGTGCCGGAGGAACTCAGACCTACGCAATGGGCGGATATGAAGGCTTGACCCGCAAGGGCAGCCTCGACAGCATCATACCCACTGAACTGGCCTGCCCGGATGATATTCTGTTTCACCGCCTGCTGAACAACGAGGCTCTTTACTATGGCAGAGAAGGCGAGCGGGAGAGGCAGAAAGCGCTTGCATATATTGTCACCCAGTCCGGTATGGAAATGCTCGGAGATTTCAACGTCATGGCCCAGGCCCTTACTCTCGCACTTGCTCAGGCCATGCAGAGCCGGGGCTACGAAGTGTTGCAGAGTTTTGCAGGCAATCTCCTGACTCCGCCAGCGGGCATGAACAAACCAAAAGATGTGCATCGTATATTGTATTATCAGGACAAAGGATGGAGCCTGCCGGAAAAGATTTTGAACAATGTTTCCGAACTTCTTCGCTCATGGAAAGAAGAATACAGAAGTGTACAGGTTTTCTGGGTGGTAAACGAGTTCTGGGATGCAGATGACTGGGATCTGCATCAAAAACTCTACAGAAATTTAAAAAAACAGGCCGGGCAGCAGATCTGGTTCATTCAATGCGGATACGGCAGATCAAAACTCAACGGAACCCCGCCTGTGGCAGCCCGGCAATTTCATCGATACCACATTGTACATACTGAATCCATGTGGAAAGATCGAAAACCTCCGCGTGTCGATTTCACTGTGGCACGAAAAAGAGCAGCAGCCATCGAAAAAAAGAAAGCTGATCCCCTTTTACGGAGCGAATTTTTGACTGTATCCGATGATGATGCAGCAGAGGTTTTCGGTTTGAAGCTGATCAGAAAAACAGAGAACTGGACTCAGTTGAAACCTGTCGAACATATGAAAAACGACTTTGAAGACAGGGGAGACATTATTTTTGACCGTGAAACCGGCCTGACATGGCAGAAATCTGACTCGGGAAATGAAATGACATATGAAGAAGCAGAGGCTTATGTCAGCCAACTGAATCATGATCATTTTGAAGGCTGCAATGACTGGCATCTGCCCACAGTGGATGAACTGGTTTCCCTGATCGAGCCTGAACAAAATTCGGCGGGCCTTTACATTGATCCGATCTTTGATTGTTCAGAAGGGTGGTACTGGAACTGGACTTCCGATAAGCGAGTTGGTGGCGGTGCGTGGTACGTTGGCTTTAACCTCGGCAATGTTGGCTGGCACTATCTCAAGCACCACTGATTTCGTGCGAGTATGTCGCGCCTGACAATGTGGGTTATTTGGTCATTTGAATTATTTGACAATTATGGGGGTGCAGGGGGCGTGCCCCCTGCTAGCGACAAAAAAAATTTAAGGAGTTATTTCCATGGCAAGATATGAGCATCTTCCCATATATAAAAAAGCATTTGATCTGAATCTGTATTTCGAAAAAATTGTTCGAGGCTTCAGCCGTTACAATAAATACACTCTTGGAACAGAACTGAGAGAATATTCCAGACTTGCCGTAAAACTGATTGTCGAGGCCAATAACAACAGGGATAAGATGGACAAACTGCTTGAGTTGAGGGCGCTTCTTGAACAGTTGAAGCTCACGATCCGGCTATGCAAGGAATTGAAAGCATTTAACAATTTTGATTCATTTCAGGTTGCAATCAATCTTGTTATTGATATAAGTAAACAGAACGAGGGGTGGATAAAGAGTTTTTCCCGTAAATAAGGACATGGCCAGAATTCGGACTTGCTTGAAATCAATCCGGAGTGTGCCAACATAATCATTGTGCATCCTTTCCGCCTTACCGGGCATTATGAATCAGGCTGTCATACCATGACATTGTGGATTGGCGGCCGGTGATCCCTTTTTCTGGGAATAAGTGAAGGGATAAGCGAGTTGGTGGCGGTGCGTGGAACGTTAACTTTAACAACGGCAATGTTAACTGGAACAATCTCAACAACAATAATTACGTGCGAGTATGTCGCGCCTGATAATGATAATGTCTCAATTCACTTTTGAAAATATTTACAGGGCTTATATCGATTGCAGGAAAAACAAACGGAATAAGTCCGATGCATTACAATTCGAAATCGACGCAGAAGAGAACATTCACAACCTGCACCTCGAATTGACGGGAAAAACTTACCACCCCTTACGTTCTGACTGCTTTGTTGCCCGAAAACCCAAGCTGAGAGAAATATTCGCAGCAGATTTCAAAGATCGAATCTCCCATCATCTGGTTGTGAGTTATCTTGAACCCATATGGGAACCTGCGTTTATCTTTGACAGTTATGCCTCCAGACGGAAAAAAGGCATACATCTTGCCATTGAAAAATTAAAAAAATTCACACGAAAAATCACAAAAAACGGATCTCAACAGGCATTTTTCATGCAGCTCGATATAAAAAATTTTTTCATGTCGATCGATAAAGATATCCTGTATGATATCGTCAAAACCCGCTGCCCTGACCAGGAAATCCTGTGGCTGGCAAAAACGATAATTTTCCATGATCCAACCAAAAATTACCAGCTCAAATCATCCAGAAAGCTTTTGAACAGGATACCTGTACAGAAATCCCTTTTTGGAAATGAAAATGAAAAGGGGCTGCCTATCGGTAATCTGACCAGTCAATTCATGGCAAATGTTTATTTAAACTGTCTTGATCAGATGGTAAAGCATGAACTGAAATGCAGTTTTTACATGCGCTATGTGGATGACTTCATACTGCTGAATACTGATGAAAAACAACTTCTATCCTGGAAAAAGATAATTGAAAAGTTCCTTGATAAAAAATTGAAGCTGGAGCTGAACCATTCAAGAACAAAAATCCGCCCTATAACAAACGGAATAGATTTTTTAGGGTATGTCGTTCGTCCAGGGTACATTCTTTGCCGAAACAGGGTGGTCAACAACCTGCAAAAAAGACTGATATCTTTTTCAAAAGAGTTGATAAGCAGCGATGGGCGTATCCAGAGAATCAATTATAATTATGATATCCTGGAAACACTGTTTGCATGCCTGAATTCTTATCTGGCCCATTTTAAACATGCCAATACACACAATCTGACCAATAAAATATTTGAACGGCATTCATGGCTGGGTCACTATTTTTTTATGCATAAATTTAAGCTTAAAAGAATCTATTGCCCGCCTTCGGGATTCAATGCGCTGCGGTTTCAGTATCGCTATTTTCAGAAACAATTTCAGCAATTTCTGATATTCTTTCAGGTGGGCTGCTTTTATGAATTTTATGAAATACAGGCTGCCAGAGCGATACAATACTTGAAACTCAAAAGGATAGAGAGTAAACACGGTTTCAGGCTCAGATGCGGTATTGGCATCAAAGGATTGGATCGTTTTGTTGACATGGCTTTAAAAATGAATTTGCCCGTTGCTGTGATAAAACAGACCGGACATTATTTAAATCGCCTTGCTGAACGCAGAATATCTGATCAGTATATACCTTCACAGCAAACAACAGACTCGGATTCCGGGTTTTCCGGTTGCAGTTCGATTCTGGTAATCCGCTGATCATCGAAACAGAGTTTATCAGGCACTTTCATTTTATGCCTGTAAAATAAGGAACACAGGAAAAAAATGGCAGTTCAGGATCTGTTTTTTGAACCGCAGATAATCATGATGATATTGATGCCCATGATGTTTCCAGGTAATCACCAATTGTAAATTGACCACATTCAACATAAAATACCGCCTATCATGCTCATCATATCCATCATGATTATCTGCGGTTCAAAACCAAAACTTGTCGTTGAAGACAAATCATGGTAATCCTTCAATCCTTAAATCAAGGTTCAAACTCGATTTCAGACAACAACAGGAAAAAAAATGACAGTTCAGGAATTGATCGAATCAGGCATACCAGGCAAATGGCTCTCCAGAGAGCTTTACCGCAGAGCTGCATTTCATTTTGAAAAATGCGGGGAGCTGCACGAAGCTGCCGAATGCCGGGTCAAAGCGCATGAATTCAATCATGCTGTTGAAATTTACCTGAAACTTGATGATCATGCCAGAGCTGCTCCATTGTTATTATCCGAAAAACGATATCCGGAAGCCTTGAACTGCTTTCAGCGGTGGATGGATGAAATTTCCGAAGAGACACAGGAAAAGCAGGTTTCTGCCATGCTTGGCATATCCGCATGTCTGAAAATGATGAAAATCGATTTGCAGGCCGCACGGGATATGTATTGTAAGGCAAGAAAGATTATCGAAAGAGAAGATAAAGATGATGATCATGGCCACAGCTCTTCTCTGGCTTCTGGTCGATGCTGGGAAGCTCTGGGAATCTACGGCAGGGCTTTGGACAGGTACGATTTGGTTCAGGCAGGATATGAAAAATCTCTGGCATGTTTTGGAGAAGAACATAATCAGGAACGCTTGAAAACCGCTGTAACTTATCTGGAGTTGATACAGAAAAACCGGCTCCTTGCTGCTGATCTCGAAAACCGTATTGCTGAATGGAGTCTGCCGGAAGATGATGATATTGTGCCTGAGCCTCCGCTTGTTCCATTGAGAAGTGAAGCAATTACGGTTTCAGATGATGAATCTTCAGAAGTTTTTAATATTGCCCCAAAATATCCACGGAGACCGCTTGAATATGTCAAAAACGAATTTGAGGTTCTTGGTGAAATTGTTCTGGATCATACAACCGGCATTATGTGGCAGAAATCAGACTCGAAAAACGAAATGCCATATGAAGAAGCCAATGCTTATGTAAAAAAACTGAATCAGGATCATTTTGCAGAATATGAAGACTGGCGTCTGCCCACAGTGGATGAACTGGCATCTTTGCTTGAACCTGAGAAAAATTCAGAGAACAATCTTTACATAGATCCGATTTTTGATTGTGCAGAGGGGTGGTACTGGAACTGGACTTCAGATAAGCGAGTTGGTGGCGGTGCGTGGGGCGTTCACTTTAACGACGGCAGTGTTGGCTGGAGCAGTCTCAACTACAGTAGTTACGTGCGAGTATGTCGCGCCTGACAATGTGGATCATTTGATCATTTGAATTATTTGACAATTATGGGGGTGCAGGGGGCGTGCCCCCTGCTAGCGACAAAAAATAAACGGGCATAAAAAAATGGAAATCCGGAGAACATCTCCGTGATAAAAAATTATAATCCGAGGATCTAGCTATGGGACAATGTAAAACGACTCTTGATACAGGAAAGCAGTGCAGCAACCGGACAGTACCCGGAAAAGATTATTGCAGTAAGCATAAACCGAGAATAAAATTCCATCGGATAACAGACAAAACTCCTGCCGCCGCCCCGTCAAAAAGCGGAGGTGGTGAAAAAAAGCCTCCGGACTATAAGGCTGAACCCAAAGATGGCAATGCTAAACCGGCATTTCCGGGTTTGCAGACAGACAAACGCAACATCCTTATAGCGCCCGTAGGGATCATCTGGTTAAGACAGACAGATAAAAAGGATGAGACAGGAAATATTTCCGGCCGCCTGATAAGAGTGATCTCCTGTCTGAACAGAGAAACAAGCCTTGCTGGCCTTGTCACGGTCTTTTCAGCAGAGAAAAATGGTATCATCATCCGCATAAATCCAAATAATCCTTCGACAGATGATCTTTCCCGGTTTTATGACACTGCACTTGCAGCAGCGGAACTCAGTGACGGCCTTTTTTATATCGGAAAGGAGCGGATCTTTATCCGATATCGGGATGGGAACGCACCCGGAGGTTATGATGCAGACAATGTGGATATTCCCGATAGCAAAGATATATTCCTTATAGATATCGACGGAACTCATGTAATACAGGAAAAAAGCCTGGCTGAAAAACCATTGGATAAACTTCTTCTGAGCTTTTCTCCCCGGCCCGAACGGGGAACCGAAATTCCGGAAACAATTTACGCACTCTGCCGGCCCGCCCTTTACTCCATGCTCGCAGAATATTTCCGAAACCATGACTTCCTCTATGATGTGGCCCGTTTCTGTACACCTGAAAAATCGACCCTCGTTCTGTTCAAAATTTTCCCCCGGCATGACGCTCCAATCGGATCAATCATACCCGGATTTATGCTGACCTGGCTTGCAGGACTGCCTTGGTGTGCCGTACTTCAGGAGTCGGAAATCGAAGAAGGCCGGACAATGCTTGTCGAATACGGCTATCGATATCCCTGCCGTCGGATCGCTGATGTATTTCCCCAAGAGAGCCTTCTTATATTTACTTCCAACCCTGATTTTTCCAACATGTGCCTTATTCCATGCCCTACTTTCTTTGATGGTGACGAACTTATAAAATCGACTGATTCATGCAATGCTGCCGAATACGAGATAACACCGGTCAATGACAGCTCCAGAGTTTCCCTGAAAGTTCCCGTCCGCCTGATACCCGCTTCCGGCCCGTCTCCATTTCCGTCAGCGCTTATATTGGACAACCGGGAAACATCCTGGCTCTGCCGCCTCATACGCTGCCTGCCGGAACTTCCTTTTCACAGATTTTTTATGTGTCAGGGCAAAGAATCCTCTGTACTCATGAGCCGTGAAAACCACATAGAGGGCATCCCCTTTGGTATCCCCTTATGCAGTGTAAAAGACACAAATCTCTTCGTTCCTGTCCAGTCAAGGCTTACCCCCGAACTTCCCTGGGCAGTTCTTTCCGAAGTCATGGGGATTTCAAAAAACACATATTCGTTCATGACAAAAGATTTTCGACTCGACGTGCCGGAAAAGAATTTTTCCCCCCTTTCACGGGCGCTGGTGGCAGAATCAAAAGAACTGCGGTCAGATTTGAAGATCGAGCCTGCCTCCGAGCTTCCGAATTTGAAATGGACAGGCCCGACGCAGAAAAAAGGCAAATCAGGAAACCGGAAAGGACTTTTTCAGAAATTATCAGAAAAAGCCACAGGCGCTTCAAACAAAGAAAATCCTGCAAACAGGGAGGCAGCCTTTCAGCAGGAGGCGGAAAAATGCAGGGGAAAAGGAGATTTTCTTGGCGCTGGAGTCTGTTTTGCCATGATAGACGACAGCGCAAATGCTGCCAGATGCTTTAAAAAAGCTGCCGAGAGATGAATCAATGATTATAGCCTAAAATCAGGAACAAGACATGGACAGGAGAAAAATTATGACAGAGATCAGGCCAGTTACCATCATAAGTGACACACCGGAAATCGGCACAGATTTCTTCGGTTTTGACGCATATGCCAGAACGATTTCAGGCATAATCATAAACAAAAAAAATAAAACGCCCCTGGTGATCGGCATTTACGGTGTCTGGGGTTCTGGTAAGACAACCCTCATGCAGACCGTGAAAGGCATACTGGATCAGGGAAAATTCAAAGACGAATCTGACTCCATACGCAGATGCAAAACTGTCTGGTTTCAAGCCTGGAAATACGCCAAAGAAGAAGAAATTCTAGCAGGACTCATAGAGCAGATATTTAAAACCATGAAAGAAGATGGTTTTATCACTGAATTCAAGGCTCGAATAGAAGAACTTGTAAAAAAAATCAATGTATCCAAACTCTCTGAAAAACTCCTCAATTTTGTGGGCGGGGGTGAAATAGCCCAGGTATTTACCGATCCTGAATACAAGAAAAAGCTCGGTTTCTATGACTCTTTTCAGGAAATTTTTGAACGGCTCATATGGAATTATCTCAGTTGGCGGCCTAAAATCAGTGTACTGGAGGAGTGGGATGATACCAAAGGAGCGCTTGTGGTTTTTATAGACGATCTTGACAGATGCCCCAGGGACAAAATTCCGATGGTACTTGAAACCATAAAGCTTTTTATGGACAAGCCAGGATGCATATTTGTGATCGGCGCTGCTCAGGACATTATTTTAAAGGCTTTGAAAAAGACCTATGAAGAAGACGCTGTTCGATTTATGGACAAAATCGTCCAGGTCTATTTCAATCTGCCCAGGATTCCGGTCGAACATTTTGAAGAATATCTCGACAAAAAAATCCCGGAAATGAAAGGACAATTGCTTCCTCACTTACCTCTGATCATCCCGGCCATACAGAATAATCCGAGGCAGTTGAAGCATTTTTTCAACAACCTGAACCTCATGGAAGGAATCCGTAGTAACAGGAACGTCAATATTAAATTCGAACATCTTCTATACTGGAGCATTATAGAATGTGTCAGCCCTGAATTGAAAAAAGAAATCTGCGATAATCCTGCAATGTTTCAAACTCTTAGAGACAACCTTGAAAAACTTGCCGAAGAAAACGAATCAGGCACTGTGCAGGATATCCCGGAGGAGCTTCTCACACCGGAAGTCTTTCCTCAATCTCTTCACGTATATCTTCAAAACAGAGGGCTTGTGAATATCCTCATCCATCTTGATACATCCAAAGAGCAAATTCTCCAACTGATCACATTGACGGGAATGGTAAAAAGCCTCGAAACTGTCGAAAAAAAGCATGAGATAAACCCGGCTGTAAATACGGAGAGCATGGTCAAGGTTTTATCCGGTGAGTTTTCTCCTGGTGAGGATAAAACAATAAAAACGATTGATGAGCATTATCATATCGATATCTATCCGGTCACAAACGAACAATACAAGGCATTCATTGAAGCAGGAGGATACGAAAACAGACAACTATGGTCAGAAGAAGGCTTGCAATGGAAAGAAAACAACAATATTAAGCTTCCGGCATTCTGGGATTATGATGAATTGAGTTCTCCGGGCTGCCCGATTGTCGGCATCTGCTATCACGAAGCCGAGGCTTATGCAAACTGGAAAGGAAAACAGCTTCCGACAGAAATCCAGTGGGAACGGGCGGCAGGAGGCGCACAAGGCAGGATATATCCCTGGGGTAATACCTTTGAATCGGAAAAATGCAATACCAGAGAATCGGGAATCGGAAAAACCAGCAGGGTGACAAGGTATCCTAATGGTGTCAGCCCGGCAGGATGTTACGATATGTCAGGTAACGTCTGGGAATGGACAACAACACAGGATGGCAATCTCAGAATATTGAAGGGCGGTTCCTGGTCATCGCCTGCAAACAACACAAAAAACGATGCAAAAACGGCAAAGCCCGATGATATGAGGCAGGACACAATTGGATTTCGATGTATTTCCATAGAGCGGCAGTACCCACAGTGAATACACAGAGAATCAATATTGCACACCAAGTTATTTGAGTGTATCGTAAATGGATGAAAACAAATTGCTCATGTCAATAGAAAGGGATTTGAAAAAATGATGAACTTCAAACAGCAGGAATTGATAGATGAACTGATTTTCAACATGGTAAAGAGATAATCATGACTCTCAATTCTTCTCATAAAGATAAAACTCATAAAGATAAAAACTCTCTGAAAACAAGACTGTCCAGAGAAATTCAAACAGGAATTGATTCTGCAAAGGATTCCGAAAACGCGGATCTGCCAGATCTGGCCATTCGAACCACAACCATGTATTCTAAGTGGTACACACGCCACTGCCCCACATGCAAACTCAAATTCAGAGAACAGGATCAGGTAAGATTATGCCCCCAATGCTCTCAAGCCTATCATGATGATGATCAGTACAATCTCAGATGCTGGGAGCGTCATTTTGCAAATGAACGCAATTGCAAAAACGATAGCCATGATCCCATAAATGAAGTTGACAGAAAGGGCTGTTATTACAAATGGAACGGAAAATTCCCGGATGATGATGACAGCAGACGGCAGCCACTTTCCGATTTTTCCCGTGTAGAGGAAATTGGTCCTCAGTTTCTTTCCGGCCTTGAAAATATCCGGAAACCATTTGGTGAAGAAAAAATCGAGATAGTAAAAGAATATGATGAAAAAGTCGGTCTGAAATGCCCGTGGTGTCGTTTCCTGATCAGACCGGGAGACCATGTGGTAGCTTGCCCCTGCGGTAAATGCAATACATGGTTTCACATGGACATATACCGGCATCTGACATGCTGGAACGAATGGAACGGGTTCCGGGGGAATAATTTTTGCCCTGAAACCTCTGCTAAAATCGAGAAGGCCCCTGAAAAATGAAACAGACTGTTGTTGACCGATATGACCGACAGCGACGTATCGACAGATGGAGCCAGAATGCTCTTACTGATGCAAAGGTGATCATTTTAGGTGCTGGCGCGCTTGGCAACGAAATTGTAAAAAATCTTGCCATGATCGGCATCGGCCATATCCTGGTGGCCGATTTCGATATTGTGGAAATTACAAACCTGAGCAGAACAGTTCTCTTCCAGAATTCCGATATAGGAAGATCAAAGGCTGAAACAGCAGCAGATATGGCAGGAAAGCTCAACCCGGATATCGATATCAGATATATTCACGGCAATCTCTTTTTTGACATTGGCCTTGGATTTTACCGCCACTGCGATCTGGTGATAAGCGGTCTTGACAACATTGCCGCCCGATCCCATGCAGGAATCAAAAGCGCTCTGGCAGGAGTTCCTTTTTTAGATGGCGGCATGTGGGCTATGGGCGGTGAAGTCAGGTGGTTTTTTCCCGGCAAAGGCCCCTGCTTTGAATGCACCCTGACCAGGGAAGATCGCAGACATGCATTTGAACGCAGGTCATGCACCGGGTTTCGACCGGGTGAAGAACAACATCGAATAGAGCCTTCGACAATGAGTACAACCGCAGTTATCGCAGGAATACTCACCCAGGAGGTTGTGCGCTTTCTCTGCGGATGGGAAACGCCTGAAAACAGCGCCATTGTATATAATGGCTTGACACAGTCCATGCATAAAACAGACTTTTCCCGTGATCCGGACTGTCCTTATCATAAAAAATATCAGGATGTGATCGAACTCGATTCAGGAACCAACAGAATAAGGGCTTATGATCTTATTTGCAAAGCGGAAAAGAATTTGGGAAAACCTTGTGTTCTGGAACTGGGAAGGGATTTTCTGGCCGAATTTAAATGCACGGGGTGCGACCATTGCGAACCGGTCGAAGAACTCCTGGGCCGCATAGATGAGAGCCGCTCAATCTGCCCCATATGCGGCAAACCCATGAAACCCGAGATTCTGTCCGGCTTGAAACAAGATGATATTTATGCAGATCGAACTTTGAAAAATCTTGGTGTTCCGTCAGGAGAAGTTCTGGCAGTTCGGTCAGAACTGGGAATGATATTTTACGAACTGACGGGGGATATTGCTGAGTTCTGGCATTGATCGTTAAAAGACACAAGAATAAGTTTTTCAGGGAATACGTAGGATACTTTCGTGGTAAAGGCGCGTAAAAGAGAGGATGGTATTTATGCACATAATCTTTGACACAATGGTTAATGCAGGCAAAAAAACAAAACGAAGGAAATTTTCCAGACACATACAATTGAGTAATATGGCTGTAGTTTTAGATTATTACAGAATGATTACAAAATTGAATGGGTATAAAAAGCTGTAAAAAACTGTCAGATTTTTTAAGGAGATTCAATATGGAAGAAAAGAAGAATTTTTGTTTTGTCATAATGCCAACAGGCAAAGGCTTTGATGAAATATATAAATATGCAGTCAAAGAAGCCGTCCGAAAGTACGATATGGAGTGCATCCTTGTTCACAACATTCCCGGGCAGGGCAATATTATAGCGGAAATTATAGAGCGTATCTACAATGCAAAACTTGTCATCGCTGATTTGACGAATAACACTTCTGAAATTTTATATGAACTGGGACTAACCCATGGTTTGCTGAACAATGTCATTATGATCACTCAAAATTATGAAGACTTGCCGTTTGATTTGAAAAATTACAGGGTGATTCAATATAGCACAGATGTTGGATGTGACAGGGAATTAAAAGAAAAAATCAATTCAAGCATAGAAAAGCTTTCTGAATGGATTGATAAATCCAACCCGGTAAAAACCTATCTTCCAAAATCAAAGATTCCGATAGCAGCGGAAAAATATAGTGAAATAAAGGCCAAACTGGATCAGGCGGAAGACAACTTCAAAAGAACAGAAAACAAACTGGCACAAAAGGCAAAAGAACTGGATGACACTAAAAATGAGATGGCAAAGACTCAGAAAAAATTGTCCAGTCTTTTGCAAGCTGAAGAGAAACTGAAAAAGACCGGCATTGAGCTTTCAAATACAATTCAGGAATTTAACGATGTGAAGCAGAAGTTTGATGCTGCAAAGCGTACAATAGATGAACGATCAGAGGCTTTACAAGATAAAAACGGCGAAATAAAACATTATGAGCAGAAAAATGAAAGATATATACAGCAAGCAAAAGAGATTCAAGAATTGCAGGATAAAAATGATCAATTGCAGGAAATCAGGAATTTTTCCGAAAAATTTTTCCGAAAAATTTTAAGAGATAACGTCAAAAACCTTACAATAGATGAAACAAAACTATTATACGAAAAAAATACTGATAGGGATTCCAAATTAGATGATAACATTGTTATCAAAACCATTCCCATCTTCGATACAGAGAATAAATACTCATCTGAAATAGATTGCGATGCTTTAGCTGAAGGTATCTACAAAATGGTATCCAAGAAGTTTTATGATCCAATGCAAGCCGATAATATTAAACAAGATCCGAATCTTTGCTTTGTTTTTATACCTAATAGCCGGAAAAACCGGTTGGTAGTTTTTCAAAAATGCATATTGCCAA
Organism: Desulfobacterales bacterium HSG16; assembly: GCA_030377965.1. Lineage (GTDB taxonomy): Bacteria > Desulfobacterota > Desulfobacteria > Desulfobacterales > HSG16 > JAUCGE01. Next base: position 59,034 of record JAUCGE010000007.1, read on the forward strand.
CTTTAGAGCAGAACGAATTAAAAATTGAGTTATCACCAGAAATTGATGACGATGAAGCTTATCATGAAAAGATATTCAATGGAATCAAACGGGCTCAATTAGTAATTGCCGATGTTACCGATCAAAGTCCCGGTGGTTTTTATTACATTGCAGGAATTTGTAATGCAATAGGCAGAAAATTATTGATTGTATCTCAAAATGCAGTCGATGCGTCTTTTACAATTTGTATGAAACATATTATGACAATTATTTATAAAGATTCATTTTTTGGTTTCCAGGAACTTAGCTATGAATTGGAAAATACGATCCAGTCTGCGATGGGGTCTTTGCCTCTCGCAGCTAAATTGAGAACCTGGTATAACGGTAGAAAAAACTATAAAGTCGATGGTAATATCAAAAGGAATGGAATTTACGCTGATTTGACAGTTAAAATACCAGATGAAAACAAACCTTCTGAGCGACGAGGTTTGGTGAGAGCTTTTGCAGATATAATACGGCCATTAAATGTAAGAGAGTTAAGTGATGAAGTAAAAAACAACCAACATCTCGATAAAGGAATAATAGTAAGTTCCAAAGGGGTACATGTCGATGCTTATGATGAAGCATGCAATTACCAGAATATTGATGTTTACACCTTTCATGAACTGATTGACAGTGTTGCTGATTGGAGTAAATATTTTGAATATCTAAAGAAGCGGTTTGACGAAATTGGGGTAGCAGAAGACTATGTCGAATTATCTGCTACCATCCAAAATTATAGTCAAAAAGGGAACGATCCAAGAACTTTTGATAATATTGACAAATATATAGATGAATGGATTATTTCTACTCAAAAAAGACAGACTTTTGTACTGGGCGAATTTGGAACAGGAAAAACGTGGTTTACATTACATTATACTTCAAAAATTCTTCAACGTTATGAAGAAGCGGTAGAAAAAGGGAATCCAAGACCTCGAATTCCTATTCTCATTCATCTCAGTGATTACCAAATGGGCATCCAACGAAAAAAGGAAATTTCAAGTTTGTTTTTGGATTTTCGCAAACAAAAAGGTATTGACATACTCGAAAGCGATTGGACACAACTTGTAAAAATGGGCAGATTACTTTTTATCCTTGATGGATTTGATGAAATGAATTTCAAAGTTAATACTGAAATTATAAAAAGTAATTTTGAAAGGCTTATCAAGCCAATGGAAATGAATCCGGCTTCCAAGGCTCTGATAACGTGCCGGAAGGAACATTTTCTTGATATTGATTATGAAGACAAATTACTTACAGGTGATATAGTGGAAAAATCTCAAAAATTTAACATTTTATACCTCGAAAGAATGAATGATCAGCAATTATTCCGAGTTTTAGATTCTCAGATAAATAAAGAAAACATTAAAAATGGGGGAAGCATTAAAAAAGAAATTATTTCCGATCCAAAGCTGAAAGAGTTGGCAAGACGTCCTTTGATAGCAAAACTCATTATAATTGCAATAAACCAAGTCGAATCAAATGAACTTATTGATTTGGCACATATTTATTTACATGCAATACAAAATAAACTAAAAAGAGATTTTGATGGTGTAAGTGTAGATGATAAAAAACGCTCTTGCACGCCGCCTGAAAAAAGAGAATTGTTTTTACGGGAAATGGCATGGGAAATGTTCAAAAACGGACAAAAAACATTTCTGCATTCAGATACGAAAATATCTGAACTCATCAATATACACCTTAACGAGAACCTCGCTGAAGGCGACAAAATAGATATTTTGTTGCATGATATGCTTGGACAAACACTCCTTGTTCGTGACCCGATGAACAAATTTAAATTTGCACATCGATCTATTCTGGAATTTTTCGTCGCTCATAAATTGGCATTGGAAATTGACGAAGTGACTACTGGTTCTTCCCCTCCACCCGGATCAAGTGGAAATATGCTATCCGAGACACCAAATAAAATTGAAAATTTTGACCTATTTCCTTTACCAACGACAGTTCTTGAAATGATGTGGAGTTTGGTAAATGATAATGGAATATACAATAAAATAATAGATGATACAAAAAACTTCGATGAAGAAAAAATACATTATGCAGGAGGAAATGCACTGACTACCCTGCGGTTAAAAGGAGAACGTATAAATAAAGACCTTTCTCATACCAACCTTTCAGGTGCCAACTTGTTCAAGAGCAATCTTTCAAACGCCAATTTTCATAAAACAATTTTAAGGGAGACAGATTTCAGTGGTTGCAAACTTATAAATGCTGATTTTAGTGAAGCAAATTTGTCTGGTGCAAAATTTGCTCAAATGAATCAGATTTACACAATGGCCTGGAGCCATGACGGGGAGTGTCTGGCCAGTGGAGGTGCTGACCCATTCATCATATTATGGAATACTGCCGATTGGAGCCATGAAATCATTCATCATACTCAAAGCAGTTATACATGGGGGATTAAGTGGAGCAAATGCAATAGACTTATAGCATGCAGTACCAGCGGTGAAGGTGTTATTTTAATAGATTATGATAAGTTGAAGCCGAATCTCAATGAAAGATTCGAATTGAATTATCTGCAAGATGCCTGTGAAGAGATTGTGAATGGAATAGATATTTATGGAGAAGAAAATTCATCCAAATGGATAGCTGTTGGAGGCGATCAATGTAGAATTTTTAATGCAGAAAGCGGAAAAATGATCGAAGATTTGAGAATAAGCAGAGTCTTTGACATCGCGTTTAGCCCGAAAGGTAACATTGTTGCAGTCGCACAAGAACGAGAGGGAAATCATATCCTTTTATATTCATTTGACTTTCAGAAGAATAACATTACACTTCTTGATGAGAGACTTTCTGGCCACCAGAGCAATGTCGTCCGATTAAAATTCAGCCCTGATGGAAAATATATGGTAAGTTGTACTAGCAGGTCGGGTATTGGCGAAAATGCAAGAGTGTGGGATATGGACAAAATGATACTAAAGAATCAACTTGAAAATTCGGACACAATACAGGCAATTGATATCAGCCCTGATGGTAAATATATTGTCGGAGGCTGTATAGGTGGCCAAATTGGTTTTTGGAATGCAAAAAACGGTAATAGTCCTAAGCTTTTCGAGTTCCATAAAGAAAAAATCCGTGCAATCAGTATCAGTCCGGACGGGAAATATATGGTAAGTGCGGGAGATGGTGCTACCATATGTATCTATTCTTTAGCTTTAGGGGATGATAAAGTTGGTGAACCGAAGAGAATCAATATCAAGACGGAATATGAAGGGATGAATTTAAGAGGAGCCAAAGGACTGGATAAAAAAACGTTGAAGCTTTTTTATAAAGCTGATAATTCCGGTGCAAAGCTTGATGAAAAACAGTTAAACAAAATCGGAGTCAAGCGTGATCAATTTTCGAATAAGCATTAATACCATGTGCTATTTCAACAATTGCATCCAGATTTAAAAGAAACGATAAAAAGCTGAGGTAAAATTGCTGTTAAAAAATAACAGATTTGAGGAGATACAATATGGATGAAAATAAGGATTTTTGTTTTGTCATTATGCCGACGGGTGAAGATTTTGATCAAATATATGAATATGCAGTCGAAAAAGCTGTTCAGGGACACAATATGGAATGCATCCTTGTTCACAACATTCCCGGACAGGGTAATATTATCGCGGAAATTACAGATCGTATCTACAACGCAAAACTTGTCATCGCTGATTTGACAAATAATACTCCTGAAATTTTATATGAACTGGGACTCACTCACGGCTTGCTGAATAATGTCATTATGATTACCCAAAATTCTGATGACCTGCCGTTTGATCTGAACAATTACAGGGTGATTCAATATAGTACAAGAGTTGGAGGTGATAGGGAACTAAAAGAAAAAATCAATTCAAGCATAGAAAAACTTTCTGAATGGATCGATAAATCCAATCCGATAAGAACCTATCTTCCAGCAGCGAAACTTCCGGTAACAGTTGAGAAATACAATGAAATAAAAGCAGAGATGGATAGAGCTAAAAATGAAGTTATCGCTCTAAAGCAAGAGGAAGATAACTTCAGAAAAACAAAAAACGAACTTACACAAAAGGCAAAAGAGCTGGATGACACTAAAAAGGCACTAACAACGACTCAGAAAGAACTATTCAACCTTGTGCAGGCTGATGAGGAACTGAAAAAGACCGGGATCGAACTTTCAAACACAACTCGGGAGCTAAACAATCTGGAGCAAAAGATTGAAGCTGTGCAAATTGAAAGGGATGAACAATCAGAGACTTTAAAAATTAAAGACGGTGCCCTAAAGCATTGCGAGCAAAAAGTTGACGAATATAAAGAACAAGTAAAAGAGATTCAAAAATTACGGGATGAAAATAATAAATTACAGGCTATTAAAGATTTTGCAGAACAATTTTTCCAAAATGCTATTGATAGTGAATTCAAAGATATGGAAGTCGGAAAAGCAATTGACAGCTTTAAAAATGAGATGGAAAATAAGGGGGAAGTGGTTATAAATTTTCCTTCTCCAAAAAACAGACAGAAAACAACTCAGAGAAACAGAGTCAAATTTATCAAAATAAATTAGGGAGATAAGGATTATGGCAATGTCTGAGTCCAACGAATCGATAAGAGCGGATTCTTATGAATCCGACAGAAGTAATGAAATACGACTGGTTCTCGAAACTCAAAGTGGTGAGAAATTTATATGTTCTGTCCCGCGTGACATGAAATTAAGCACTATTATCGCTGACTTCTTTGAGGAGTTGGAGTTGCAAGCCACCGACAGCAAGGGCCAGGGGCTTCGAGGAGTGATTGATCTGGCAGATCCTGAAAATCCTAACCGCACAAAGCGGCTGAACAGCGATCAAACAGTGGAAGAGGCAGGTCTCTTTGACGGGGCAACTCTACGGTTTTTCCCCGAATCAATTGCAGGAGCGGTGGATGAACGGGAAAGGATTCGCGCTCTTGTGGCAGATCATCGGGATATGGAAGAACTTGCCGGGTGGAATGATCATATAAAATTTGATGCAAATACAAGCCATGCTCCCACACGTTATGTCATAACTTTTGATTATAAAGGGTTTAAAGAACTTTCCCCTGACGGGCATACTCCAAGCAAATCGACTCATCACCAGGTCGAGATTATTCTGAGTGCGGATTATCCGAGAACTGCCCCACTGGTTCGATGGCTGACACCGGTTTTTCATCCTAATATCGACCCTGCAACGGGCGGGGTATGCCTTGGCGTAATAATGGATCGTTATATGCCGGGGCTGGGCCTTGCCAGGCTGACCACAATGCTGGCGGAAATGGTTCAATATCGAAATTTTGATCAGTTCAATCCTATGAATAAAGCTGCTGCAAAATGGGCAGCGAATCCTGAGCATGAGCATTTTATCACTGACATTGGCGGATCGGTCTGTCAGGGGCCGATTCATGAGATTCGCAAACTCATAGAAAATTCTCTGTCGGGCGAAAACGAGCGTACTCCTGTGAAATTTACACGCCTGCGTCGAAAAGGAATTTATGATGACAGATAGAAATTCCGTTATCATGTTTCGCAGTTTTATAATGAGCCTGTATGATAGCGGCTTTAAATTGTGCGAGAATTTTATTTTCCCTTTAACTATGATAGCGCCCTTTGGAAATCGGATATTTAGGGAACTGATCCCGGACAAACTGAAAACCGCTCGTGAACCCTGGTATTATTTTGTCCCTTATTTTTCCGAACATGATCCTGTAAAACGTTCGACTCATCCAATCGGCCCGACATCTCTGTGCGGCAGGCAATATTTCCCGGAAAAAGAACCTCTGCCCAGGGCAGAATTGCACCCGGATACTTTTGTCACCGGCTTTAAATTCATCATATATGATTTTAAGACCGTGCTTTTTGAGGGAGAATACTTTGCAGACGATATTTTTCAGGCATTGGCCGAATATCTTGGACGCAAGCAGATTGAAAAAGGCAGGATAAAAATGGAAGACAGCCCGTTTTATTACAAGGTGGATGTTCAACCCCACGAAGTCCGCACAGTACCCGATGACCTTTTTCCGCCGGAAGCCTACGATGTCGAAGGGGTTTTCCGTCTGCCTCAGCTTTCAAAAACACGTAAACGGACAAAATTCCGCAAGATCGTTCCCGAACCTTTTCCTGTTCGTGATTTTACATATTACAGCCATACACAGACAGCAGGTCGAGGCAGACCGGGAGAGAACCGGATAATCATGAAAACCGATGTTTATCATGCCCTGCTCGAAAAAATCGAATTCAGCAAAGATATCGAGATGGGCGGTTTTCTGGCAGGATATCCTTTCCGTCAGCCGAACAGCCCGGAAAATGAGGATGACCCGGAATACAGGTGGCAAGTGGAAATCACGGATCTGATCGAAGCGGAAGGAGCCTGGGGTAAACCTCTCAGCCTTCTCTTTACAGGTGATACCTGGAGCCGGTCGAGAATACGCATGGACAAAGATTTCAAAGGCAAGGAACTGGTAAGCTGGTTTCATACCCACCTGTTCAGAGCCACCGATGATTTCGGTTTGTCCGGGTGGGATATTGATCTGCATGAACGTTTCCTCACTCGACCGTGGCAGGTGGCCGTGCTGGTGAATATCGGCAAAAATGGGGATCGTGAGGTCAGGTGTTTTCAGAGATGGGTTGGAGGGGAGTTGGATGAGTGCTTGTTTGAGGTGATTGATTGATGGACAGGATAAATCAATATGCAGAATAAATTCATTACACTTGAAAATCAAATGAAACATACTCGCCTGTTCCATATATTAAGACATAGGGACCATGTCTGTTGTGTCTGCTTTTCACCAAATGGGAAATTTTTAGCATCAGGCTCCAAGGATAGGTCAATCGAATTATGGGATGTTCAAAGCGGCAGGCAAATACTGACGTTCAAGGGACATGAAGATCATGTTCTGGGGGTTTGTTTTTCTCCGGACGGACATTTCCTGGCTTCCAGTTCGCGTGAAGGATTGGTAATTGTCTGGGATACAGAGACAGGCAGGCAAATCAGGAAACTGGACGAAATCACCCGACCTTCATGGGATATAAGTTTCTCACCCAATGGTCAATATCTGGCATCTGGCTCACTGGAAAACACGGTTCACCTATGGGAAGTCAACAAGAATTTTTCATCAAACACCCTGGTGGGACATACAGGGAAGGTAATCAGTGTTGCTTTCTCACCTGATGGACAACTATTAGCTTCTGGCTCAGAAGATACAACAGTTCGCCTGTGGAAACTTCCTACTGGAAGATCGACTGGCATTCGTGGAGACCATGACCATTATGTAAGATGCATACGTTTTTCCCCGGACAATCAATTTTTGATCTCCGCTTCAACTGACGGTGTAATATGTTTGAGGCATTTGACTGTACAGTCTTCACATGTAATACACGACTCTCAAGTCTCAGGTATATGTATTTCACCGGATAGCAAAAGTCTGGTGTCCTGTGGTTCAGAAGGAACAATACGATTGTGGGAGGTTGAAACAGGTGAAAAAATATATGAAGAGACAATGCATAAAGAGCGAATAACCGGAATAGATTTTTCACCTAATGGATTGTATATAGCAACGGGTTCGCATGATAATTCGGTTCGATTGTCGGATATATCAGAAACAAAGTCAGCACAAACTGGATCTGTAACGTCTGAAAAGACATTTCAAAATTTGTTGGATATTCATATGAAAACCCTTATTCTAAGCCATACCATCACTCCGACTCCTTCACGGCCTTCGGCGTGGCTGCGCGGGGCGGGGAGCATGTGTGGTTGTGTTCCATTGTTTCTGGTTCAGGATATTGGGAATATCTTGACTCAGACACGGGATCATCTTCGGATTGGGCGGCCTGCTCATATCCCTGGTGATATCGACACCTCTTTCTATCTGGATTTTCTTGAGCGGTTATCTGGATATCCGATGTTGGCAGAGATTGGTGCATGGAATATTTCGGAAACCATAGCCGGAATCATGATTGCCAGGCTGATAAACGGGGTGGAATTCCCCGAAATTTATCAGGTTCCGGTGGGAACTGCGGGAATTGATTTTGCGCGTCAGCTGGGAGTGAGGCTGGATCGTGCGGAGGCATCTGTAATCTGGCGGGAAACAGATCCGGGGCTTCGTCCTGATTTGAGACAACTTCTGCCTTCCAAATCTATGGCAGAAATCGAGAAAAACCTTCGGAAGCTGGATATTGATGAATTGCGCTTTCTGCACAGATACGGGCCTCGTATCACAGGTGCGCCTGATCCAGAGGAAATGCTGGATCTGTTCAACCTCACAGGTCTTCCTCCCTCAGTTCGAATGGCCATGTCACAGATGCTTCGGCTGCTCCCAAAGATCAGCCAGATAAAACGTACTGGAGGAGTGCAGACCTATGCAATGGGAGGATATGAAGGCCTGACTCACAAGGGAAGCCTTGACAGCCTCATACCCACGGAACTGGCAAACCCGGCAGATATCCTGTTTCACCGCCTGCTGAACAAAGAAGCTCTTTATTATGGCAGGGAGGGTACACTAGAGCAGGGAAAGGAAATGGCATTCATCATCACCCAGTCAGGTATTGAGATGTATGGAGATTATTTCGTTCTGGCACAGGGATTGACCCTCGCTCTTGCCCAGGCCATGCAGAACCGGGGATATGAAGTCAGGCACAGTTTTGCCGGAAGCACTCTGACATCTCCTGCCGGTACGAACAGGGCATCTGACGTTCACAGGATTTTATATTACAGGGATGAGGAAACAGCCCGGCATGAAAAAATATTGAACGAGGTTTCAAAACTGCTGAAAGCATGGAAGGAAAAATACCGGAGCATACAGGTTTTCTGGGTGGTAAATGAATTCTGGGACGCTGATGACTGGGATCTTCATACCGGGCTGTATAAAAAATTAAAAACCTGTGCTGGCCAGCAGGTGTGGTTTATCCGGTGCGGAGATGAAATATCAAAAGAAAAAGGCAGAATGCCCGATGTATCACGACAATTCCATCGCTGTCATATTGTAAATACCGGGCTGATGTGGCAGGATAATAAACCGCCGCTGGTCGATTATGCCAGAGTGCGGAAATTGGTGCGGAGAGCTGGGAAAAAACCGGGGATGGATCATCCGTTGCGGAGTGAGCCGCTGGAAGTTTCCGTGGAGGATGCTAACAGAGTTTTTGAGATGACCGAGGCTGTTCATGAGCTTGGATTCAAAATACGGCGGCCTGTAGAGTATTTCAAAAATGAATATGAACCCAAGGGGGATATTGTCATAGATCATGCTTCCAGTATTATGTGGCAGAAGGCTGGATCGGAAAATGAAATGAATTATGAGAACGCTGCCGCCTATGTCAAGCAATTGAATGAGAAGCTTTTTGCAGGATATGAAGACTGGCGTCTGCCGACAGTGGATGAACTGGCATCACTTCTGGAAGCGGAAAAACAGTCAAATGGCCTTTATATCGACCCGATATTTGATGCAGCACAAAGGTGGTGCTGGACTGCCGATAAGCGAGTTGGTGGCGGTGCGTGGGACGTTAACTTTAACTACGGCTATGTTTACTGGACCAATCTCGGCTACAATAATTACGTGCGAGTATGTCGCGCCTGACAATGTGGATCATTTGGCCATTTGAATTATTTGATAATTATGGGGGTGCAGGGGGCGTGCCCCCTGCTAGCGACAAATTTTTTTCGACCTTTTTTGGCAGGAATATAAGGAATTGAAATTTATGAAAAAAAACGATAACACAATTCAGACTCATTTTGTATCTAAACTGCCGGATTTGATGGGGCCGGAGGATTACCCCGAATCGGACAGAAAAAAAATTAAAATTCAGATTCGCATGACAGATTCGGGAATTGAAATCCTGGGAGACAGCATGTATCCTCATCTGCTGGAAGAATTGTTGAGCGGGACAGGTGCAAAAAAAATCGAAGGTGTGTTATGCGGGTAGAACCTGTGAATAAAGCAGAGCTTGAAGAAAGGCTGTTTTACTTTTTACAAAGTGTCAGCAAAGGCCGGCCTGTGGCTGAAAGCCCTCTGGTTGCAAAAAACATTACCCTCAAGGCGCTTTATACCAATCCTCACCCGGATCTTGTGAGTTCTGTCCGCCACAACCTGGATGTTTTTCTGGTATCCCTGGGTACAGACCCGGCTTCATGGGGAGAAATCCGGGTTCCGGCATCTGTTTTCGGGCTTGTGATGGTATTTCATAACTGCCTGTTTTATTCCGGCCTTTTTCCATATAAACAAAGAGACAGTGCCAGCACTTCAACAAAAGATATAGAAGAGAATCAAACATCTCTTGATTCTGTCCGTATATTCACGGAAGAACTGGCTTCAACTCTGCCGCTGGCCGGAAACCGGGATTCATCATTTATCTATCATACCGTGCTTCAACACGCAGGAGCGCTCATAAACAACTCCGATGCCCCAAAATGGATGGATATGCTTCTGCATGGCCTGATCGAAATCAACCCTTTGACGGCACTGTGGTCTCTGGATGCTCACACTCCCAATGCCTTGAGCGAGTTCGCTCCCAAAATGCTGCCGGGATGGAAACATGAAGTTAGTTCAGGAAACAGCATCAGGCAAAATTCAAAAGACTGGATCAACATGGTTTCTGCACTGCTTTCCGACAAATATATATCGAGGTATTTGAGACACAGATGGCTTTCCATGCCGGAAAACAGAAGTTCATGCCGGAATATCGGCCTGATTCTGGAAATACTCCGAAACAGGGGCAAGCACCGAGAATTCATCCTGGAATTCTATGAGGCATACGATTATTTTAACTCAGAAACCAGGGAAAATTCATATCTGGAAAAAGAAAGAATATGGCCGATTATAGAAACCATTGAACAACTCCTCCGATTTCCGGGAGACAATGACGAGGCTCTCAGAGTCAATCGATTCGGGAACGAGTATTTTCTCAAATTCCGGCCTTTTCTTGAAATTCTTGAGGAAGAAAACGGCATTCCTTCGGAATATCATTATCTCACCCGGACATTTTATCGGGCGCTCAGGCCGTTGGTAGATTTTGCAACCTTTGGAGAAAAAAGGGGGTTGAATTTTGGGGATACTGAATTTGTCTGTTCTTGAACCGCTGATAATCATGATGATCTGTGGTTCGGGGATGAATTTGTCTGTTTTTTGAACCGCTGATAATCATGATGATATTGATGACCATGATTTGCTTTTCGGAGATTGCCCTATCATGCTCATCAGGTACATCATGATTATCTGCGGTTCGGGGATGAATCGATATGTTTTTTGTTTTGAGTAAGACTGAAAAATTGGTGTAACTAAAAAAGAACGGATGGTTTTTCTATGAGCAAAAAGACCCTTGATATTGATGTGGGTGATCGTTTTGATGAAGCTAAACTTTTTATGCGGGAAAACCAGGATAATACCCTGGAAGAATTTATAAAAATATATAAACCCAAATTTCCGAAAGACAAGGTTCCTTCTCATGATGATCTGAATTTGCCTTTGTCCGGGTTTATATTTCAACCGATACAAATAAAGTCCGGAGAGTGTATTGAGACTGGGGAAAACCGCTGTGCAGGGGGGCTTAGGCTGAAACTGGATCAATTGTGGGAGGTTGAACAGAAACGGGAACCGAAAGATATTGTAAGCGGGGATGGGATCAAAACATACCCGGAACGGATAAGCGAGGAAGAGGCTGTAAAAATTGCATACTTCATGGAGCTGGACGCTATAGCCGATTTTCTGCGTAACGATCTTTCTGTGCTGGTTTTGTGTGACAAAATGCTGACGGAACTGATCTATGATTTTGTGGTAAAAAGAGCCGGGAAACAATGCGTGAAAGATACGGATAAACCTGAAAATCTGCGCCAGGGCAAAGGGAGCCGGCTGGATCAGTCAATGCAGGGGGGCCATTCTGATCCTCTTGCCAATCTCAGCCAGTTGTTTCATAATCTGAAAGACAATGAAATATTAGTACTCAGATCCCTGGATATGCTGGATAACCCTCCGATGGTAGAACTTTTATACCAGTATACTACAAAGAAAAAAAAGCCGCAGATTCTCGCTTTTCTTGATCCTTCTCTGGAAGCAAAGAAGGTTCTGACAGACCGTTTTTCCGTTCATGTCACCATAAGTGGATTACCCAGATATGTGCCGTCAGGATGCGGGCCGGGAAATGTAAGTGAAAACACAGAAGACGAGATTTGCGACAGTACAGACAACGGGCTGAAAAAGCCGCTTTATTGCGTGATGCGGCTGCTTACAAAAAAGGAGCGGGCATGTTTTGCAGAATATGATCCGGAAGGGCTGTATAAAAATGTTGCGGGCTTAAACGCTGTCCAGTTCAGAAACGCCATGCAGTATCTTGGGGCAAGGGTTGCAGAGGGCAGTGAATCGAGAGATATTTACAGAGTAATCCGCCAGTTCAAGACATCTTCAAGCGGTGAGATCGAAATTCCGGATACCAGTTTTAAAGACATCGGCGGGTATGAATCCGTAAAACATCAATTGCAGAGGATAATATCTCTGATATCAGGGCCGATACAGGGATTGAAAGAGCGGCAGCGGGGGCAGCTCATACCACGGGGGTTTATCTTTCACGGGCCTCCGGGAACCGGTAAAACTCTTTTTGCAAAAGCCATTGCAAATGAAATGAACGCCACGATCCAGATGATCTCCGGGCCGGAAATCATGGATAAATATGTTGGAGAGAGCGAAAACAAGCTCCGCCGTATTTTCGCTACTGCCAGAAGAAACGCCCCGGCTGTGGTATTCTTTGACGAGTTTGACAGTATAGCCAGCCAGCGCAGCAGCTACACGGACGGAGGTGCAAGGGCGAACAATGCTGTCGTGGCCCAGTTACTTACGGAACTCGACGGATTCCGTCAGGATCAGACAGTACTGGTTATCGGAACCACCAACCGGATAGATATAATTGATGAGGCTCTGCTGCGGCCGTCCCGTCTGCGGCCTGTCGAAATCGGAAAACCCGACACCGCAGCCCGTCGCCATGTCGCCAAAATTCATGCCGGGGATTTCGGAGTTGACAAACTTGTAAAAAACCTGTGCGAACTGGCCTCCGACTTTATCGACAAATGGGAAAAAACCGGAAAAACCAATAAAGACAGGGTTGTTCCCGATGATTTTCTAAATGTCTTGTTTAAAAAGCACAAACCCTATGAAAAACGTTACAAAATAGAGGAAAAGCAAGCCGGATTTAAAAGGGAAATAAAAGAGTTTTTCTCATTCGTTCATGGATCATGCGAAGAATCCGAAGAATCACCTGCGGTCGTGGAACAGATGAAAGAAAAACTTGTAAACATTGGAAAACAATATGGTCTTGACCTGGAAAATAAAAATCTTCCTGATTCGAATAGACAGGAAGAAGACTCATGGATGACTCCCATGAGATCCGATATCCGGGATCTCTTTACTGCAATAACCAGAGAAAAAAATACAACAAAAAGCATCACGCCAAAAAATTTCTGGAACACCCTGCTTGAACTGATTGCAGAATACACAGAACAATTCAACAACGACGAAATACGCGCCATCTTTCAGGAAGCAAGCCTGGAACATCACATGGAAGGCCAGTTGATCACTCCAAGATATATAGGACGAAAAATCGGCTTGATCCAGCAGCGAAGAGACGAGCGTGAGGCTGTTCATATCGGACACGTTAGAGAATAAAGAAAGGATAAAACATTGCAGGAAAAGACGTTGCAGCAAGAAGTGATAAACATGATAGACGACATGGAAGACGTAACCGGGCTTTTGAAAAACACCTTCGTCTCCAAAGATGAAATTATCGAAATGCTTGTCATCTGTGCCATCGCGCAGGAGCATATGCTCATTGTGGGGCCTCCAGGGACTGCAAAATCCGATATTGCCAAGCGGTTTGCGCTTCTTTGCAGTCCGAAAGACGGGAACGGGAGCGGGAATGTTCCGTATTTCGAGTATCTTCTGACGCGGTTTACCGAGCCTAACGAGATTTTCGGGCCGGTGGATATCAAGGCGTTTCAGAAAGGCGGCGGGCATCGGCGGATTACGGACGGGATGCTTCCTCGTTCAGAAATCACCTTTCTTGATGAGGTGTTCAAGGCTAACAGCGCTATCTTGAACGCTCTTTTGAACATCTTGAACGAACGCACATTTTACAATGGGGGAAAAGCTGAAGAAGTACCGCTTCTGTGTGCTGTCGGGGCTACTAACGAAGTGCCGGAGGATACTACCCTGGCGGCACTTTTTGACCGGTTTCTGGTTCGTGTCTGGACTGACAATGTGGAAGAATCCCGTTTTGGTGAGCTTTACGAAAAGGGGTGGGAACTGGTCAAGCGCCGTATTCAGGCCGGTTATACACTGGAAATGGGGAATGTGACCACCACGGATACATTGCGCCGGCTCTACAATGCCCTGGACGAAGTCGATATGAGCCAGATAGCAAAAGATTACCGGGAGGTGATACGCAGCATCAGGGCGGAGGGGATTGATCTGAGTGACCGCAGGGTGATAAACCTGATGAAACTGATAGCGGCATCTGCTATTCGTCGAAAAAGGCTTGAGGCCAATACCGGGGATTTCTGGGTACTTCGCCATGTCTGGAACTCCCCGGATCAGATACCCAGCCTTTTGAGAATTATTGAACCCTACCTGGAAGGATATGATGCTGAATTCTGGAGTCCAGAGCGTGATATTGAGACCATACAGGGGGATATATCCGAGCTGATCGGAAGAAAAGAGATGCTTGGCACAGTTTCTGATTATTCCGCTTTTTTGCAGCAGTCCCAGAATCTTCGCCATGAACTCATGGGCCACAGCGACGAAGAAGGAAGCGCTCCTCTGATTGAGGAGGTAAACGGATTGATAGAAACGGCAATGATATTGCTGGAAAAACAAGGGTAAAATGGTAGGGCGGGGTTCCGTCCCCGCCCTGCCGTTTAAGTACCTGATAATATATTATCTAACAATCCGTAGGGGCAATCCCTTGTGGTTGCCCTTTGCTGAAAATATAAAATATTCCGTTTTCAAGCAGGGCAACCACAAGGGATTGCCCCTACGAAAATATTAAAAAATTATTGGCCGGGTACTTATTTGTAACAATGACAGATTTTTTAAAAAACCGGGAGAATCGACCATGTGCAATCCCAAAAAAGTAATGATCCATCTTACTCGGAGCATAGAGGATGCCTGGCAGCGCACTGTTGAGCAGGCAGCGTCAGCCAGTGGAGAAGTAAATGAAATGGGTCGGATTACGGCTGAAATTCATCTGGATGAAGAAATGGGGGATAATGCACTTCTGATGCTTGAAAACGTTCTGGCAGAAGGATTTGAAGGGTTTGAACCCTGGAATCGAAACAGCCTCGGCCATTACCAGCGCGATTTAGGAGAAGTAACCCTTATCTTCAACCCGCAGACAGGCAGACTCACAGTTGAAACACAACTGGCAGAACTGATTTCGACCGAGGTTAGCGCTACAGCAGAAGCCTGCGGTTTTACAGTTGGTGAGGTAGCTGCTGAAGCGGTTGGATCATACTATGATGACGGATGGGGCGGCCGCACCGAAAATCGTGCTGCGGAAGAAGCCACTGCACTTGCGGAACAAAATCTTGACCAGGCTGTTGAAGCTCTGCATCGGCAGCAGAACCCGGAAGCTTTTGCCGCAGCAGAAGCTCAGGCACATGCCAGGGCGCAGGAAGAAGCGCAGGAGGAACTTGCAGAATTGCAGGCCTGTGTACGGGACGCTCTGCTCGAACGTTTGCGTGTAATCCTTTCAAACGCCCAGGATCGGGTTTATCATGTAATGAACCGGGCAGTTGGAGAGGCATACCGCCAGACCCTTCGACACCTTGTTCTGGAAAATGGAGGACGAATTCTCACAGATGAAAAAACTGGTTCTGTCATAAACATGGAACTTGAGCTGTATTGAAATTATTTGTAAAAAAACAAGGAGAATAAAAATGTCCGCGAAACGTCCGAGAGTTCGTATTAAATTCAAGTTCAACATGGATACAGGTGAAATCGAAGAATTCATCATTGACGACAATTCTCCAGAAGCCAGCGAAGCTTACCATAACGAAATAGCCCGTGCCATAGCCAGCCGGCTCGGCAATCGGCCAGAAATAGAAGATGCGGGCGCTATACGGCTTTCCGACATGCCGGACAGGCATATTTCATCTGTGCCTGATCTTGAAACTGAATCTGAATCTGAACAAGAGGAAAACTCCGAAATACTTAAATCATAAGCCTCGAATGAAAAGTTCCATAAAGATGGCGGGGACGGAACCCCGCCCTACCATCCCGGGTATTTTATTTATTGGGAAATCCCTTACATTTGTGCCTGAAGGTTCTAATCAATCGTATCATAGACTTCGGCAATCTCAAGCCTTGCGCCTATAGATCTGAGATTGATAAACTGATTTTTCTCATCTGTTTCCGTGAATATCCATTGTCTGTTT
>JAUCGE010000338.1 GCA_030377965.1 Desulfobacterales bacterium HSG16
TTAAACTCTCTTCTTCTACAAAACAAAGCTTAGGGTTAATGTTTCCGTCTGTATTTTAATTCCGGAGCTTGAAAATCGAGCTTTTGATCCCCCACAGAGAAAATTTGATCCAGTCAAATCCGAGCATCAGAAGCTGGGTCTCATTTCTTCTTATTTTTCTCAATCGATCCGGCTTTATCTTGTATCTTTTTAGAAAAGTCGCTTTAACAGAGAATGAAAAAAAATCATTAGATTATGAAATAAGCGAATTGGACACAAAGCTTTCAGAAACGATAAAAAATTTTGAACAAGTTGCGTCAGGCGTGGATTTAGAAAGTTTTACCCAAAAATCGCATGAAGAATTCGACTGGAAAAACGAGATAGTCAAAATATTGGAACCTCTTGTCCAGGGAATGAATAAAATAACGGCCCGGCCTAGAAAGATCGAAAAAATTCGAAACGAAATAGTATTTCTCGAAAATCAGGATCAATCTGTCAAGAAAGCTCTTGCAAATATAAAAATAGTCCTGAGCAAGATTGAAAAGAGTGATAAAAATTTAAAAAAAGAGTTGAGCAATCTGGAAAATAGCTGGAAAGAAAAAGAAAGCCAGATTGGCGACAGAATAACTGTCAGCCGTTATCAACTGGATGAACTATTGCAGCAGGGAGAATCTCTTTTTGAATCGAGTCAGACCATTTTTAAATCATTTCTTAAAAATCGAGGGCAGAATTTCGTTCTTTCATTGCTGGCTTTTTTGACCGTCTATTTTTTTATGCGCCTTGTACATCGCTTTATTTACAGATTCAGCCCCATTCATAAAAAAGGAGGCCGCACACTTATTATCAGACTTTTTGATGTGTCATTTCAAATCCTTACTATCACAGGTTCTATAGGCGCATTGTTGATAGTACTCTATGTCTCAGGTGACTGGCTGCTTATAAGTATAGCAATTATCTTTCTTGTGGGCATTACATGGACTGCAAAGGAAGGGCTGCCTCTTTTCTGGAGGCAGGTTCAGTTGATGCTCAATTTCGGAACGGTCAGGGAAAACGAACGCCTGGTTTATAATGGTGTTCCGTGGAGAGTCCGCTCATTGAGTATAAATGCGATACTTGAAAACCCGGCATTTAAGCCCGAAAGTATCAGAATTCCTTTAAAGGATGTCATAGGTCTGAACTCTCGTATTTATCATGAGAGCGAACCCTGGTTTCCCTGTAATGTGGGTGACTGGGTCATTCTCCGGGATAAAACAAGAGGTATGGTGATCAGCCAGACTTTTGAAATGGTTCAGCTCGTTTTACGTGGAGGCAGCACGCAGACTTTTCTTACTACCGATTTTTTAAAACTTTCACCCATAAATATTTCCAATGATTTCCGCTTGAAAGTCATATTTGGATTCGATTACGGGCATCAGGCAGCATTGGGAAAAGAGATTCCAGAAAAGCTCAAGGATATATTGATCTGTGGGCTTTCGGACATGGGATTTGCAGAAGATATCATTCAGCTCAAAGTCGAGATTGAGTGTGCAGGCCCTTCGTCCATTGATCTTGTCATCATTGCGGATTTTTCCGGGAAAATAGCAGCCCTTTACAACTCCTTAAAAAGGGCTATTCAAAGACTTACCATAGATGCATGCACAGCTAACGAGTGGGACATCCCGTTTCCACAGATTACGGTTCATACACCGGAAACGCTTTTGATTCAGAATGATAAAAAGGAAAGTCCATAAAATTTTGCTAAGGGATGTCAGGGAAAATAACATACCCAGAATTGCACAGGATTTTGATCTGTATTCAAGGCGCTGCAAAGGGTGCATATTCTACATCTTCGCCCTTTGTAGCAACACGGAATACAGATTAAAAGACAAGTAAGGCGGGTAAATTATTTTTTCTGACTTCCCTGAAGCATTGCATCGAATCCGGCCTTGAACCATTCTGATGCCTCCTGGATAAATCGTTTCTGATGGTCTGGATCACTCATTCGGTGATCCCCATCTTTCAAGATGACAAGCTGTTTTGGTTTTTGTACCCTTTCATGAAGATCATGAGCATTGGAAAGAGGAACCACGCCATCGGCATCCCCGTGGAAAATCAGGATGGATTTGATATTGTACATCCGATCCCGTATATCGAAGGCAAGTTTTGTGCCAGAAATAATCGGGTGTGATGCGTCTGTTTCCTCCCTTGCCTTTTTTATGGCATGATCCATTTTTACTGGCGAATCGAAAAAAACAGGGGCGGCAACAGTCACAAGAGAAACGATATTTTCGCTTTCTGAGGCAGTATAAAGGCAGACAGCACCACCGAGGCTGCTTCCAAACAGGGAAATCAAATCTCCGGTATCTTCATGATTCTTCATCATTTCGATTGCTGCCGCCATATCCCTGCGCCTGCCTTCGAGATCTGCCACATCTTTGAAATTGCCTTCACTGTCTCCGCATCCTCTATGATCGATTCTGAAAAATGCAATTCCCAATTGATTACAGGCATTGGCAAGAGAGATTTGTTTGGGAGACTGCCGATCACTGAAAAGGCCGTGAGATCCGATTACAATCGACGGATTTGATACAGGCGGCAGATGAAGCGTTCCGACAATAGCCAGACCGTCACATGAAAAGCTGATATCCGTTGATGTGTTACCCTTATTTGAATATGACATTGTATTTCTTTCCTTGATTTCGATTCGTTAATGATAGTATGCTCAATACAATTGAATGAAGAGTAACAAAGTTTGTGGATGAAGTACAAGAAAATCTTGCAGATTGTGTTACAGACAGGAAACGGGATACGGCTTCTGGCTGCCCAAATTTTATTAACGGAAGTAAAATGACCTGTGTGGTGTGGATATGTGGATATTTGGATATAAATTG
>JAUCGE010000339.1 GCA_030377965.1 Desulfobacterales bacterium HSG16
TGTTTTGCACAGGTGGCCCATTTTATGCCTGCTGGAAAACCTCCACCACCACGTCCTCTCAACTCGGAATCTTTTATGGCCTGTATGATATCTTTACTTTTATTATTCTCGATTGATTGAACAAGCGCGAAATATCCACCTTTGGCAATGTATTCCTCTATGCTGTTGGGATCGATATAGCCACAATTTCTCAAAGCTATTTTCAACTGCCCTTTATAAAAAGGAATATCTTCCATGAACGGGATATCTTCAACAGGTGTGACCCCATCGACAGGATTGGAAATATCATCTTCCAAAATGCTTCTGGGATCTTTAATCTGTCCCAGTACACTTTTCCTGTTTGCCGTGAAATCACCTTCTCGATACCCGTTTATAATATCAACAATCTTGTCTTCAGTGATATTTTTATACATCAGACGGGGTTTGCCTTTTGTAAAGACTTCCACTAAGGGTTCTTCTTCACAAAATCCAATACATCCGGTCTTGCAAATCTGAACACCGCTTCCTTCGGGAAATACTTCCAAAGCCTTTTCATAGGCAGATTTAGCGCCAGCCGCAATACCGCATGACGCCATTCCAATATTCACTCTGACCTCATCCGGGGTATACAATTTTTCACTATATTCCCGGCTTATTTTTTTTAAATCCTCGACAGACTGGATTTTCATAATTCCTGCCTTTTATTTTATTCGTATTGCTCCAAGGTAGTCTTAACTTCGTCAGACGCTATCCGACCATGCATATCTTCGTTGATCTTGACGACCGGACCCAGGCTGCAGCAGCCAATGCAACGGACAGATTCAAGGGTGTACCGCTTATCCTCCGTTGTCTCACCGTCTTTGATACCAAGTGTTTCCTCAAGTTTTTCCCTTACACGTTCACCCCCCCTGACGTGGCAGGCTGTTCCCAGACAAATTGATATGATGTTTCTGCCTCTTGGTTCGAGACTGAAAGTACTGTAAAAAGTAGCAACACCATATATCTGGCTGTAAGGTGTACCGATTTTTCCAGAAGTGCCTGTTCGACTACTGCGCGGAGTTCATGGGGGGTAAAGGGTTTGGGAAGATAATCGAATGCACCCAGCTTCATTACTTCAACAGATGAAGAAACTGTGGCATAACCGGTGATGACGATCACCCGTGTATCAGGATAGTCCTCCTTTATTCGACGGAGAACTTCCATGCCGCCTAATGCACTCATTTTTAAATCGGTAACCACGACATCGAAGATTTCTGTTTCCATCATCTTCAATGCATCATACCCGTTGAGCGAATAATGAACCTGATATTTGCTTTTTTTACTCAGTATCTTAATGCAGCTTCGGCAGATATTCGGCTCGTCATCGACAATGAGAATTTTTACTTTTTTTGTTCTGGATTCCAAAGTTCTGGGATTCAATCGGTCTCCTGTTGTCCTTTTCCAATCGGAAGATTAATGGTGAAAGTCGTTCCATGCCCCAGTTTTGATTTCACATTGATGGTTCCGTCATGCTGCTCGATTATGCCGTGAGTAATCGCTAAACCCAGGCCGGTTCCAGTCTCTTTGGTTGTAAAAAAAGGATCGAAAATTTTGTCCATTTTATCTTTTGCGATTCCTTCTCCAGTGTCATTTACGGAAATCTCGACTATCTGATCCTGCGATGAAAACAGGATATCAACCGTTATTCGTCCCCCGGAAGGAGTCGCTTCGAGGGCATTGAGGATCAGATTTATGATGGCTTGATGAATTTGTCCTTTGTCGAAATTGAAAGAAGGAATATTTTCGGAGAAATGATGTTCAACAGCCACATCGTTGAAGGCTGCCTGCTTTTTGGTCAGAAGAATACTCTCTGTCACAATTTTATCAATGTCGTTTTTCTTTTTCTCAGGTTGGGTCTGACGGGCAAAATCCAGGAGGCTGGTCACGATTTTTCTGCACCTGAGAGTCTCATTTGCGATAAGTCCCAAATCTTCATATATGAGATCATCCGGTTCAATATCTTCCTGAAGCAGCAGGGCAGTAGTCAGGATCGTGGTCAGAGGGTTGTTTATTTCATGGGCAACTCCGGCTGACAGTCTGCCCACGGATATCAGCTTTTCCTGCTGCATCATGACTTTTTGTCTGTTGATATCTTCCGTTATATCCCTTGATATCTCGATAGCGCCTGTCACTTTACCTTCTTGAAAAATAGGGTAACATGAAATGGAATAATAAATTTCGTTGCTGTCCTTGTCCAGATGAATATGGGTGGTCTGAGAAGGTTTCCGGCTTTCAATGGCAAGGACAAGGGGGCAGGGGTGTTTTTCTCCGGAGCATGGAACTTTCTGGTGGTGTGTAATTTCATAGCAATATTGGCCGACAGCGTCTTTCAATTCAAGTCCGAGTCTTTCAAGCATACTCTTATTGATGTCCTGAATTCGATAATCTGCGCCTATAGTCATGACATCTTCCTGGAGGAGATCGTTCATTACCACATCGCACAATGTTCCTTTTTCCGTAAGTTTCTGTTCGGCTTCCTGCTGCATATTCGAAACTCGCAGAATTTCCCAGAAAAGAAATGCTGTTTTGTTATCGACAGCACGAACGTTTTTTCTCTTTTTGTCCAGAATATCATTATATATATTCTGATCCCCAGTCAGTTCCACGATGAGATTTATATCATCCCTGTCAAAAAAATCATTATAGTCTTTTGTGACAAAAAATCCTTCTTCCTCTGCTCTGAATATATCGGATGCATTGTCTCTTTTATCGGCAATAGCCACGATCTTTGGAGATATTTCCTGTAATTTATGCTTTTTGATCATCTCTATCAATTTCTGGCATCGTTTGCCTCCGCCTACA
>JAUCGE010000340.1 GCA_030377965.1 Desulfobacterales bacterium HSG16
TTTTTTCAAGATATCCGGAATTACAAAAAAGCATATGGCTCGAATTGACATCTGCCCGTCTGATACTTCTCCCTTTATTTTTATTTTCCATTTTTGTGATGGACTATATAATCGTTGCTTATTTCTACATGGGAAACGATACAAGTTTTACAGAATTTCTCTATTCCGCCAGGAAAATATCCATGATTCTCTTCATTATACTCATATTTATCTGGGGAAACCGTCTTGCATGTGATTCGATTTTAAACGAAGTAAATGAAAAAACCTGGGACTTTCAGCGTATGACCTCCATCAGTCCCTGGAATATGGCCATTGGTAAACTATTCGGCAGCACCATATCAGTATGGTATGGGGCAATGTTCTGCATTTTCATATATATAATTTCATCTTTTTATCTTCCAGAAACCGGTCTGTATTTAAAAGCGGGCTATATAATGATTCTCAGCGGTTTATTGAGCCATGCTCTTTCCATAGGTTTCAGCCTTTACGGAATTAAAAAAAGTGGAGGTACGAGAAAGATCAATACCACGTTCTTTTTTCTCGCTGCAATGGTTATCTCTTTTTTTGCTGTCTCTTCTTTCGTTCCGATAGAGGAAGACATTATGAGAAAAGGGAATGGCATCATCAAATGGTTTTCATTTCGTATTACAGAAATCAATTTTTTGATTGCAAGCCTTATTCTGTTTCTGTCATGGGCTTTAACCGGTCTGTATCGCAATATGAGATCACATTTACAGATAAAAAATGGCTGCATGGTATGGATAGGGTTCGAGATATCATTAATGGTCTATATCGCGGGTTTTACCGCTCTGTTCGATATATCCAGTTACAGTATGCAGTTAACCCGTCTGACCATCTGTTTCGGAATCAGCTTTTTATTGTCATATATGACATTGTTCGGCGAACCCAAAAACATAGTGGATTTCAGGAAATTATCAGATATATGTGCAAAGGCAAGATGGAAAGAGATTCAATACCATATACCGTTGTGGTTAATATCAGTGGTGACAAATTTTGTTATGCTCATATCTATCTGTTGTTTATATGTCTTATACATTGACAGATCAGATGATGGTACATTCGGCATATTGTTTCTGGTACACCTTTTTCTTTTTTTATTGCGTGATATCAGCCTCGTGCTTTATGTCAACATGAGGGCAGGTCTTGGGCGAAAAGCCAATAAAGCGGATATTACAGCCGTTTTCTATCTGCTGATTCTCTATATTCTGATTCCTTCGATCATTAAGACTGCTCACATGGATTACATACTACCTGCCCTTATACCTGATATTGACGTACACTTTGGAAATGGACTGTTTCCCGTATTTATTCAGTTCGTTTTCATGCTTTGTCTTCTGGCGGTGCAGTGGGGAAAAATCCGATTGCACTTAAACAATTCCATTTAACTTTTATTATAACTTTTATTATGACATTAAACAATAAAACACATGACATCAAAAAGGCAATGGATTCAGCTGTTCGAATTCTGGTTTATAGAAATCATACAAAATCAGAGCTTGAACGTAAATTATCAAAAAAAGGGTTTAACGATGAAATTATTCGACAAGTTATAACTGATTGTGAAAACATGAATTATCTTGATGATGAACGGATAACTCATGATTATTTTTCAGAATTGGTTCGAAAAGGATATGGCCCTCGACATATGAGAATGGCAATGAGACGTAAAGGCATTGATCCAGATTTGATCGAACGGGTTATCAATGAAGGCTTTAGCGAAGATGATGAATTCAAGAATGCTTTTTCTGTGTTAAAGAAGAAAAAATCATTTGAAAGAGAGGCTGATATCAAAAAAAGAAAAGAAAAAATATTCAGGTTCCTGTATTCAAGAGGATATTCAAAGTCTATTATTTTTAAAATACTCGCTGAATATGAATATTGAGTCAAGGTGGTTGTTTTCTTGACAAAACAGATTCCCGGAAGTATCCTGTAAAAAATACGGATATGGGCTAATTAATAATTACAGATCATCCAACCAAAAAGCATCTGGAAGAAAGAATTGATGCTTTTAGAAAGAAAAAATTATGGCAAAGTTCAAATCAAGGCAGATGAATGATATCCCCATCCCAATTGTTGCAGGGGCTGCTTTTCTGGGACTGCTGATTCTGTATTCTGTTTTTACCTATTCGGACAAGGATAATACCAGACCTGATGAAGAACAGGTATCTTCTACTGTCGTTGCTTCAAACGATGATATCGAATTGTTGCAGGCCAAGGTTCTCAGGATTGAAGAAGAATATAACGGAAAAATTTCCCGAATTGAAACTCGAATCAAGGGCCTTGAAATGAGACTGGATCGTATAGGTACGCTGGAAGATATGGAAAAATCGATTCCTGAAAGAATTGATGCGCTTGAAAAATCCATGTCACAGAAGGTTGAATCTCTGAAGACCCAGTTGAAACAATACAGAGAAAATATCAGAGCATTTCAGAAAAAAGAATATGAAAGAACGAGAGTGACTACGGACAGAAAGAAAAAAATAACAACCAGGGCTGCGGTAAAGCCTGTACGGGTAAAAAAAACGAGATATCATATGGTGACTCCCAAAGAAACTTTGTACAGTATCAGCCGGCGTTACGGTATCAGTATCGAAGCCTTACGCAAATTGAACAAGCTTAAATCTGATGAGAAGATTCATCCAGATCAAAAACTCATTGTAAGTCCTTAAAAATAGGAATTTAGACCGAAATTTTTTTAAATTTACTTTTTCATATCCCGCCTTTTTTTTAAAAAACTGAGAAAAGTTAAAAAAAATCATTTTAATGGTTGACAAAGCCAA
>JAUCGE010000341.1 GCA_030377965.1 Desulfobacterales bacterium HSG16
AAGAACTCAATCCTGTCTGATTAAACAGCTTAAATGCTGGTATTCCTTTTTCTATCACATTTTTATCCATACATGTGCAAGGCACTGATACGTCTTTTTTCTCTACAGCTTCTCTTGGTATGGAAGAAGATGGCAAGATGTTCATCGGTATACTGCTTAATCCAAAAAGGCTTGCTGCTGCCTCATAAGCTTTTTGAGCAGCATCCAGACCGTGAGCGATCAAAGTGGCCTCGAATGCAAGAACAGTCTTTGCAGTGTTCAAATCCCGCCCTTCAAGATTTTCTGCATCTCTGATCTCTTCTATTGGCAAAAATGTAAAAAGAGCAAGAAAACGAGCCACATCCGAATCTTCCGTATTTACCCAGAACTGGAAATAATCATATGGGCTGGTCTTTTCAGGATCAAGCCATACCGCTCCTTCAGCGGTCTTTCCCATTTTCTTCCCGTTAGCAGTCGTTACAAGCGGAAAGGTAATTCCGAATACGGTTTCACGGCATACCTTACGGACAAGATTAGCACCAGCTACAATATTTCCCCATTGATCACTTCCGCCCATCTGCACTCGGCAGCCATGTCTTTTAAAAAGTTCGTAAAAATCATAGGACTGAAGTACCATATAATTGAACTCGATAAAATTCAGGCCTTCTTCCGAATCAAGACGCATCTTGTAGCTTTCAGCTTTTATCATCCGATTGACACTGAAGTGTCTTCCAAAATCTCTTAAAAACGGTATATATTCCAGCTTAGTCAACCAGTCAGCATTATTTATCATCAATGCCTTCTGATCTTTGAAATTGATGAAACGCGCAAGCTGACTCCGAATACCTGCCAGATTTTCTTCTATTATTTCCAGAGAAAGCATCTTTCTCATTTCGGTCTTACCGCTAGGATCACCAACAAGTCCGGTTCCTCCGCCAACAAGGGCAATGGGACGATGGCCGTTTCTCTGCATATGTGCAAGGGACATAATCGGCACAAGACTCCCAACGTGAAGACTTGAAGCCGTAGGATCAAATCCTATATAACAGGTAACCTCTTCCTTATCGAACAGGTCATACAACTCTTTTTCATGGGTTGTCTGTTCGATAAATCCTCTTTCTTTCAACACCTCGACAGCATTCGCCATTTTGCTTTCCTTATTTGTTTGCATATTCCACAGCTCTGGTTTCCCGAATTACCATAACTTTGATCTGACCGGGAAAGGTCAATGTTTCTTCTATCTTCTTTACAATATCTTTGCTCAACAAAAGAGCCTCTTCATCTGACATCACGTCGCTGTCAACAATCACCCGCATTTCTCTTCCAGCCTGAATAGCATATGAATTGGTTACACCAACATTTGAATTTGCAATGCTCTCAAGCTCTTCAAGACGTTTGATATAATTTTCGAGTAATTCTTTTCTCGCTCCGGGCCTTGCGCCGGAAAGACCGTCTGCAGCCTGAACAAGATAATCATAAACGCTATTGGGTTGAACATCTTCATGATGAGCAGAGATAGCCTGAACGACTCTTCCGGATTCACCTAATTTCTTAGCGAGCTTGGAGCCTATCAGTGCATGAGGTCCTTCGACTTCATGATCGATAGCCTTGCCGATATCATGTAACAGCCCCATCCGCTTTGCAAGTTTCTGGTTCAAGCCGAGTTCAGCAGCCATTATTCCCGTCAAAAAACCTACTTCGACTGAATGCTGCAAAACATTCTGGGCGTAGCTGGTCCGAAACTTGAGCCGTCCGAGATATCGAACCAGCTCATTATTCATGCCATGTACTCCG
The DNA here is from genome assembly GCA_030377965.1 of Desulfobacterales bacterium HSG16. Classification (GTDB taxonomy): domain Bacteria; phylum Desulfobacterota; class Desulfobacteria; order Desulfobacterales; family HSG16; genus JAUCGE01. The sequence continues at coordinate 1,774 of JAUCGE010000341.1, forward strand.
AGATCAAATGCAGCCTGTTCGCCAGCTTCTTTAATCACAATGTCGACTTCATGCTCGACCTTTTTCACCACATCTTCGATTCTTGCAGGATGAATTCTGCCGTCAGAAATCAGACGCATTAACGATATCCGGGCAACTTCCCTTCTCACAGGGTTGAAACCTGACAGAATTACGGCTTCAGGGGTATCGTCAATAATAAGGTCTATTCCGGTAGAAGCTTCAAGAGCTCGAATATTGCGCCCTTCCCTGCCGATAATACGGCCTTTCATTTCATCATTGGGCAATTGCACCACAGAAACGGTTCTTTCTGCTACATAATCGCCAGCATATCTTTGAATAGCAGTTGCCAGAATCTTTTTCGCTTTTTTATCAGCTTCTTCTTTTGTCTCATTTTCGATTCGCTTGATAAGTTTGGCACCTTCATATCGAGCTTCATTTTCCATAGCCCGTATCAGTAATTCTTTTGCCTGGTCGGCAGTCAGGCCGGATATTTTTTCCAGTTGTTTTTTCTGCTCATCTATCAATTCTGCATATTTTAGCTCGCTTTGCTCGACATTGGCTTCTCTTTTTAACAGTTTTTTCTCTTTTTTCGAGATTTCCCTGTCTCTTCTTTCAGTTTTTTCACTCTTACGGTCCAGATTCTCTTCTTTCTGGATTATACGGTTTTCCTGTTTTTTCAGCTCAGAACGAGTATCCCGAGTTTCCATATCGAACTCGCTTTTCATCTTGAAAAGCTTGTCCTTAGCCTCTAACCTGGCCTCTTTCAATAAAGTATCGCTGCTCCGCCTGGCATCTTCTAATATCCTTGCAGCTTCATCTTCGGTCAATTTTATTCTTTGGGACAGATGCGTTCCTTTTACCCAATAGGCGATAGCAAATCCTATACCTATTCCAACCAAGCCAATGAAGAATATATTCAATTCCCCCATTCCTTTCTCCTAAAACCAAATTATAGCAGTTGTGC
>JAUCGE010000060.1 GCA_030377965.1 Desulfobacterales bacterium HSG16
ATTTCATATATTCTTACATATCATGATATATGTACGTACTCAATCGTTTTTATCGCCTGTTTTCTTTCTGTCCTGTTCTGGCCGTGATATATCTCATGATGGAAGATGAGTCTGAAATTTAAGATAGACTTGAATCCGATCATCATGTATAAACATTGATGTCAGTTTCTGAAGATTGGATTAATCTTGAACCTTGAAAAAAAGGGATCTTTGATGAAAAGTGAAATTCTGGCCACTGGTGATGAAATCCGATCAGGAGCGCTGATCGATTCAAATTCTGCATATATAGCACAGCACCTCGAAAGATGCGGTGTTACCGTACTCCGCCATCATTGCGTTGGGGATGAACTTCAAATTTTAACAGAAGCCTTGATTGATATAGCCGAAAGGGCCAGGATTGCTGTTGTAACCGGAGGACTTGGACCAACGATTGATGATGTAACGACACAGGCTGCGGCAGATGCTGTCGGAAAAACTACGATGCTCGATCAAAAAGCACTTGATTCCATAGAAGATTTTTTTAAATCCCGCGATCGATCAATGAGTTCTTCCAACAAAAAGCAGGCCATGCTGCCCGAAGGAGCAGATCCTCTGTATAATCCTGTGGGTACTGCTCCTGGTTTTTGTCTCGACATCAAAGGCTGTTTATTTTTTTTCCTTCCCGGCGTGCCGTATGAAATGAAAAAAATGCTCAAAGAACAGGTGCTGCCCAGACTAAAGGCCATGCAGGGAGATCAGCGCAGGTTCTGCAAAGTCAAAACTATTTCCACTTTTGGACTGCCCGAATCGACCACAGGGGAAAGAGTTGAGGAAATTTCTGATATTTTTCCAGAGTTAAGACTTGGACTCAGAGCAAGTTTTCCAGATATCCAGATTAAACTATATGCCGAAGGTACAGATGAAAATCATTTGAATCAACAGATTGACAAGGCTGCAAAATGGGTACTGGACAGGATGGGGAAAAAGGCTTTTTCCGTTGACGGAGAAACTATGGAAGCTGTGGCAGGCCGGTTGCTCAAGAAGAAACATGCTACCATAGCGGTTGCCGAAAGCTGCACTGGTGGTCTTATCGCCCATCAATTGACTAATGTGGCCGGTTCTTCGGATTATTTTCAATTTTCGGGAATTACATATTCGAATGAATCAAAAATCAGGGTTCTTGGAGTCAATCCTGATACCATAGAAAAATATGGAGCTGTACACGAAGAGACAGCAAAGGAAATGGCAATGGGCGCAAAAAAGCTTGTCGGGGCAGATTTTGGTCTTTCGACAAGCGGGATTGCAGGCCCGACCGGAGGGTCTGACGATAAGCCGGTGGGTACGGTCTGCATTGGACTGGCAACCCCGGAAGATGTTTTCGGATACAGGTTCTTTTTTCCTTTTCCGAGCCGTTCAATGAACAAAAGTATCTTTGCCATGACAGCATTGGACATTCTCCGAAGATCTCTTTTATAATGACGATTACAGGAATCCAGTGGCCTTGAAAAAAAACGATAAAAAAACAGTTGAAAAACCGGTTTTTTATAAAGAACACATGGTTCTTATTGGAGTAGGCATTGCCGCATTTTACTGGATAACCGAATGGATAATAAATTTTGTTTTTTCCTATAGAACCGGCATTATAGAAGGGCTTTTTGGTAATAGTATCGAAGATATATGGACTCGTGTTGTCGTTCTGTGCCTTTTTATTATTTTCGGATCACATGCTCAATTTACCCTGGATAATCGTAAAAAAGCTGAAAAAGCGCTCAGGGAAAGTGAAGCGTCTTTACACGCAAAACGAGCTGCCGAGTTTGCTAATAATGCCAAAAGCGAATTCCTGGCCAATATGAGCCATGAAATCCGTACTCCCATGAATGCCATAAACGGGATGAACAGTCTGCTGCTTATGACAAAACTGGATGAAGAGCAAAAAGAATATGCCGAAGCCATAGACGCTGGTGCAAAAGTTCTCATGAATCTGATTGACGATATTCTCGATTTCTCAAACATTGAAGCAGGCAGACTTCATCTTGATCAAAAAGAAATAGATCTACAGAAGATTCTTGATAATGTTCAAGAAAGTTTTTTTTCCAAGATTCGTGACAAAGAACTCGATATTATATGTATAATGAATCCCGATGTCCCATCCAGGATTTGTGGAGATCCAAAGCGGCTGCAACAAATTATTTCCAACCTGATAGACAACGCTGTCAAGTTTACCATGCAGGGCGGCATTACGGTGCGGGTCAGACTGGAAAAGGAACAGCAGATGCGCGTTTATATACGTTTTGAGGTTACCGACACCGGAATAGGTATTCCCGAAGACCGAAAAGATCGACTGTTCAAATTTTTTTCCCAGGTAGATTCGTCCCTGACCCGCAAACATGGGGGTGCAGGTTTAGGGCTTGCCATATGTAATCGACTTGTTGAAATGATGGACGGAACACTTGGAGTGGAAAGCCTTGTGGGAAAAGGTTCCACATTCTGGTTTATAGCAGGATTCGAAAAACAGGCGAGAAGGGAAAATGCTCTGCCTGCCATACCAGGGGATATTCGTGAAAAACGAATTCTTGTGGCAGAACATCACCCGGTTCATCGAGAATTTATTATAGAATGTCTTAAATCCTGGGGAATTTATTATAAAATCGCTGAAAATGCGAACGAAGCTCTTTTCATGCTTCATCAGGCCAGAGATATGGACAACCCCTTTCATATGATTATGTTCAGCCATATTCTGGAGGACATGGACGGTAGAACTCTGGCCAGATCCATCAGAGAAGATCCATTTTTGAGAAAAACCCTTCGAGTCATGCTTGATCCTGACATCAAGGATTCATATGACAAACGAACGAGCAGAAATTCTCTTACAGACTGCTGTGTTCATCCTGCCAGCCGTTTTCAATTATTCGACTGCCTCATAATATCGTTCAGCCATTCTTTTAATCGGCCATCCACAAAGCGAGGGGAAAATGGAAAATTCGGAAGAATCCTGCCTATAAAAGGTCGCCTGCTTCTGGTGGAAAACAATATAACGAATCAGACCCTGTTCATTGACATAATAGAGAGATTCGGATACCACATTGATGTGGTCGAGAATGGGCAGAGTGCCATAAGCTCGCTTGAGAATGCCTTTTATAATGTGCTTATCATTGATGTGGATGAGAAAAAAATCGAAGGCTTGAAAGTGATCCAGACCATACGTGATACCAAATCAAGAATTTTGAATCATAAAATCACGATTATAGCCATAAGCTCGGAATCAGATGATGGAGGCATATGCTTACTGAAAGAAACGGGTGTTGATGATTTTATCGAAAATCCGGTAAGACCTGGCAATATCCTGCGCTTACTTGAGCAATGGATTCCAGACGGCTCTGCTGGTGAAACAGAAAATAATTTTGATGAAGAAGAAATGCGGGAGATATTTGATCAGGAAGGCATGTTGAAAAAACTTGATGGCGACATGGATTTCTGTAATGACATTCTTGATCTTTTTGTAAGGGATATGCCATTGCAGATTCGAAAATTGCAAGCAGCCATTGATAAAAAAGATTTTGAAAAAATTGAATTGCAGGGCCATATTATCAAAGATTCTTCATCTAACATCCTTGCAGGCCGTATCATGAAACTTGCAAAACTGATTCAGCAGGCTGGAATAAAACAGGATATAATCAAGGTGAAATTCATAGCAAAAAAACTGGAGGAAGAATTGGCAAATCTTAGGTTGATAACTAACAGACAAGGAGGAGAACATGCGTAAAAGAAAAGGTCTTAAATTTGTACAGATTGCCTGTCTATTCATGATTCTGGCAATTATGCCATCTGCCGCCCTGATGCCTTTTGCATTGGCTCAAGATCAGGATCAGGATATTGTGCTTAGGTCTACAGGACTCGAATCAAAAGAAATACTGGAGTCAGGTCTTCCAGGCAACGCCATTATTCATATTCGTCTTAACAGAGCCAAGGAACTGCTTAAAAATATAGACAAAATGATATCTTCCTTCGTACCGGAAAAAGCTCTTCCAGCGTCTGTAAAAAATAATTTTTCAGGCGACTGGCCTTTTCTGTCCATGCTTGGATTCGAGGTGGCTGGAGAAGCTTTTTCTCCCGAATATCTTGAAAGTCTGGCTGGTATCTCTGGAGATGAGCCTGTCAGCCTTACTTTTTATCCTCAGAATCCTGCGACCGACTTCGTATTGAGCATTCCTTTTTCCGATCCAGAAGTTTTCACACAATGGGTGAAGCAGGTTCTCATGCCGGAAGTGTTCGAGGAAAATACGGATAACGATTTTTCTTATTTTCATGTCGTACCATCAAAACGATCCGGTTTTCAGGAACTTTTTATCCTCGCATCTCTTGACAGGGCATATTTCTGCGGAAATCTCATGCTGGCTCAGAGACTGCAGGGTGTTGCCAACAGCCCAACTCTTGACAAAAATCCGGTTGTGGGAAAAGGGATCAAAAAATTTGATGAAAAAGATCTGGTCGTTATAGCAAGTCCAGGGTATATCAAACCCCAGCTGGCATTTTTCAAGGCAAATCTGAATCCTGAAAATTTAAGAGCGGGAATTCATCAGAAAAGAGTGGAATTACTGAAGAGTATGCCCGCTGCACAAAAACTGGAAATGGATATGCGCCTTCGCTTCAGGTTAGGTATCAATGGAGTTGATGAATTAGCTGATTATCTGGAAGTTTTTTCATCAGGGGCCGCAAGGATGTTATCCGATGCTGTGTTTAATAAAGTCAATAATCTGGAGGGGCTCGCCTTTGCTTTTAATCTGGATGAAAAATATCAGTCCATGTTTATTTCCCTTTTCTCCGAGGATATAAAACCTGAAAAATGCACTCAGCCTTTGCCAATGGGTGAAATAAAAAGTTCGGTCAGACATCTGCCAGGAAACTTTTCCAGCCTTCTGGCAAGCGGACAATCACCTGTGTTATCGGACAAAGGATTGTTTTCAGCCTATCTTGATATTGTTGACGAAGAAATGAAAATAAAAAAAATGGTCAAGCCAAAATTTGATACATTCAAATCCTATGTAGCTGGCCTGAAATGCAATAAGGGCTTGAACTCAAAGATGAAATGGAGCCTTGCCACTGTCGTGAATATGGGAGAAAATATGGATTTCTACAGCTTTGAAACTATCGAAGCTTTTTTCACCCAGCTTTTCACTCAGAATTATAACATGCTTCTTCCTGTTGAGATGTTTCCGGCTACACAATCGAACGTAATAGAAAAGCATCTTGAGCAAGAGGTCAGGTTTGCAAATAAAAATCAGTCTGCCTATGGGAAAATGCTTACAGGGTTGAATGCAAGAGCGCCTCTTTTAGATTATAAAAGTGCGTTTCACAAAAAAGATCTGGGTGACGGGCTTGTCTCAATGATTCTTGAAAACATCTATCTGATGCCTACCGGCTTGTTCGGATATCAGCAGCATGAACTGATAAACCGCAGGATCATGTATCATCGGCAGGAAGGAAAAATTCAGTACCTGGCGAAAACATCTGCTGCCCCCGAAGTGGTTAAAGATATGTTCGATAACCGTAAATCAAGTGTACCAAATTCATTTATCAATTTGATTTTTAAAATTCCTCCCAGGGCCAACCGATTCGGAACGAGCCGTTCTCTCTGTTTTACGCCCGATCTGCTCTCTTTCATGAGTCAGGTGGAAAACATGATGTCCAGGCAGCTGGATACTTATCTGAAAGAAGCTTCCAAGGCTCTTGAGACCTCCGACAAGGCTGAAATGGAGGAAAAACTTCTATCAATTAAAATGCCTCTTTTGATGATGACATTGAACCGTGATCAGGCTGGAAATGTATATATGGTTTTGCCCGGTGGAATTCATTATCCACGCCCCAAAATCATGCCCGCACTCACATCACTTTTCGATGATTTCAACAAGAAGGCAGATGAACTGGGAGGCGGCACTTTTTATACTGCTGTTTATCCCGGTGAATATGAGTTTTCCCTCATCCAGAGTACAGAGGCCCTTGCATTGCTCGTCAAAAGTGTTGCCAACAATTTCTACGAGGAATATGCAGGATCTTCACAGGGCATGAAAAAGCTTGAGCAGTTGTTAACTCATCCCAAAGATGGCAAGCAGATTGATGATCCAGATGTTCTGCTGAAAAATCCCTTGTGGAAAAAAATCATGGATGAATTTTAGCAAATAGGAAAGCTGTAAGTTTGAGTTCAAGGTGTAAGGGGGGTTTTCCTTACACCTTGAATACCACCACCACCTTACCCTACCTGCCTCTGCCAATCTGCCAGGCAATTCATACTTCCCTGAATTCTGCGAAAAATAGCTCATTCCTGTATTTATGATGCAGGAAAAGTTTACAATCATCAAAAAAATGTTGACTTATATAAAGTATTATAGACAACACATATGTGCAGCATATTTAAGATAAATAAAAAAATATAGAGAAAAGCCAGAAAAATATAACACATAAAGATGTGTACAGTCCCGGCTACGGGTTGATAACAGATAAATGAAAGAACTTAAAAAGGAGAGAATGTTGCTGAAAAAATTTATTATTTCAAGTGTTGTGATGTTGTTTGTATTGATCTCATATCCATCGTGGGCTGCCACCCAGGATGATCTAAGCACTGTTGCTGCAAATTTTCTGAGTTATTCAGGAAGTGACAAGGCTGTTGAATCAATTATTGAACTGGAAGAGATGAATGTAATCTTTGGTTATCATGTTAAACTTGAGGGCGGCGGTTATCTCCTGATTCCTGCGACAGAAGACCTTCCTCCTATAAAAGGATATTCCCTCAAGGCTGATTTTGCCACATTGCCTGACTGGTATCGCGATTTTCTGCTTCTGGAGTTAAAAGCTTATCAGAATTTCGGGCTTCGGAAAAAATCTGCTGCAAAAAACAGCGTCAATTCCCAATATTGGGAATTTCTGCGTAAATCCAATGTCAAAAAGGGGAGCCGTGATTATACCCCTGATACAATTTTAATGAGTACACAGGGGAGCCGTGGTTATACCCCTGATACAATTTTAATGAGTACACGCTGGAATCAATCTTCCCCTTACAATAAAAAATTTCCCTACTTAAATGGTGGACAGACAGTTGCTGGCTGTACTCAGATAGCAACAGCTCAGATTATGAAATATCATGCTTATCCCAACAGAGGAAAGGGTACTGCTGTTCATAACTGGAATGGTCAGGAACTCAAAACTATTCTGTATAAAAATTATTTCTGGAACAGAATGCCTGATGAATTATTTCTCAATACTCAGGAATACATTCAAGATGAAACAGCTCTGCTTATCAGAGATATCGGCATCGTCAATGAAGCTGGATTCAGTGTAGGAGGTACAGCAGCCAGTGCCAGTATCAGAGGCTTGATGCAGTATTTCGGTTATGCCAACGATATTCTCACAATGACCAACGAGAACGAAAATACTTTTTTTACAGCTTTGAAAGGAGAAATCGATGCAGAACGGCCGGTACTGCTCAGTCTTCCAGGTCATATGGTTGTAGCAGACGGATACGCATCAGATCCAACCGGTAAGAAATTTCATATCAACATGGGCTGGGGCGGTCATGATGATGATTATTATTACCTGAATCAGACAATTTATACTTCCAGCTCTACCTTTCCCACAACACCACCAGGCCTTAATATCATTTACAATATTCGGCCCTGTACCACTGGTGTTAATTGTTATGAAGAGCTTATCGCCCTTGAAGGTAATGACCAGCAGAATGGATCAACACTGACCGGGAAATTTGATTTTGAAACTGATACGGATCGTTTCCCTGTATATTTGAAAGGCAATACAAGAATTTCAGGTACACGCGGTTATTCAAACCAGGCATTTTATATCTCTGTTTATAATGCACATGAAAGTCTTGTTATTTCTCAAGGCACTCCTTTGCAGAAAAAACTGTCAGCTGGCAGATATTTTATTGACCTTTCTATAGAAAATTCAAGTGGTTACGGTGGTTATACGTATGATCCGTCATATGTAAATTATACTGTAAACATTATAACCGACATATTGACTCAATCAGAGATACAGGAGGTTAACAGCAAAGATACCCTCCCTGCTATACAGAATGATTTCAAAGATATGGTTATTTCAGCCACTTCATCAGGCAGAAAAATACGCCTGGATGCCGTGGATGCGGACGGTGACGTTGTTGAACTTGCCGCTACTTGTTCAACAAATGCTTTGGATATAGATATATATCAGGATGTTCTTACCATAACCCCCGCAACTCAGAAAGGTTATGGGATTATCACCATTACAGCCACTGCTGGCGGCAGGAGCGTTGAAAAATCTTTTACGGTTTTAGTGAACGATGAACCGGTTTATTTTGGAAATGATTTTACAATAAACGATATTTTTGAAAATCGAAATGATTTTAACAAGCATTTCGTATATCTTGAAGGAAATTGTAAAATCAGCGGAACCAGGGGATATTCCAATCAGGCTTTTTATACCTGTGTTATGAATGGCGATAATCAATACGTCGTTTCAATGACAGACGATACAATTCGGTCAAATTTTACTCCCGGACTCTATTATATCGGTGCGTCTCTGAACTCAGGAAGCTCTTCTTATAGCTACGAATCGAGCATGGCTGGATATGCCCTGACAGTATCCTGTCCGACTCAGGTTGACATTGATACCATTGCTGATCTGCTTGGCATCAATATGCATATGAATGAGACTGGTGACATTCTTTCCGACGGTTATGTCAATTTGAAAGATGTTATTTTCATTTTACAAATTTTGACTGGAATAGATTTGAATGGTCAGTCTGTTGATCTGGAACAATGCCTGGATGGAATAGGCCCTCCATCATTACGCGATGCTGTTTCTATCATGCGTAAAGTAGCAAACATCAGATGATTTGGAATTTTTTCCGTTTATACCTCCGAGGTTTCTAAAATTTCGGAGGTATCGTTATTCATCCGCCATATAAAATTTTTTCCAACGATGTATTGACACGCAGTTTTTCAGGACATATGTTCGTACACGAAGGAAATAACAGATATGAAAACAGACAAAAAAAAACAAACAAACAATATCCCGGACTGCACTATTTTTTTTCTGGCCAAGGCATACCAGAAAGGACACAGTCTTATACAGAAACGACTGCGTCCTTACGGATTGACAAATATGCAGCACCTTGTACTGGAAGGGCTGTGGTACGAAGAAGGGCAGACCGCATCTGATCTTGGCAGGCTCCTTGTGCTGGATAAGGCCACTTTATCAGGGATACTCGACCGAATGTCAGAAGGCGGGTGGATAGAAAAAAAGCAGGACAATTGCGACAGGCGGGTGTATCGGCTCCATCCGTCACAAAAGGCAAAAGAGTTTCAACTCAGTCTGATAAAGGAAAGACAGCTTGCAAACGAGGAATTGCTGGCAGGCTTTTCAGTAGAAGAAAAAATTCTGCTTAAAAGAATGCTCTGGGATTTGATCTGAACACACCTGCTATATAAAAGGTGAAACTTTCGGCCGGCCGATTGCGGCCCGCCGTTTTTTTAATAGTTTTTTTAAGTTAGCATACTAACCAAATTAAATTTTAACAGAAATTGACAAAAGGAGAACAAAAGCAAATGTTATTCAACCCTAAAACAGAAGATTTCAAGCACCTTGACGAGGGGTCAAGGGCGATTATGAAAAAAACCGTGGAGTACTTCGAGACCAAGGGCAAAGCACAACTGATAGATGAAGAACACGCTAGAGTCTGGTATGCAGGTTTCATAGATTTTTTGAAAGAAAACAAAGTCTTTTCGACCTTACTTACACCTTCTGAATATACTGATGACAAAGATACCAGATGGGACACTTACAGAAATTGCGATCTTAACGAAATTTTTGGATTTTACGGACTTTCTTACTGGTATGCCTGGCAGGTTACTATCCTTGGGCTTGGACCCATATGGATGGGCAATAATGAAAAGGTTAAAAAAGACGCAGCCAGAATGCTGGAAGAGGGCGGCATTTTTGCTTTCGGTCTTTCTGAAAGAACCCATGGAGCGGATCTTTATTCTTCTGAGATGATGCTGACCCCGTTGGGAGAAGGAAAATACGTAGCTGACGGTGGAAAATATTATATCGGCAACGCTAACAAAGCAGCTATGGTTTCCACCTTTGCAAAAAATTCTGAAACTGGGGAATATGTATTTTTTATCGCCGACCCGGAACACGAAAACTATGATTTGATTAAAAATGTCGTTGACTGGCAGGGTTATGTCGCTGAATACGCTCTTGGCGGATATCCTGTTACCGATGATGAAATTCTTGCCGAAGGACGTGAAGCATGGGATTGCGCTCTAAACACCATCAATGTTGGTAAATTCAACCTTGGATGGGCTTCCGTCGGAATCTGTACCCACGCTTTTTACGAAGCTATCAACCACGCTTCCCAAAGAAATCTTTATGGTAAATGGGTAACTGATTTCCCGCACATCCAGCAATTGTTCACCGACGCATATACAAGACTCTGCGCTATGAAGCTTTATTCACAGCGAGCCATTGATTACATGCGCGCAGCCTCTGAAACTGACCGACGCTACCTTCTTTATAATCCCATAGAAAAAATGAAAGTTACGACTCAGGGTGAAGAAGTAATAAATCTGCTGTGGGATGTAATCGCTGCCAGGGGATTTGAAAAAGATGTCTATTTTGAAACAGCAGTAAAAGATATCCGGGCATTGCCAAAACTCGAAGGTACTGTTCATGTCAATATGGCCCTGATCATGAAGTTTATGGCCAATTATTTCTTCAATCCTGCCACCTTTCCAGTTATCGAAAAGCAGGATGCGCCGAAAAATGATGATTTCCTCTTCAAACAGGGTGCGACAAAGGGACTTGGCAAGATACAATTTCACGATGCATCTCTTGCTTATGACAGCGTGGATCTGCCCAATGTAAATGTTTTCAAAGAGCAGATCGAACTTCTGAAGGAATTTCTTGTAAAAGCCACGCCAAGCGAAGCTCAGGCTGGAAATATGGATTTTCTGTTGAGCCTCGGTGAGTTATTTACCCTCGTGCCTTACGGTCAGTTGATAATTGAAAACGCAAAAATAGAAAAAATTGATGATGATCTTTTAGACCAGATTTTTGATTTCATGGTTCGTGATTTCTCGAAATTTGCACTGGAACTCTATTCAAAGAAAGACAGCACACCAGAGCAGATGGAAATCTGTATGAAGATGATCAAAAAGCCTGCGGTCAACAAGGATCGTTTTAACAATGTCTGGGAAAACAAGGTCTATGCCTTGAAAAACACTTATGAAATGAATCCGTAAAAGTTAACGCTCCCTGAGTTGAAGATTCAGGGGGTTATCGAAAAATAATTTTGCATATAGGGGGCAGATTTCCAAAAATCTTCCCTATTTGCAAAAATGACAACAGTCTCAGATAATCAACTTTGAACCTGACTTTTTTTCCTGTTCAGCACATCCCTTATGACTTTTTCGATTTCCTGTTTGACAATCGGTTTTTTGACATAGGCTGCAATTCCCATATCTCTGGCTTTTTCTTTATCGATAAGCGTACTGTAACCTGTGCAGATAACAATCGGAATATCAGCTCGAATCTCAGTCAATTTTTTAGACAGATTGACACCGCTCATCTGCGGCATTGTCATATCTGTCAATACCAGATCAAATTCGTAAGGTTTTGATCGAAACAGTTCCAGAGCTTTTACAGGGCTTGTTTCTGTCTCGACCTCATACCCTGATCGTTTCAGCATCTGTTCTGTCATCTTCACAATGGAGTTTTCATCATCAACAAAAAGAATTTTTGTAATTGCTGCCGAAATTTCATCTATGTCTGCTTTTTTTTCAGGATGTTTTTCAGAACATGCCGGAAACAGCATTTTTATGACAGTTCCTTTGTCAAGTTCGCTTTCTACGGTTATTGCTCCATTATGACTTGTTACGATACCATGAACAATTGCCAGCCCCATACCTGAGCCTTTTCCCACATCCCTGGTCGTAAAATAGGGGTCGAAAATTCTATTCTGTATTTCCGGATCAATTCCTTGTCCGGTATCACTTACGGTTAGCTGAATATATCGGCCAGGGGCTAGTTTTTCTTTGTACATAAACGATGATTTTTCATTTATATCAATCTGGTTGAGGCTTACCGTCAGAATACCTTTTTGGGGTTCCATGGCCTGTGCGGCATTGGTACATAGATTGATGATCATTTGCTGAATCTGACCTGGATCAGCCTGTATTGCGTCCAGGTCGTCTGCAATGTCAGATTGAATGTCAATGATAGAAGGTATGGACGCTTTTAAAAGTTTCATGGATTCATTAACTATCGGAGCTATATTTAACCGTCTCATCTGCCGCATTGATATCCGACTGAAACTCAATATTTGTTTAATTACATTTTTTGCTCGTAAAGCGGCTGTCTTTATTTCGTTTAAATTTGAGGATACAGGGTTCCATTGAGAAACATCGCTCATGGCTAATTCTGCATTACCGATGATTATCCACAGGATATTGTTTATATCGTGGGCAATTCCACCAGCGAGACTATCTATGGCATGCATCTTATGGGCATGATGAAGTTGGACGGCTAATTTTTCTTTTTCTTCCTGAGCGCGTTTTTGTTTCGTGATATCCAGCACTGTTGAATGGGTTCTCAATATTTTTCCATTTTTATCCCGAACGATTTTTGCTGATAAGGTTATCCATATGTTTGTGCCGTCTGCACATACCATCTGGAGTTCAGTATTATCGATTTTTTCGCCAGTCAGAACTTTATCCATAATTTTTCTGGCCAGGTCTTTGCCGAATGGAGTATCCGCATAGAAATCGAAGATCGATTTCCCAACAAGATTTTCTAAGTCACAGCCTAAAAGTTCTGCCGCCCGATGATTGGCCTTGTGGATGCGTTTATCTGTTCCAATAGAAAAGTAGGCAGCAGGAGATTCGTTATAAAGCTCCTCATAGGATATTTTTTGTTCTTTATGCTTATCCGCAGCCATCTTCATTCTGGCCATAGTCCGAACTTTGGCGAGAAGAATCTCATCGTCCACTGGTTTGGTGATATAATCAAAGGCACCTAGCTCAATTCCTTTGAGAATTCTGTCAGGGTCACGGTAACGGGCAGAAATAAATATTACAGGTATCTCCCTGCCATCCTCATCTTCCTGCAGCCTTTTCATAGTCTCATAGCCGTCCATATCCGGCATCATAACATCAAGAAGTATAAGATCCGGCATCTGTGTTTTGACCATGGCAAGACATTCTGTCCCGCTTTCTGCTGTAATTACCTCATAAGCGTCTTCCAGAATCTGAACGAGAAGATCCAGATTGTCTGGAGTATCGTCAACAGCAAGAATTTTCATCATAGTCCACCTCTTTTCTGGTTGAGGGATATATAGGGGACAGGGAAAAAAATGACTTTCCATCGTCCTGCTTTTTGGGAAATTATTCTTTTCAATGACCTGCTGATATCCAATTGATGAATTGGCTGACTCAACCTGTTTTTTTTATTCATGTCAGTCAATCTATAAATTTTCGAATAGTTGTCATGAGTACGTCCTCGTCAATCGGTTTAGTGAGAAAATCATCACAGCCCGCTGACAGAGCAGCTATCCTGTCTGTTTCTCTTGCATGGGCTGTGAGTACAAGAATAGGAATATCTCTTGTCTCTACATCTGCCTTGATGTGCCGGGTGGCTTCAAGCCCGCTCATCTGTGGCAGAGAAATATCCATAACTATCATGTCTATTTTGTTTTTTTTAAGTATTGTCAAGCCGTCTTCAGCTCTGAATGCCTGGAGTATAGCATATCCTTCATCCTCAAGAATTTCCTCAATCAAGTCCATGTTGTCACGGTTATCTTCCACAACTAGAACCGTTTTCATTATCTTCAACTCCTTTTCTATAGCATGTTTGAAAAATTGGCATATTTTTTTGATTTCCATAAGGGATTGAAATTTTCAAGCATACTCTCAGGTATTGCTCCAGATTTTATTCTCCTATTCAAATCGCCTCCGCACTTTTTTTAACGCTGTAGATATTTCCTGTAAAACAATCTCAGAGGATAATCCTTCTTTTGTTATTATGGCTTCGACCCGTTGATCCAGAAAATTTTTTTCCGCCCGGGACAGAGTTTTTGCCGTAAGCACGAGGATTGGAATCTCTGCCCATTCCGGCTTTTCCCTGATTTGCCTGGCGGTCTCAAAACCGTCCATTTCAGGCATCATCAGATCAAGGAGGATCAGGTCAGGAATCATTTCGTTGAGCGATTCGATAGCTTGTCTGCCGTTTGAGGCAGTTCTCAGAGCTATCTGCTCTTCTGTCAGTATCTGGTTCAAAAGATCGTGAACCCCAGGATCATCATCAACAGCCAGTATGTTTCTGGCCTTTCGCCTCAGAATTTTGTTTACCGCTGGAATAAGAGCATCCGGCAGGATCGGTTTCTGAAGATAGTCAAAAGCGCCGAGTCCAAAGCCGAGAGAGCGGTTATCTGTAATGGAAACTATGACCACGGGAATTTCCGCGGTAGCCTTATCGCTTTTCAATTCGGAAAGTACTGTCCAGCCGTCTTTGACCGGCATTTGAATATCCAGAGTGATAGCCAGCGGTTGCAGCTCTGCCGCTTTTTGCAGACCTTCATCGCCGCTTCTGGCTGTGATCACATTGAATCCTTCATCGGTCAGATAACCCTGCAGCAGTTCACGAACATCAGGATCATCATCAATGCAGAGTACCGTATGATGGTCTTTGATGATCGGGACGGTTTCTAATTCTTCAGGTTCATACTTTTTCGGATTCTGACCTGACATTCTTATGGGAAGAGTGATCGTAAAAGTTGTGCCGGATTTTTTTATGCTCTCCACGTCCACACGCCCTTGCAGCAGATCTGTAAATTTCCGGGTGATGGTAAGCCCAAGACCGCTGCCGCCCTCTTTTCTGGTAAGACTGCCGTCAACTTGCCTGAATGCCTCGAAAATGATCTGTTTTTCATCATGATCCAGACCAATGCCTGTATCGGTTACAATCACTTCAATATAGTCTGTATCCGGCTGAAAAAAGCTGTTTTTTTCTGCTATCGTGTCTCGATCAACCATAGATGTTGAAATTGTAACTCTGCCTGACTCTGTGAACTTGATACTGTTACTGACCAGGTTAATCAAAATCTGTTTCAATTTTGAGCGGTCGGAATAAAGAGTGATCTCGTTTTCTGGCAGTAAACTCTCAAGTTTGATATTTTTATCACCAATCAGCGCCCTGGTCAGATCAATGACTTCGGAAATCAGAGGATAAATGCTGAAATCTTCCAGAAAGATATCCATTTTGCCTGCTTCGATTTTTGATATATCAAGCAGGGCATTGATCAGGCTGAGCAGATGCTGGGCATTGCGGGCTACAGTGTGCAGGTTTTTGAACTGACGTTTTGGCAATAGTTTGCCAGCTTTTTTGATTACCCGTAAAGTAAATCCAATAATTGAATTCAGTGGAGTACGCAGTTCGTGGGACATATTGGCCAAAAATTCGCTTTTAAGCCTGGTTTCAGTCTCAAGTTCCACCGTTTTTTCCCGAAGTTTCTGCACCACATCATTACGTTCTTCGAGCAGTCCGGACAATTCTTCGTTTTTTCTCTCAAGTTCTTCAAATAATTCTGCTGCGGATTGCTGAATAAGCCTGTCTTGAGTTGCAGCGATAAAATCTTCAGTGAGTTCGAAACCGGCATCCGGTATAAAGCAAAAGGCTTCTGTCCTCAGTTCTCCATCCTGGCTGTGAGAAGTTGTTATCTGATTGAAAAAAAGATCGAATCCGGCAGCGGCAAAGGGTTTTATATTACCGAAAAAGATAAGCAGCACACCGTGCCGATTATCTTTTTCAGCTATGCTGATCGTAAGTTTTGAGGAAGAGCCGGTTTTTTGCAGCATCCTGCATATTTCCGATGTAATCGTTGCCAGCCGAACTGAACCAATGTCATCGAATCCACAGCTTTCAGCCAGCACCAGCACTTTGTTGCGAGCTTCAATGACAGATACTTCATCCTTTACGGCAATAGTTCCTAATTCAATCATTTCATACACCTCAGTATAATGCATAGGGCATCGTCATGTTTTTTGCTAAATTGGGCAATGATGTTGCAGGCTATGGCTCGTGCATCACCCTGAAGAATGCCTTCTGCCCGTTGATTGAAATGGGATGGTATCCCATCTGTATGAAGGATTATAATATCGCTGTCATCCAGTTTCATGGTTTTCTCCTGAAGGCTTCTCATCTGATATCCGATTATACCTGGCATACTGTAGCCTCTTGATCTGTCATTGTTCAGTTTTCGCACCGTAGTATCTCCGACGCTTACATGGGAAAAAGTACTTTTTTTCATATCCACCAGACAAAGGCTTGCCACCACTCCTCTGGAACCTCGAATATATTGATGCAGTTTTTCCATCATTTCAATCAGCTTCTGCCGGTAGTTCTCAGCCAGAAAATTTGTACAGATCTCAGCCAGTTCATGAGCATTTTTCCCGTGACCCAGGGCATCAATAACAGCAGCGAATACTTTGTCGTCAAATTCTTTAACCATGCCGGTATCGCCGCAGTAAATACCATTATTATAATGCCTTTTAGCCAGGTAATAGTCTATTTTCATAACAGCCTTACAGCCACTCTCGAATTTTTACCAGAGTTCCTTTACCAGTTTTGCTTTCAATCTCAAATTCATCCATCATTCTCTGTGTACCTGGCAATCCTATTCCCAGGCTCCCTGCTGAAGTGCTGAAATTATCCATCAGGGCAGATTTCAGATCCGCAATCCCAGGGCCGATGTCTTCGGCAATGATTTCAACGCCCTGCCGGCTGCCGATATCAATTATCCGTATTAAGATAAATCCGCTGCCCGCATAACGGTGAATGTTGGTAGCCAGTTCTGATACCGCTGTGGCAATTTTACATTGCTTTATATTATCAAATCCGAGTTTTGAAGCAATCTTTCTTGCCGCCTCGCTTGCCTTGTAAATACTGCTTTCCTGCTCAATATCAATGCGCGTGGCCCGGTTTTTTCCTTCTGGCATATGTATCATGACCCTTCATCTGTTCTGGCTGTGGTTCCTTTCATCGATTTTAACAGCTTCGATCCTTCCTCCAGATTTATGGAAGTAAGTACTTCGCTCGAATCAAAGTCAAGGTCGGTAAGAGAAACCACTATTCCTGCGCTGAGACCTGTAAATACGGTTACAGTTCCCATGAGTCCAGTCATTTTTCCGATGGCAAAAATTTTTTTTGCCTGATATGTATCAAGCAGAGACACTCCGGAAAGATCGATAATCACACCTCGTAATCGAGTTTCCCGGACTGTTTTCAGAATATCCTTTTGAAGCTGCTCAAGCGCATCATTGCGAAGATCTGTCTGGATCGGCACAATAAGAGAGCCTTCATTGATATATATTCCAACTTTTGACATGGCTAAGTAGCCTTTTTTATGACATAGCCGGTTTTATCAAAGGCAAGCTGTACCGCGTCTGCCAGGTCTGCGGTGGTGGTCACGTTGCCCAGTTCGATTCCCAGGCTGACCATGGTCTGGGCTATCTCTGCGGATATACCTGAAATAATGGCTTCAGATCCAATCAGTTGTGTGGCTTTGGTTATTTTGATCAAATGATTTGCCACAGCACTGTCCACAATTGGTACACCAAGAATATCCAGAATTATAACTTTTGACTTGGTAGCAATGATTTTTTTGAGCATGGATTCCATTATTTCCTGACCTCTGGCTGAATCAATTGTGCCAAAAATAGGGAGCATCAGAATCTTATCCCAGAGCATATTGACCGGGACAACTGTTCTCATTTCGCTTTCCGCCATTGTTTTCTCCTTTTTAATTGTCGGTTTTGGTGATTTTTGCAAAAAGTTCTGCTCTGTTCAGATGATAGAATATAATTCATACATCTCCCGTCGCTACATCAAACAGGATTCTGTGTTTAACAGGATTTATGCCCTGTCATCCAGGAATGCCACCATTTTGTATTGGGTGATATTTTACGATAAGTGCGATAACTACTCAGAAAGTCATAGAAAATTATATGTCCGATTGTCAGGCACAATCCCGGTGTAATTTGCAGGGAATGAAAATGCGTTCTGTTGTTGACAAGCGGTAACCTCAATTTTGTACAACTTACCTACACAGAATTATATCACGATAGGAGGGACTTACCAGAGGGCTTAATAATCCACTATTAACATTATTATCCCTGAAAAGTCAAGACTGTTTTTGGTGCAATGGGAAAAATAATATGATCAGCACAGTATTTCTCGAATACAGAAGACCTCCGAGGTTTTCAAAATCTCGGAGGTCTTTGTGCAGAAATTTTTGCACAGGTACTTACTATAAGCAGATATCACCTTTTTCATCCCGGATGCGAATCACAGGTGGTGCTTCGTGTTTATGTTTATTGGCCAGATGACGGAACCATACAAATCTGGTGATGTCATTCAGGGCTTCAACTTCAGATCCGATAGAGTCATAATTGGCCAGAATATAGCGAACAGCTCCTTCCATTTCATTATAGGAATAGCCGATTTCAGATTCGTCAGTCTGTCCTTCCCAGAGACCTGCCGAAGGATTTCTGTTTATCATGTCTTCGGTTATCACGCCTTTGTCACGATAATATTCGAGCATGGCATATACTTCTGACTTAAATAAATGACCAATGGGGAAAATGTCTGCAAGAGCATCTCCTCCTTTTGTGTCATACCCGATAAAATCTTCTGACAGGTTTCCCGTTCCCATAACTCGAACCCGCTTTTTCAATGTTTCGTTCAGATGATGGGCAATACCGTATAAAGCAGATGTCCTGACCCTGGCCCGGCAATTGCCTGAATTGAGCGTGGACAATTTTTCGTTTCCCAGGCATCTTTCATTTTCAATAAAATTCAGACCGCTTCTGACAGCCTCATCAAGAGCCATTGCCGCTTTCCCAATCTCTATAATCTTATGCCTGATTCCGATATGCAGAGCATAATTTTCGCTTTTTTTATTGAAAGTCTGGAGATCATATTCTGAAAAGGGCAGGCTGTAGCTATAGACATTTTCCTTTCCGAGAGAGTCTGCACATAGAAGAGCCACTGTAAGGGAATCCGCACCACCGCTCAGACCAACTACGGCTACATCCACATTTTTGCGTATTTCATCAATTATTTTCCGTCTGGCTTTTTCTATATCCATTTTACTTAACCCCCCTGAAAACATGTTTGAGATATTTTAAATATCTTGCATCCTTGCACATCTGCTTTCCAGGTGAATCGGAAATTTTTGCCACCGGCTGTCCCTGACAATGTGTCATCTTTATCACTATCTGAATCGGCGTGCCTTCCACGTCGTTTGTAAGATTTGTGCCAACCCCAAATCCCGTATTGATGCGCCCTTTGAAATATCTCGCTATGGCAAGCGCTTTTTCAAATGTCAGGCCATCGGAAAAAATGGCGGTTTTGGTTGCAGGATCTATTCCCAGACTTTTATAATGCTCAATAAGTTTGTCCGCCCACCAGAACGGATCTCCGCTGTCATGACGGCATCCATCAAAGAGTTTGGCAAAATACATGTCAAAATCATGGATGAACGCATCAAATCCAACAACATCGGAAAGGGCGATACCTAAGTCTCCGCGATATTCCTGCGCCCAGTATTCAAGCGCGAACTTCTGGCTGTCTGCCAGTTTGGGACCTATACTCTGAACCGCCATCAGCCATTCATGGGCCATCGTGCCTATGGGAACAATTCCGAATTCTTTTGCAAGCATTAAATTGCTGGTTCCAACAAGGTTACCTGGAACTTCTTTTTTGAGAATTTTGATTATTTTTTTATGCCATTTCCCTGAAAACCGACGGCGGGTTCCAAAATCAGTAAATCTGAAATCGAGGTTTTCATTTTCCGATTTTTTTACAAGATCGATCTTTTCATAAAGTTTTTTTTCTCCTGTACCAAAATCAGGATTGGGTAATATGAGCCTGTAATACAGCTCATTTATTATTGCAAGCACCGGCACTTCGAACATGATCGTATGCAGCCATGGCCCCTTTATGGTTAATGAAAATGTATCATTATCGGTTCTGATGGTGACAAATTCGGAGTTAAGCCTGAAAAGCCGCAAAAACTGGATGAAATCCTCTTTCATGAATCTCAAAGTTCTCAAATAATCGAGTTCTTCAGGCAGAAAGCGCAGGCTGCATAGATGATTGATTTCATCTTTGACCTGATCTGCGACAGGGCAGAGGTCTATCTCTTTGTTTCTGCACTCAAATCCGTAAGAAACTTCCGCCCAGGGAAATTGGTGAAGTACCCCCTGCATCATGGTAAGCTTGTATAAATCTGTGTCGAGCAGGGATTTGATAATCATTTTTATTCTCCTTAGGTATCTTTAAGATGATGTATAAGTTGTGAGACAATAGAATTGATGCTGCTTTATGTCAAGGTGATTTTAGTCGTTTTTATCAATGCTTATGCAGGACATGCCGGATATAAAACGGACAGAACATTTGCGTATTTCGGTGTGTATTTCGATGCGTATTCCAATGTGTATTTCGGGGAATTATTGACAATCGACAGAAAAAAAAATAAATAAAAGATATATAATGAATCAAAATTATTACTGACATAAAAAGGGGGCAGGATGGCACTGGAAAAAATAATGAATGCGGAATCGGTAGCGATAGTGGGTGCTTCAAGAAACGAAACCAAAAGAGGGTTTCAGGCCATAAAGACTCTTCTGGACGGAAAATTCGAAGGGTCGATTTATCCTGTCAACCCAAAGGAAAAATCTATTCTGGGCATAAACTGTTACGCTAAAGTCTCTGATATCGAAGAATCGGTAGATATGGCCCTTATTACAACTCCCGCACAAACTGTTCCTGCCATTTTGAAAAACTGCGGAGAAAAGGGTGTTCACGGAGCGGTGATAATTGCCAGCGGATTCAGAGAAAGCGGAGACAAGGGAAAAATTCTGGAGAACCGTACAACCGAAATTGCAAACGAAAATTCGATCCGCCTGATCGGACCCAACACATCAGGCATGATGAATGTCAATTCCGGGATGAATCTTGTGGGGCTTTGTGATGTACCAAAAGGAGATATAGCTCTTCTGTCACAAAGCGGCAACATGGCTTTGAGTATTATCACAGAAGCAACTCTTAAAAGCCTCAAAGGATTTTCATATTATGTCGGAGTGGGTAACGAAGCAGATGTAACCTTCCGTGAATATCTGGAATTTTTCCACAAAGATCCAAAAACAAAAGCGATTCTCATGTATGTTGAAGGGATGAAAGATGTACGCGGCTTTTTGCAGCAAGCATATAAAACAACCGTCGATAAGCCTGTCATTCTGTTGAAGAGCGGTCGATCTGCGGCAGGAAAACAATCTGCCGGATCACACACGGGAGCTCTGGCCGGAATGTCGGAAGTAGCTGTTTCAGCTTTTAGACGGGCCGGGATAATTGTAATCGAAAATTCGGACGAACTTTTCCCGGCAGCCGAAACCCTTTCCAGTCAGCCGCATATAAAAAACAATAAGATTGCTATCCTGGCTGATGGCGGAGGTCACGCCACGATTGCGGCAGACATTCTTACCGACCTCGGATTCGAAATTCCAAAACTTGGAGATCGAACCCGTGCCGCATTGCAGGCGATACTACCGGATGCTGCAACCGTGCGAAATCCTGTGGATGTAGCCGGGGGTACGGATTCCGATCCAGTTATATTTGCTGAATGTGCCAGAATCATGTTGAAAGACACAAACGTCGGCGGACTTTTGATCGTGGGGCTTTTTGGCGGTTACGGGATCAGATTTGCCGAATCTCTGGCTTTAAAAGAAGAAGACGCAGCCCACCAGATGGGAAAGATGGTGAAAAAACATAAAAAACCCATAGTTCTTCACTCTCTGTATACTTCCAAAAGTCCTCATTCACTTCACCTGCTTCGTTATTATGAGATTCCTGTTTATGATTCTCTGGATGTAGCATGTAAATGTATCGGGGTTCTTGCAGAATATGGCAAATATCTTCGCAGTTATCATGTAAAGGCCAGCTTTGAAATCAAACCGGGAGCCAAAAAAAAGGCCGAAGGGGTAAAAATTATCCAAAACGCCAGGGCAGAAAAAAGAAATCTGCTTCTCGAACATGAAGCAAAAAAGCTTTTTCATCTTCACGGGATGCCAGTGTTCAAGGACAGCCTGGCTAAAACTTTGGAAGAGGCGCTTGAAATCGCA
>JAUCGE010000342.1 GCA_030377965.1 Desulfobacterales bacterium HSG16
CCAGTTTTGAAAATATAAAATATTGGCCTCAGCTATAAGCCATTGAATTTATTGATAGGCATATGAAATCCTTGATGTAAAAATTTCCAATAAATTCAGTCAACATAAAAAAACTTGATAGTCGAGTTTCAGGAACATCAATGTAATTGGTGATCCTGTATTCCTTTTGATCCGCTATACTGGCAATTTCATTTTTCATTCTCAAAGCTGTGCGTTCTATGAGCTTCAGGTATTTGATCATAGTCGATTTCGGCCATTCATAGGATGAGAGAGCTAATTGGGCAAAACCTAAAATAGCATTTAATGAGCTGTTGAGAATATGGCGGATCGTGCCGCCCATGATAGATACGCCTTCGTTTCTCCCCCGCAGAAGACCTTCATCCTTGGCCAGTTTACGCTTGGTCACATCCTGAACCACCATCACCACTTCCATCTGTCCATTTTTGCGATTGGTAGTCGGGATATAGCTTATCTGCAACAGGCGATCATCTATTGTTTCCTCTATTATCAAAGGCTTTTTAGAGTCACTGACCTGACGGATGGTATAAAGGATGTCCTGTTTCAATATGGTTTTGTATCTTTTTCTGACAATATTGGAAGGACTCTGGCCGAACCATTCGCGGCTCGCTTCGTTGACCACCAGCACGTTTCCATCTTTATCAAAGGAGATTAAAAGATCTTCAATAGCATCGAAAGGTATCCTGAAAGATTCCTTTATCATTTCAACCTTTTCAAGCATCTCAATAAGCTTTTTAACCTCAATCTGCAAAAGCCGGTTTTGATCTTCCAGCCCCCTTATTTTCTGTTTGAGGAAAGGAACAGTATCTGCTGCATCGTTGCAGATTCTCAAAATAAGGTTGTAATAATTCTGCCTGACATCGCCTCTGATACGGATTTCTTCTTCAAATCTCTCCAGTTCAATGCTAAGATAACTGTTTATCTTTTTCGTTCCAGAAGGAATGACAAGCCCCCCGTTGGAAGTAACATTTATATATTTGAGCAAAAGTATCTTCGCAAAGACTTCAAATGCCTTCTGATCGTTTTTCAGCCTTTCCGGAAAATCGAGCAGAGAGATATCAACAAGCTCCTCTTCTCCTTTCCACCTGCCGTCAATGACAGCATAAAACCTGAATTGGGAAATATTGTCTAATTTCATAACAAAAAATTGGCAGGAAAACTTCTACCAATATCTATCTGTACCCTTTTTTCAAATCAATTGAATCAAATTATAAAAATCATTTATAGCCCCGGAATAAAAGATAAATCGAGTTTTCACCTGGATATCATTTTATTTCAAAGGCTTTTGTGATTACCGGACAACATGGGGCCTGCATTTATTTATTTAGATATTTCAAAGCAATTATCGTGCCTCCGCAAAGGCAAAAATGTTTGTTTCTTGGCATATGCTTACAATCATTGCGTAGAAGGACTGCTATTGGTGAGATAAACCCCTGTACTGACCAGTACAGCACCTATCAGAAGTGAGATGGTCAAAGGTTCTTTCAGAATAAGCCATGCAAGAAAAATAGCACTGACAGGAACAAAATTGATAAAAAGCCCCGCCCGTGTCTGTCCTATCTTCTGTATCCCGTCGTAATACCAGACAAAACCTATCACTGTACCAAAAAATCCCAGATAAAACAGGCTGACCCAGTCTGGAAAAAGATATTGGCCCACATCCGTTACCATACCTTCTGCCAGGGCAGGAAGAAGCAGAGCCAGAGATCCCACAATAGACGCGCATGTGATGGATACAAGAGGAGATAAATTACCAAGTACTTTTTTCCCAATCAGAGAAAATGATACCCAGCTAAGTACACAACAAAAAATATAAAATTCTCCCAGCCCGAACCCTTCTGAAAAAATCATTATGGGATTCCCTTTTGAAATAACGACCAGCGCTCCGAAAACAGAGAGTGAAATTCCGCCAAGTTTTAATCTGTTCAGTTTTTCCTTGAAAAGATATGCGGAAAAAAGAGTAATAAAGACTGGGTTGTTAGCAATGATCAGAGATGCCCGGCCTGCCTCGATAAGCTTCAAGCCTTTGAAAAAAAATATATTGTAGGCAAAAATACCGGTCAGCCCCAGAAGTATGAGTCCGGGAGCCTGCTTTTTTTTTATGTTCGGAAACCCGCCTTCAATTTTCGCACAGAATAAAATCAGAAAAAAAGAGGCTATCAAAAAGCGAAGAAAAGAAGCCGAAAAAGGGCCTACATTTTCACTCAGAGATCTTCCAGCAATAAAGGTTCCACCCCAGAAAAAGGAGGTCAAAAGAAGTTTTGCATAAATTATCATCTTTGTTTTTCAGTATCCTTCAGGTTTCAGGCAGTACAAAAAAACTGCGGTTTACCTTTTATATAGATCGTTGATATCTGTTAGGGCCGTGGATGAAATAACTTCCACAATTTTGCTTGCCTGTAACCTGTTTTCTGCGTTGCATCGATGGGTACAGACAATAAGTATTCACCCATCAATGCGCCTTGAAAACAGATCCAAATTCGGCGCAAGCTTATGGCATTAATTTCATCCACGACCCTTATTTTCAGGATACTTTTTCATATCGAGTCATATCGAGTCAAGTTCAATATTCAATTATGAGTTTTCTCGTTTTCAAACTCCGACATTCCTTTCAAGCAAGTGGAAACAAAGCTTACGCACAGAATTTCCAGGCTGAAATTTTGGATACAGTGAAAATCTCTTTGTTAATACATGCCGTTA
>JAUCGE010000061.1 GCA_030377965.1 Desulfobacterales bacterium HSG16
ATAAAAAATTAGGCTGCAATATGACAATTAAATGGACAAAATCAACATGCCCTTTCTGTGGATTGGGTTGTGGTTTGATGGTCGGAGTTGAACAAGGCAGAGTTGTAAGGGTTCAAGGCATGAATGGCCATCCTGTAAATAATGGTGACATATGTACTCTGCCTGCTAACTCCCCGCCGATGTTAACTGATAAAGACCGGTTGAAACAACCTATGATTAGGCGAAATGGCAACCTTGTTCCCGTTACATGGGAAGAAGCGATAAAGCATGTTGCGAATGGTTTCAGGCAGGTTATTGAAAAACATGGTCCTGATGCGGTTGCTTTTTATGGAGGTGCCATCAACCTAACCGAAGAATATTATTTGATGAACAAACTGATGAAGGCAGCTATTGGCACAAACAATGTTGAGTGCAGCACACGCTTATGCATGGCAAGTACTGCGGTTGGATTTGTTTCAACTTTAGGTGCCGATGCTCCACCCACTTGCTACGCCGATGTTGATGAAGCAGATCTGTTTTTTCTTACCGGTACTAACATGGCAGTCTCGTCACCTGTTATCTTTCGCCGTATTCGTTCTGCTCAGAAAAAAAATAACGCCAGTGTCATTGTTGTTGATCCACGACGAACTAAGACAGCAGAAATTGCGGACATCCATCTTCAAATCAGACCAGGAACAGATGTTGCGTTAAATAATACATTAGCTCATGTTCTTTTGAAAGAAGGTTTTGTCAATGAAATCCGAGTTGAACATTATGCCTCCGGACTTGATGACTTAAAAGAGTTGATTAACGAATATCCCCCTTCACGAGGCGCTGAAATAACCGGCTGCTCTGAAAATCAAATCATTGAGACAGCCCGCATGATTGGCAAGGCTGAGGCAATGGTCACTTTCTGGCTTCAGGGCTATAATCATTCGACTCAAGCTGTATTTAAAAACAACTCTTTACACAACCTGTGGCTGCTTACAGAAAATTTCTCTAGACCGGGAGCCGGTCCGATTTCGATTACCGGTGAGGCCAATGCCATTGGTAATCGATGGGTTGGAGCATTATCACACCTTATACCCGGTATGCGCTTGATAGCCAATTCCCAGCATCGTCAGGAAGTAAGCGATTTTTGGGACGTTCCGATAGAAAAAATTCAACCTAAACCAGGTCGCTCAATTCTTGACATAATAAAAGGGCTTCATTCAGGTGAAATACGAGCTTTGTGGATAGCAACGACAAATCCTGCTGCATCCCTGCCAGATACCCGTTGGGTCGAAGAAGGGCTTGCTAAAGCTGAATTGCTTATTGTCCAGGATATCTACCATCCGACCGAGACAACAAGGCTTGCAGATGTAATCCTGGCTGCTGCTCAATGGTGTGAAAAAACAGGCACGTTTATATCAGCAGAAAGACGTATTGAACTTGTTGAAAAGGTTGTTGATGCACCTGGTAAGGCAAAACCTGATTACGAGATTATTTGGTTGATTGCACGGGCAATGGGGTTTGAAAAGGAGTTTCCATATAATTCACCTGAAGAAATTTTTGAAGAGTGGAAAGTAATCACTCGCGGGCGTATTTGTGATATGAATGGTGTCACTTATGACCGGTTGCGTGGCAATATCGGCCTGCAACTGCCTTGTCCTGATTTAGATCATCCAGGTACACCGCGACTATTTACCGACTTACGCTTTCCACGACCTGATGGTCGCGCTGCATTGCTAAGTCGAGATTATATTACACCAGCCGAAACCCCCGATAATGAATATCCCCTTGTTCTCATTACGGGAAGAGTGGCAGGGCAATTTAACACTCGCACTCGTACCGGACGTTCGCCAAAACTTAATGCTGTTGCACCCGATGCTTATGTAAATATTAGCCCTGAAGATGCTGCAAACTTGGAAATCAAAAAAGGGGATAGTGTGAATATCACATCACGTCGTGGCAAGATTTGTCTTCCTGCCCATATCACTGATCAGCAACTTATTGGGACAATCTTTATACCCTGGCATTATGGAAGTGCTTTATGGGTCGGAGAGGGTAAATTGGTTAACCTTGTTACTAATCCAGCCCGTGATCTCCATTCCAAGCAGCCTGAATATAAGTTCAGTGCTGTTAGAATTGACAAAGTATAATTTTATAAGTGGTTTAATGGGATTTTTCTATGATTGAAGAAAACAGAAAAAGTGAAATTGAGGCTACACAGCAAACTATTAAATTTTTCGAATCATTGCTGAAATCTTCAGTTGATGGAATTGTGATTACAGACTCATCGCAAAATATTATTGTGGCCAATGAATCCTTTTGCAAGATCTTTGGAAGAAATCGTCGAGAAATTGTTGAAACCAGCATATTCATCTGGCTCGATCAACTTGATGCGGGAGCTTCGGATAACTGGATTGCAATAGAGAAAGAAGTCTGCATCAAAGGGTCATGCCATGATAATGAATTCAGTTTAATAACAAAAGACAAAATAAGAACCTTCAGTGTAAATGCTTCTCTTCTCGACCAGGTTGCCGATGAAGAAACAGGTGTTATTATCAGCATTTGGCGGGATATTACTGAGAAAAAAAAAGCGGAGGAATCATTAAAAGAAAGTGAGGAAAAGCATCGTCTATTATTTGAAACAATGGTGCAGGGAGTTGTGTATCAGGATGAAACCGGAGCCATAATATCTGCCAATCCATCAGCAGAACGTATTCTGGGTTTAACACTTGATCAGATGCAGGGTCGAACATCAACTGACCCTCGTTGGAAAGCGGTTCACGAAGATGGATCTGATTTTCCGAGGGAAAAGCATCCTCCAATGATTGCATTAGAAAAAGGAGAAGCTGTAAAAAATGTGATCACGGGAGTTTTTAATCCGCTCAAAGAAAACTATCACTGGATAAATGTCAATGCGATTCCCCAATTCAAACCCGGTGAAGATACACCATATCAGGTCTATACAACTTTCGAGGACATCACTGAACTTAAAAATGCCAAAGAACAAGCAGATATCGGCAACCAAGCCAAAAGCGAATTTCTTGCCAACATGAGCCATGAAATCCGCACACCCATGAATGCAATAATCGGATTCAGTGATCTGTTATTAACTAAAGACAAAGAAAGACAACCCGATGATTTAGCTCAAATAAAAAGAATAAATACATCAGCAAGATACTTGTTATCTGTTATCAATGACATATTGGATTTTTCAAAGATCGAAGCCGGCAAATTAGAACTGGAAATAATTAATTTTGATCTTAGAGCAGTCATTGATAATCTGATAAGTGTCCTCCAGGAGAATGCACGCACAAAAAAAGTAAAGCTGTCAACCACGTTTGAGTCTAATATCCCATATTATCTTAAAGGCGATCCAGGTAGGTTATATCAAGTTCTATTAAATCTTACCAGCAATGCCATTAAATTTACAGATAAAGGTAATGTCTTAGTAAAAATCTCATTGGAAAATGAATTTCCTGCAAATGTAAAATTGAAATTTATGGTCATGGATACAGGCATTGGTATACCTGAAGATCGGCAAGATAGACTATTCCGTGCTTTTAGTCAGGCTGATTCTTCATATACCAGGCAATACGGGGGAACAGGGCTTGGACTTGTCATATCGAGACGACTTGTTATGTTGATGAATGGGAAAATTAGCTTTAGCAGTAAGGAAGGAGAAGGATCTACTTTTTGGTTTACAGCTACGTTCGAGAAAGGAAAAGAACCCAAAAAAGATGAAAAAGCTGTAGTTTCAAAAGTACAAGGGCTACGGATTCTTATAGTTGAAGATCAGCAATTCAATCAAGAATTGGCTATTGCTGTTTTGGAAAAACATGATGTCACAGTGGCTAACAACGGTAAAGAAGCTATTGATATTTTAGAAAAAAAACGTTTTGATCTTGTTTTGATGGATATACAGATGCCCATCATGGATGGTTATGAGGCAACTGAAATTATTCGCAATAGTGAAACCAATGTGCTTGACCATGATGTCTTCATTGTTGCAATGACAGCCCATGCTACAAAAGAAAACCGGCACAAATGTCTTGACAGCGGTATGGATGATTATCTGCCCAAACCATTTGAACCTGATGACCTGTTTAACATAATTAATATACAATTTAGTATGAAGGTTGATGCTGGAACTTCTGAAGATGCGGGGGATACAGGTAAAAATCTTCTTGATATGATGCCATTTATGAACCGTGTTGGTGGTAAAAAGGACATTGCAGCTAAAATGATAGGTGTGTTCCTTAAAAATTGTAAAGAAAAACAAGACGCGATCAGGAACGCTATTGATGATAAAAAACCGGAAGAGTTAAATGCTTCAGCACATGCATTAAAAGGAATGCTTGTTCATTTTTGTGGGTACGGTGCTGATTTAGCTTATCAGTTGGAAGATATGGGTGGATCGGATATGATTGATATGGAAAGAGCTGATGCTACTTATAATAATCTAAAAGATGTAATAGATCATATAATACCGGAGTTGGAGGATTATAAACATAAATTTGAAGATCAAAAATAATGAAATTCATTGATTTGGATATAAGGTGTACCCCATTGGACATCAAGACAGAGAGACTCCAAGGTTCGATTGTCGAGTGGTGTCTAACCGCTTGTATTTATGTGCTTTTAAACTTCAATATAAAAGATGTCCCCTCATCTGCCCTGGTTTTGACATCCACAGCAGCGTCATGTTCTTCAATAATTCCGTAAAGAGTCGAAAGACCAAGTCCCACACCATAACCTTCATTTTTTGTAGTAAAAAAAGGTTCGAAAATATGAGGAAGATGTTCATCGTCGATCCCGGTTCCAGTGTCTTTCACAGTAATTGTGACGATTTTATCTGTCGTATCAGAATTCGCAGAAAGGAAAAGCTTTCCACCCGAAGGCATTGCATCTATTGCGTTGAAGATCAGATTTATTATGCATTGCTGCAACTGGTTGAAATTCCCATTTATCTGGGGAAGATTGGGAGTAATATCATGCTCGAAGCTGATATTGCTCAACTTCAGTTTATGCTGACTTAACAGAATGCATCTTTGTAAAAGTTCATCTATCGACACAAGCCCGAATTCGGCAGCGGATTTTCTGGAAAAGGTTAGAAGGCTTGATACTATCTGTGAGCAGCGGTCTGTCTCTTTTTCCATGAGATTCAGGTAATCGACAAATTTTTTTTTATGGTCTTTGCTGACAGAACCACGTTTTACAATACGCAGCATGAGACGGCTGTAATTTAGTATACCGGCCAGGGGATTATTGATTTCATGCACCACACTGGCGGCAAGGCATCCTAATGACATCATCTTATCCTGGTGCAGTATCCGGGCCTGGTCTTCAACTTCTCTTTCGAGTTTCCGGATCTCACGGAGATCTCTGAAAATACAGACAAGTCCGTCTTCTTCTTGCTGGTTGAAGATAACGGA
Organism: Desulfobacterales bacterium HSG16; assembly: GCA_030377965.1. Taxonomy (GTDB): domain Bacteria; phylum Desulfobacterota; class Desulfobacteria; order Desulfobacterales; family HSG16; genus JAUCGE01. Next base: position 5,403 of record JAUCGE010000061.1, read on the forward strand.
GGCGGACAATTGCACTGGAATGCGGCTGTCATCCTTTCCTTTCAGATTTGTTTCAAACATGAACAAACGGTTTTTTCCACCGTATCGTTTTCCTTTCAACTCTTTATAAAAGCGATCTTGTTCTTCAGAAAGGAAAAGCTTATCAAAATTCATCTTATGCAGAACTTCGCTCTTTGCATAGCCGAGCATTTTCTCCATGCTCCTGTTGAAAGTGATGAATATCCCACAACCATTGCATCCGGCAATACCGTTCATGGAGCTTTCTATGAGGTTTTGCTGAAATGAAAAAGCCTCTATCAGCTCCTGAGTGGTCTCTGTCCATCCATTTTCCAAAAAAACGGTATAATCTTTCAACTGTTTTTTTTCTTTATATCGCTTTTTTGCCCTTTCAAGCGCTACGTGAAGAGCTTTGTCATTCAATGGCTTTGTAATGAAATCCGAAGCGTCGAGTTGAAGAGCGCGTATGGCAAGATCCATTTCTCCAAAGGCTGTAGCCACTATGACTTCGATATCTGGAAAATCTTTTTTTATGGCCTCAAGAACAGCGATACCGTCCATACCCGGCATACGTACATCGGTGATAACTATTTGAGGCAGGATTTCAGAACACAATTTCAGTCCGGCTTTCCCGTTTTCAGCCGTATATACTGTATAGCCTGCGTCTTCGAGAGTGATACGCGTAACTTTCCTGATCCCCTCTTCATCATCGATCAGAACAACTTTCCAATCGACAGCGTCATTCATATTCGTACCTCCAAAATTTTTTTATGGGTCACGGAAAGAAATAATGTCTTTTTCAGGTATCCTGATACAAAAACAGGTTCCTTCGCCTTTTTTCGAATCCACCGTGATCTCTCCTCCATGCTGACGGATGATTTTTTTTGTGACAAAAAGGCCGATGCCGGTTCCTCTTGTGGATTTGGATGAGAAAAAAAGGTTGAATATTTTTTCCTGCGTCTCTTCTGTCATACCTGTGCCGTTATCGCTGATATCAAAAATTGTCTCTTTGTTTTCATATTTCACCCCAAACCGGATTTCATGAGACTCTTTTGATCGGTCTTCGATGCAGGCATCTATGGAGTTTTCGAGCAGGTTGACCATCGCAACTCTCAGTTGGTCAGCGTCTACCTCGAAGGTCTTATCAGCAAGCGATGAATCAAAATCTTTGATGAACTTCATAGGAATCTCCCTGACCTTGGATTCGATAACATTGGCAGCATCCTCGGCAAAGCTTAGAATATTGACTTCATTTTTTTCAATATCCCTTTCCTTTGCATAATGGAGAATGTCGAGTACCATATTTTTTATGCGGCCCACCATCAGCTTCACGATTTGCAGTCCTTCACTCATCATCTCCCTGTTATCTTTCGAATAACCGGAATCGATCATATATACGCCGCCATCCAGACCAGTCAAAAGTCCCTTGATGCCGTGTGACATTGATCCGATCATAAGCCCCAGCGATGACAGATGGTCTCTCAAATTGATAATCTGGGAAATATCGGTAGACATCATCATGACCTTTACTACATCCCCGGATTCGTCCTGTAATGGAGTTGTCCAGGAAAAGAGGTTACATTTTTTTCCGGCTTTTGTGATATATTTCATCTCTTTTTGATGTGGTTTTCCATCTATAAAGGTTTTTTGCACTGGACAATCCTCACATGGCTTGCCTGCTCCCTTGAGTATTTCATGGCAATATGCGCGTAAGTCAGGATCGAATTTCATGTCCTGCCTGAACTGCCGGTTGCCTGCCGTCAGCCTGAAATCTTTGTCATGCACTGTCACATAGCCTGGTAATTCGTCAAAAAGATGTTGAAAATTTTGAGATGTTCGAGCCGCGTCCTTGATTTTTGAAACATCAACAAGCTTTTCCGTTTTTTCTTTTAAGAGATCTTCCAGGTTTTCCGTATAGTTGATCATCTGCTGCCGCAGTGCCATTCTTTCATGGGCTTTGCCAAGCGCCTTTTCCAGGCAATCGTATTCAATTGGTTTGGTGATAAAATCCGTAGCTTCATATTTCAGGCTTTTAATTGCAAGGTTCATGTCCCCGTGACCGGTTATTACGATTACCTCTGTGTGCGGATTCTCCTGCTTGATTTTCCTGAGAAGATCAATACCATCAAGTCCCGGCATCTTGATATCTGTAAGGACTATGGGCGGTTTTTTCTTTAAAAAAACTTCAATGGCTTTTATACCGTTTTCCGCTGTCAGCACATCATACCCCATATCCCTGAGTGTTATTCCAAGAACCTTTCGGATACCTTCTTCATCATCAACCAGCAGAATTTTTTTATTCATAGGTTTTTCCCTTGTTTACTTAGCGGCGATACCATACTTTTTCATCTTACGCCACAATGTAGTTCGATCCATGCTCAAGGCCTGTGCAGTCATGCCTTTGTTCCATTTGCATTTATCGAGCATATTTATGATACTCATTTTTTCGTCATAATTAGATTCTTTCCGCATTGTATCATCCATGCTGTGTACAGCCATGCTATGTACAGAAGAGTTTCCGTTAATGCTTTTAAGCAGCCAGAGAGGAAAATGGCGTTTTTCGATTATCTTCTCCTGGCAGATAATCAAGGCATGTTCAAGAATGTTTTCAAGTTCCCTGACATTGCCGGGGTAATCGTAGTTCAATAAAACTTCCATCGCATTTTCAGAGATCTTATGAACACGAGTGTCCCTTGTAGCGCAAAGGCGTTTTAAAATATGTGAAATCAAAAGAGGTAAATCGCTTTTCCTCTCATTTAAAGGCGGGATTTCCATCCTCATGACATTGAGCCTGTAGAATAAATCCTCTCTGAAAAGTTTATTGTCTATAAGATGCCTGAGATTTTGATTGCTAGCGGATATAATGCGGACATCCACACGGGTGGTCTGCCTGCTGCCCAGGGGATAAAACTCTTTGTCTTCGAGGACATGAAGCAATTTTGCCTGCATTGGCAGGGGAAGATCTCCAATCTCGTCCAGAAAGATCGTTCCCTTGTCAGCGAGTTGGAAACGTCCGGGTTTATCCTTGTCCGCTCCTGTAAAAGCTCCTTTTACATATCCGAACATTTCGGATTCCAGGAGATTGTCAGGCAAAGAAGCGCAATTGACCTTAATCATTTTTTTACTGGAACGTTTGCTCGTATTATGGATGATTTTAGCCAGAAGGTTTTTTCCGGTTCCGGTGGGTCCTTCTATCAGAATTGTTGCATCACTTGCGGAAACTACTGGTATTATTTCCAGAACTTTCTGCATGTCCGGGTGCTTTCCAACCATGTCATAGTATGTATAACGGTCTTTTATGGCGCTTTTGAACTGATATTTGAGTGAAAGGTCGGAAATGGTCGTCAAGCCGCCAACAATAGTTTCATTTTCATTCTTCAGAGGCATATAGTTTGCCTGAACCGGAACGGCATTTCCCTCTTTTGTGATAATTTCGGTTTCAACGTCAATCCGGTCTCCTTTTTTTTCAGCCCTGGAAGTTTGTTTTAAATAATTTTTGCAAAAATCTTTTCCGAATATCTGGCCGCACGGTCTGCCGAGGAGTTCGGAACGGGAAAACCCGGTCATATCCTCTGCCTGGCTATTGAAAAAGGAAATGTTATTTCCCCTGTCAACTGTAAACAGCCCTATATTGAGGTTATCCAGGATGATCTTGAGTTTGAGATCTTCGAATTGTTTTATCTTGATCAGTTCTTTTACAAACGAATGATCCTGGAATATTTCGATACATCCTATGATGTTATTGTCTGCGCTGTAAATGGGAGACTCGATTTTGCTGATGGTGTAAATTGTATTTTTTTGATCCGTGAATTCGATTTTGGAAACGAGGGTTTTTTTTTCAGAATCCGCAGACTCAAGAAATTTGCATTTTCCGCCACAAAGAAAATCCATAAAAATTTCGTAGCAGTATTTCCCCACTACATCTTTTTCACTGTAGTTTGTTAATACCTCTGCCGATCTGTTAAAAGATATTATCTTTCTGTCAATTGATAAAATGATGACCCCGAGGGAAAGGCAGTCGAATATTTTTCCGATCTGGCTGTACCTGATTAAAATATCGTCCAAAGGTGTCATCCTTTATCCTTTTATAGTTTTGCCACAGGTTATAGCTTTGCCACAGGAAATTCAATAATAAAAACCGTGCCGGACTCCTTGCCGGATTCAGTCTTTGCGGGTGTGGCTTTGATAGTTCCTCCGTAGTCTTTCACGATACCATAGCTGATTGAAAGCCCAAGTCCTGTACCCTTTCCCACTTCCTTGGTAGTAAAAAAAGGTTCGAAAATTTTTTCTTTCAACTCCTTGTCAACCCCTTTGCCCGTGTCTTCCACTTCTGCTATAATCCTGTTGTTTTCTGTTCGGGTTCTCAGGTGAATCTTTTTTTCATTTTCCTGCATATCGAACAGATCCTGCTGGGCAAACTGCTCCCAGTGTTCTTCAATAGCATCCCTTGCATTAATAAGCAAGTTTATGAACACCTGCTCCAGACAGTTCGGGGCAGCCATTATCAAAGGCAGGTCTTCGTCAAGATCCCATATTACTGCAATTCCCCTCAGTTTCAATTGCTGGCTGAATATTTCAAAGGCTTTACGCAATACCTCGTTCACACAGGTATATTCCATGTCAAGCCCCGCTTTTCTGCCAAATTCTCTCATATGATTGATGATTTTAGAGGCTCGATTGACATGGCTGTCTATTTCCGTTGACATGGTAAAAAGGATTTCATCCTTTATCTTTTCGCCTTTGTTGATTTTTTTCACAAAAAAACTGCTGGCCATTTTTATGACCGAAAGGGGCTGGTTCAATTCATGGGCAACTCCTGTGGCCATCTCTCCCAGGGTTGCCATTTTGCTCGCCTGTATGAGCTGCTGTTCCACTTCGAGACGTTTGGTGATATCGCTCGTGGTTACAAGAAAAACCTTCTGTCCTTCGTATTCGGAAGGAGAAATGCGAATATCGACAGATAGTATCTTTCTTGTCTTTGTCATCTGCCTGATACCGTTTAATTCTATATTCGATTTTATTTCATGAGCATAATTATCCTTGTCTTCACTTTTAAATAGATTCAAAAAAGGTTTGTGCATAATTTCCGATTTATTATAGCCATATATGGCCTTGACGCTGTCGTTACAGTCGAGGATTATCAGATTGGCTGTATCCAGGACAAATACCGGGTTCGGGATATTGTTGAAAACAGCCTGGTATTTCTTCTCAGATTTTTCCAGCTTGTCTTCCAGCACTCTCAGGTCGGTCAGATCAAGAGACATTTCCATGGCAGCGACTATCCTGTCATCAGCCTCCTTTATTGGTGAAGTTACAACAAGCCAGTGTGCAGTACTTCCGAATTTATTCAATCCGGTTTCCTCGCTGTAGTGGGGTTTTCCATTTTTAAATGTTTTTTCCACAGGACAATTTTTACATTTCTCGCTCAAACCTTTATATGCCTCGAAGCAAAAATCTCCTTTTTCAGGATTGAATCTTTCAGCAAACCTGCGGTTGAAATTGATCAGCCTGTAATCCGTGTCCTGAACGGAAATTTCGCAGGGAACCAGGTCAAAAAGGTTTTGATACTCATTTTTTTGTTTGCTCAATTCTGCATGATTTCTATTGATTTCCGCGTTCATTTGATTAATGGCTATGGACAATTGCCCGATTTCATCGTCGCTTATGACTTCGATCCTGGTCGAATGATCACCTTTTGCAATATTTCTGGTTTCGTCTATGAGTTTTTTTATGGGCTGATTCACGAACTTAATCATTAACACGAAGATGATAGCCGAAGTGATGAAGAACATGAAAAATGCCATGACTATAATCCATCTTTCGTACCGGATAATCTCTTTATCCGTATTCTTCATGGATAAAACTACATCCAGAGCGCCTAACACCTTTTTATCTTCGGGATGAATGTGGCAAACCTTCGAGCATCCCGGTTCATTCAAGATAGGTGTGATTATTCCGATCCGGCGATATCCGTCTTCAGACTGGAAAAGTCTGGTCAATTTGTCTTTGGTCAGTTCATAGACCGGGGGTTGGAACCGGTGGCATACATCACAGGCTTCGGCCTTGATTTTTGTCATCTGATCTACTTCAGCGATCCGATTCGAAAATTTGATTTCACCGTTTTTATTGTAAATTCTTATATTTTCGATCTCAGGCTGTTTCGCTATATTGTTTATGATCTGGTTGATATCATCCCTTGAATTAGTCATCATTGCATAATGCGTACCCAGTTTTATGGTATTTCCCAACCTGGCTGTTTCGGCAAGGATATGCTGCATGAGTTTTGATTCCTGATATTTTATATCGAAATATGCCCATACAAGAATGCAGACGAGCAGGGTGATCTCCACTGCAAAAATCAGTTTTGAAACCAGGCTGTGGCGTAAATCAATCATTTTGGCAACTTCTTCATTTTTTCTTTAAAGGTTTTTGTAACAGCCATATTCGATTCAATGCCCGATTCATCTTCGGACATACCCATTGCAAGACACAGAAGCTGGGGCAGGTATAGAATTGTCATGTTCAGATTTTCTTTATATTTCAATTCAATTTTATCCTGATAAGCCTCAAGGTTCATCTGGCACATGGGACATACCGTGACTATTGCGTCCGCGCCTCTGGCTGCTTTCAAAATTCCGTAAACCAGTTCCAGTCCAACATCTATTTTGGTGTTCATATGGGATGCACCGCAACATTTGCCTCCCATATTCCATGAATGTACCAGAGCACCGGTGGCCTTGATGAGCGGTTCCATGGAAACCGGTTCTTCCGGATCATCAAAGACCGGGTATGGCCGAAGACATTGACATCCGTAATACGGAGCTATGGTGAGATGTGAAAAATCTTTTTTAATCAGATTTTTTACCTTTTCAGCGCCTATATCATGCGCCATTACATCCAGAAGGTGTCGAACCTTTGTCCGATTTTTAAAGTTCAGGTTTTTTTCCGCAAGAACTTTGTTGATTCTTTTGAGCAGGCCAGGTTCTTTTCTGGCTTTTTCTTCGACATTCTTTAAGTTCAAATAGCAAGCACTACACGGTATGAGCAGATTCTCTGTCTGACTCATACTTTCTGCGACAGCAAGATTTATGGCAGGAAGGGCTGATGAAAGCAGAGGGCTTACGGATGCGGCAGCGCTTGCGCCGCAGCATGTCCACTCTTCAAGTTCTGTAAGTTTTATACCTGCGGCCTTCATGAAAGACCGTGTGGAAATATTATATTCCCTGGCAGTCCCTTCAAGAGAACAGCCCGGATAATAAAGATAATTCATATTTGATTCTCCATCTCTTCCACTTTTTTAAATACCACATCAAGAGATCTTTCACTCATTTTTTGCAAAGGATTTTTTAAAGCCAGTTTTCTTTTCTGTAAAAGCCTGATTCCCATACTCGCATATTTAAGAGGAAGCAGGGGGTCTGTAGCTGACATGGATAAAAAATAAGTGCTTATGAATTCAGCTTCCCTGACACGGCCATGACGGCGGACACTATCCATGAAGCATTTGTAAAATCTGGTACTCGGCCTGTGTGGTATCATATCCTCTTTTGCTGCAATCTGTTTGAGATCGCTCATGGCCTCAGTGAGAGGCAGTCCCCTGGGACATCGCAATGTGCAATAATAGCATGAGGAGCATAAGACAAATGTCCGGCTTGTAAATATTTCATCTTTCTGTCCCATCAAGAGCATGCGCCATAAATGACGAGGCGTAATATCCATAGCAAAGGCGTTGGGGCATGATCCTGTACAGGTTCCGCATTGAATGCAGGCGCAGACCTTATCCTTGATTTCAGCCAGGGTGTCACTCACTGTATGATCGATTCTTACCGGTTGTAATCGATTCATAATGGCTCCTTTCCGCGAATTTTATAATGGCAACCACGAGGTTTGCCCCTACAATAAATGGCAACCACGAGGGTTTGCCCCTACAATATCGCTGCATCTATCATTTCAAGCATCTGTTCCATGGGATACCCTTCGATTACCGAAGCGCTGTTAGGACAAACTGCAGCGCATAAACCGCATCCCTGGCACATAGCCGAGTTTACCAGAACCTTTTTTCCGTCTTCGTTGAGTGTACGCGCTCCATACGGGCATGTATCAATGCAGCGTTCACAAAGAGAACACAGGCTGCTGCGTACTGTTGAAGATATTCTTCCTGCGGGTATGTATTCATGACCAAGAATTCTCAAAGCTCGTTGGGCAGCAGCCTCTGCTGTGGCTATGGCTTCGGGAATATTTCTCGGAGAATGGGCAAGGCCACAGGCAAAAACCCCTTCCTTGAGCGAATCCACAGGTCTCCATTTGGATTCAGCTTCCTGAAAAAATCCGTCCTGATCAAGGGCAATGCCAAAGGTTTGGGCCAGACTCGGGGGCAGAGTTGGAATTATCCCTGTTCCAAGTACGAGCATATCCGGTTCGATCTTTATTTCCTGACTGATGATCGGTTCGAAAGCAGTTATGAAAATTGAATCGTTTTCATTTGTCACCACAGGTTTTTTATTTATGGTATAAGGGATAAAAATCACCCCGGCTTTCCTGGCCTCTGTGAAATATGATTCCATGAATCCGTAAGTCATCATGTCACGATAAAAGACATAGATTGCAATTTCCGGATTTTCTTTCTTGAATTGCAGCGCGGACTTTATCGAGGATGCACAGCAGACCCGGCTGCAATAATTTCGGGGTTCTTCCCTTGAATCAACGCACTGTATCATGACCAGGGTTTTTATGCTCCTGATATCGAGTTCATCAGCATTAACCTTTTGCGCCAGTTCCTTCTGTGTAATGATTTTTTTGTTTTTGCCATAACCATAGGAAGTAGTGACAGCTTCTGCTCCGCCGGTAGCGAGTATGACAACGCCATGTTCGAGATTTATGACTGCCGGGGCTTCATTCTCTTCGATAGCCGTGAAAAACTGCCCGACCTGGCCTGCTGAAGCAATGACCGTTGATTGAGTATGAACTTTTATCATTGGATGTTTTTCAACTTTTGCTATGGTATCGGCAAGAAACGAGGGAATGTCATGTTCTTCTATTGTAGTTTCAAGCCATCGCAGGTTTCCGCCCAGTTCTTTTTCATGCTCCACTATATCCACTTTAAAACCATGATCGGCAATAGCAAGGGCAGCACTCATCCCCGCAATACCTCCGCCCACAATAAGAGCCTGCTGAAAAACAGAATTTTCTGCATGAACAGAAGATGCACAATCTGCATATTTCAGCTTTGCAATCGACATTTTCAGCGTTGTTTCCGTCATGGATCGGAAATATTCAGGATCTTGCGAATCGACATCACTAAACCCTGGCGTATGGATATCCACTACATCCATCAGTCTCGGATTAATTCCAACTTCTTCTCCCAATGCCTTTAAGTTCCTTGCGTATAAATAAGGAAGGCATGCCCCGATAAGAAGCCGGTTAGGATGATGTTTTTTTACCATTTCAACAAGGTTTTCCCATCCGCTGGTTGTGCAGATTCGATCCGTAAACAGGACATGTTTTACACAAGGATCTGCCTTTATGTTTTCGGCGAGTTTTTCCGGTTCGGACAAACCCGAAGCCATATTGCACGAGCATATTACGACCATGACCTGCGGATTTTCACGGGAGACATCAGCATATATCGGCGCAGGTCCAGATTCGAGTGCAAGTCCTCCTCCTGAAGCGTGAATGACTCTGGATGCCAGAAGAGCGGCTGCCCCGGCCTGGGTCACGGATTCGCTGATATCTTTGAGACCTGCAAAAGTTCCGGCAACTACGATTCCATTCTGGTTTGTTCCGGACATGGAAAAAGGTCTGGTACTTGGAAAACCAGAAGAATTGAGTTCTATTCCTGTCATTTCAGCAATGTCCGAAGTACACAAAGCCGGTCTCTGGCCTGCTGCCAGGACAATCATGTCAAAGGCATCTTTACTGATTTTACCAGAATAACTGGCATGACGAACTACCAGATTCCCGGATTCTTTGTCCGGTAATACGGAATGGATGCGTCCTCTCGTAAACCTTACCCCGCATCTTTCTGCAAGATCCTTATACCGCTGGAAAGATTTTCCGAATGTACGCATGTCCATATAAAAGATGGCGGCATCAAGTTCATAGCCAGCATTCTGCGCTCTTTCTTTTGCCTTCATGGCCTCTTTAATGGCGTACATACAGCATATATTAGAACAGAAATCTGCGTTTGTCTGAAAATCCCGTGATCCCACGCATTGAATCCAGGCCATTTTTTTTATTGGCCTGCCGTCAGATGGACGCACAAGTCGTCCTTCATATGGCCCTGCAGCGCTCAATATTCTTTCAAACTCAAGACCGGTTATCACATCGGGATTTTTGCCGTATCCCAATGTATCTTTTCCATCTGCTGGATTGAAATATGAATTACCCGGACTTAAAACTATTGCTCCGACTTCGAGTGTAAGACCTGCCGATACATTCAATTCTTCATATATCTTTACAATCTTTGGAATCAGGACATCGGGATCGAATGGCTTTATGAGATAGTCCATAGCCCCAATCTTCATTGCCTCCACTGCTGTCTCGACAGTTGCGTAAGCGGTCATCATGACCACATGAAGATCGGGTAATATCTCTTTTGCCTTTTGAAGGGTTTCCACCCCGTCCATGCCCGGCATTTTGATATCGAGCAGCATAAGTCGAAATTTTTTTTCTTTCAGCCGCTCCAGTGCTTCCTGGCCTGATTGAGCCATTTCAACGGCAAAACCGCCCTCAATTTCCAGCCATTCTTTTAGAGAATCGCGAACTATAAGTTCGTCATCTACTATAAGTATGCTGAATTTTTTTCTTCCTTCGTCAACTAATTTGACAGCATCTGTCGGGCAGACTTCCACACATGCTCCGCATAGAGTACATACATTCCCATCTATTCGATATGAATTAGGGATCGCATGGGGCAGAGGAAGATATATCGCTTTTCTGGTAGATAATCCTTCATTGAAACAGTTCGGAAGTTCAACCGGGCATACCTGTATGCATTTACCGCATCCCACACATAGGGAAGGATCTACCGGATTTGACTTCTGATCGAGCGTTACCTGAAATTTTCCGGGTTCTCCTTCAACAGAAGCGAGTTGGGTGGAAAGGAGAATATCGATATTTTCGTGAAAAAGTCCTCTGCGAAGACAATATTGGGAAGATGAATCTCTATCTATCAATGGAAGCATTTTGCACATGCCGCAATTATTGGTCGGAAACTGGTAATCGAGTTGGGCCAGAATTCCCCCGAGATGGGAAGCTTTATCGATCAGTGTGACTCCATAACCGAACTCAGCCAGGTCGAGGGCAGCACGAATTCCGCTGATTCCACCTCCTACAACAAGCGCTTTGCCGATCTTTTTAATCATGAATAAAACTTTCCTTTCTCCCTGATGCCCGGTGATAGATTTGTAAAATCTTCACTCTTTACAGCAACGCAGAATACGGAGCAAAAGACAAGCAGGACGGATGTATTATTTTTTTGACTTCCCTACGTTTGAGCCACTTCCAAAAACTCATCTTTCTCGAAGACGGAAAGCGGAGGCGGTTCATCAAGACTTCTTCCTGCTTCATATCCGAATGCCGACTGGGTTTTTTCTGCCACGGTTCTAAACAATTCCATCACTGAAATTTCGTTAGGACATGCATTGGAACACTGACCACATCCGACGCAGGCCATACTCGAATGGGCAAGACGTGTAATATGGTAAAAAAGAGTGTCAGACGGCATTTTCAAAATCCCTTTTCGTTTGGCCCAGTGTAAATATTGAGATGGTTCATGGTAAAATACGTCTGTTACGAATACGCATTCCTTGCAGTAGCAGACGGGGCAGGCTACCCGGCAGTTGTAACAATTGATGCAACCGGCCAGGTATGCAGTCAGCTTTTCCAGATTATCGACAGTATCCCTGGTTTCAGCGAACATTTTATCGCGGTACTCAATGCGTTGTGCCACCAGATTATCGACAGCCGTTTTTCGCTCGGCAGTTTTTTTTGTTTCAGACAGATTCAGCTTTTTACAAATTTCTTCTCCTGCTGATGTCCGGGCTTCGATCAACACCTGATTTTTTACATCTATGCCGATCAATCCTATGGAAATGTCCGCATTATTGGGAGCAATCGGAAATTCGCAAGCTTTACAGGCAGGCGCAAGATCAATCCCGCCTGCTGTCGTGCCTTTTCCTGAAAGAACGCTGTCAATAAAAAGTTCGGTTGATCTTTCAGGATTTTTTTCTACAAACCTGAAATAATCCGTATTGCGAAAGGCTCCAAGGCAATCTATTCCGATGATGATAAGGTCATCTGTCTTTCCCTGCTTGAGTTTGAGCAGTTCGGTAAAGGCTCGTATCTCACAGGGTCTGAGTACTGCTGCAATTTTTTCACCTGATGATTTTCGTGTCAGCCTTGAAAGAAGTTTTGCCCCGTTAATCGGAAAAGCAGGGGCCAGAGGATCTGTTCTGTCCAAAGTTTTAGAATCTGTTACAAGCGCTGGCATTATCGTGTTTTTCATGGGAAGGCGCTGGGAAACGAAGATAGCACTGATATCTTCCTGCTCAAGTATCAAACGGAAAAATTCCCGGAGCGTCACTAAAAGATCTTTATCCTGAACATCGATTTTTAAATTACTCGCCATCATGTTCCTCCGTTTTCATATCACCATTTTCAACTTTGCCTGGCTCTGCCCTATTTCTGTAAGCTGGTCCACCAGTTCCCTCATGATTTCCGCAAATCGAATGCCGTCGCTGGCTCCGATCCATGTAAGTTTCAGCCGTTCCTGTTCAAATCCTATCTGAGGCAGTATTGTTTTGAGCAGTTTGATCCGTCTGCGAGCCTTGTAGTTTCCGTTTATATAATGACAATCCCCCGGATGGCATCCGCTTACAAGAACTCCGTCAGCCCCTTCCAAAAGAGCTTTTATTACATATTGAGGGTCAACCATACCAGTACACATGACGCGGATCAGCCTGATATTTTTCGGGTAGGAGAGCCTGGATGTCCCGGCCAGATCGGCAGCCGTATAGGTACACCAGTTACAGACAAACGCGACAATGACAGGTTCGAAATCTTCCATGTACTCTCCTTTCATATAAACTCAGGTTGTTTTTTTATCACATCCCGACCGCATCCAGCGCATCAATGATGCCGTCGAGTTCCGCAAATACCTGTCCCGGTTTGAAATGGGCAATCTGCGCTGCACCGCTCGGACAGAAGCTGGAACAACTGCCACAGCCCTTGCAGATCGCCTCGTTGACCGCCGAAACATGTTTCAATTCATTGAATTCAATGGCTCCATAAGGACACAGACCAATGCAGGTCTGGCATCCAGCGCATATATCAGGGTCAATCCAGGATATAGTCGAGGGAACTTCCACCCGCCCTTTTGTGGCAAGAGAAAGAGATTTTGCAGCGGCCCCTGATGCCTGAGAAACAGTATCCGGAATATCCTTTGGAGACTGGCATGCCCCGGCCAGAAAGATTCCATCCGAAGCTGTATTCAAAGGTCCGAGTTTCGGATGTTCTTCCAGAAAAAAACCATCCGCACCCTGGTTGACACCGAAAGTCCGGCCCACATCAATGGCATCCTCACGGGCCTGCATGGCCATACACAATACCACCATATCGACCGGAACCCGTATGGGCCTGCCAAGGAGAGTATCTTCGGCAATGGCGATAAGTCTGCCTTCCTCTCCCGGAACTGTTGCCTGATCGGTAATTTCGGCCACTTTGCCCCTGACAAAAATCGTCCCTTCTTCCTGGCATCGGCGGTAAAACTCCTCGTACCCTTCGCCATAGCAGCGCATATCAATATAAAAATCATATACCGGAACATTATGTCCGACTTTTTCCTTGATCAGATGGGAATATTTGAGCGCGTACATGCAGCAGACCCGTGAACAATATTCATGATAATTGACATCACGGCTGCCGATACAATGAAGAAGAGCAACGCTTTGGGGCGGATTTACAAATTTTTTGCTGTTTTCCGTATCCCTGATAAGAATTTTGCCTCCTGTCGGCCCTGTGGCATTACAGAGTCTCTCGAATTCCAGGCTGGTAAAAACATTGGGATATTTGCCGTATCCGTACTGTTTCATAGGCGCAGGGTCCAAAATATCATAACCGGTGGCAAGAATTATACTGCCCACATCCAATTCGAGGTTTTCTTCCTTCATGGAATGATCCACAGCTTTAGCTTCGCATACACGAACGCATTCCATGCATTCACAGCAGCCCCCGCAGTTGAGGCATCGTGCTGCCTCTTTTCTTGCCTGTTCTTCCGAAAATCCGATGGATTCCTCGTCAAATCCCACAGCTCTTATCGATTTGTCAATGTGTGCCAGTATTTCCCGCTTTTGAGGCATGCAATCTTCCGGGATTTCTGCCCATTCAGGTTTCTTTTCCCCGGTTTCACTTTCCTGCCCATCTAATTGCTCATCTAATTGTCCGTCTAATTGTCCGGCTAATTGCTTATGGGGCGAAAGGCCCTGAAGAAAAAGATCAATCCCTTTTGCGGCTTTATGCGCTCCTGCAATGGCTTCCACAACTGTAGCAGGGCCGGTCACAACATCACCTGCTGCAAAAAAATTGGAAATGCTCGTCTTCATAGTGACAGAATCTGTTTTGACAAGGTTTTTTATCGTGCATTCAGGCACAAAACCCATCTTTTCCCAGGACGAATCGACTTGTTGCCCTATGGCAGGAATTACCACATCACAGGAAATAACGAATTCTGATCCGGGTATGATAACAGGTCTTCGGCGGCCGCTGGCATCCGGCTTGCCAAGCTTTGTCCTGATACACTCTATGCCGCATACTTTTCCATCTTTTTCGAGAATTCGAATGGGCGTTGTCAGAAAATTAAATTCTATGCCTTCTTCTTTGGCTCCTGCTATTTCATCCTCAAAAGCGGGCATCTCTTTTTCCGTTCGGCGATATACTATGAAAGCTTTTTCTGCCCCCAGGCGTTTTGCCACCCGCACCGCGTCTATTGCCACATTACCACCACCGATGACCACAATACTGTTTCCGGGGCATTTTTTGTCATACAGGTTAATTCTTTTCAAAAACGAAATCGCATCTTCGATTCCTGTTTCCTTTTCACCGTGAATTCCAAGGTTCATGCTTCCATGCGCCCCGATTCCGAAGAATACGGCTGAAAAGCCATCTTTTTCCAGATCTTCTGCATTGAAATCAGTGCCGAATTTTACACCGGTTCGGGTTGTAACTCCCATACGCAGAATATATCCTATCTCCCTGTCCAGAACCTCCGGAGGCAGCCTGTAATCAGGTATGCCAACTCGAAGCATTCCGCCCAATTTATCCAGGGCTTCGAAGATAGTTACCTGGTATCCCGCTTTTCTAAGATAGAATGCAGCGGTGAGACCAGCCGGTCCTGAACCGATAATTGCTATCTTTTCCTCTTTTTCCTCGATTTTCGGAATCTTGAGAGTCGCAAAATCTACCTGGTCGGCAGCAAATCGTTTCAAATCCCTGATCGCTAAAGGTTCATCCACTTCCTCGCGCCTGCAAGCAGATTCGCAAGGATGGGGACACACACGACCCAAAACCCCTGGCAGGGGGATTTTTTCCATGATGAGCTTTACAGCTTCTTCATACTTTCCCATCTTGACAAGTTGCACATATCCCTGGATATTAACATGTGCCGGACATGCTCCGACACAGGGAGCGCGGTCTTTTTTATCGATGCAGAAAGTTATGGGAACAGCCTGTGGAAAAGACCGGTAAACAGCATTTCTATTCGTGAGTCCGACATCCCATTCACTGGGAGCTTCCACCGGGCAGACCTTTGTACATTCACCACATCCGGTGCAGATCCCTTCTTTTATATATCGGGGTTTGCGCCGTACTTTCACCTTGAAATTTCCTATATACCCTGAGACCTCAGTAACTTCACTGTAAGAAAGCATTTTCACATTCTTGTTCTGTGCAACATCAACCATTTTGGGCGTGCCGATACAGGCAGCACAGTCAAGGGTCGGGAAGGTCTTGTCGAACTGGAGCATGTGTCCGCCAATGCTGGTATCTTTCTCCACCAGGTAAACTTTGTGGCCGGAAGCCCCGATATCGAGGGCCGCCTGCATACCCGCTATTCCGCCGCCCACGATCATGATATCAGGGTGAACATTGACAGTTCGTGTATCAAGAGCATCGTGATAACTGACCCGCTTTATGGCAGCTGCAGCCAGAGTTTTGGCTTTTCGTGTGGCTTCATCCTCATCCGATGTCACCCATGAAACCTGCTCCCGGACAGAGGCCATCTGAAACATATAAGGATTGAGTCCTGCCCGCTTACACGCCCCCTGAAAAGTCTTTTCATGAAGCCGGGGCGAACAGGAAGCCACGACAACCCGGTTCAGACCATATTGGGCTATATCCTTTTCAATCATTTCCTGGCCGGGATCAGAACACATGAATTTGTAATCACGGGCTATCACGACATGGTCGATCTGCCGAGCAAAAGCCGCTACTTCTTTCACTCTGACCTTATAAGCTATATTGATCCCGCAATGACAGATGTAGAAACCGATTCTTACTGACATAAACTTGACCTCCAGGGTTCAGATGATCGAATTTTTACGATATTTGATACGTTTTATTGCACAGGGTGTGCCAGATGATGGTTTGTTATGTTTTTATATTAAATTGAATATGT
>JAUCGE010000343.1 GCA_030377965.1 Desulfobacterales bacterium HSG16
AAAATACCCGATATGACAGGGCGGGGTTCCGTCCCCGCCATCTTTCGGAGGAGGCGGAACCCACCGTCTATAATTGAGTATATTATTTCTTTGAAGCTCCTTGAAAGGCTGTAGAAATATACAGCCACCCGGGTTATATAATAACCGGATAGCTGTTTCTTTAATTGATCATTCTCAACTATTTATTCATGGCAGCTTTGACTTTTGTCGCCACGGCAGGGGTAACCCAGGTTGTCCAGAGAGCTTCATGATTTTCTAAAAACCACAGGGCTGCTTGATCTGTGTTACTCTTGCTGCTCTGCATGAAAGCAAGAAATTTGTTGTTAATATCAAGAGTTGTGTTGTATTTTTTCAGGAATTCAACGACATCAGGTGCCCATTCAGGCAATTTTTTATGAATTAGAATATTGCACTTGACTGCTGGAAATGCACACTTTGCAGTGGCTTCAAATATTGCTTTGTCATAAGGAGATTCTTCGAGCATGGTCATATCGAGTTTGCCGAGAACCCAGGTGGGTGCCCAGTAATAACCGATCCAGGGTTTGCCTCTTTTATATGCAGATTCCATAGATGCAGCCAGAGCAGCGCCTGATCCGGGTTCCATTATGTTGTAAAATTGTTTTGTGCCATACGCTTTGAATTTTTTCTCGTTGACCATTCCACATGACCAGCCCGGAACACAGCTAAAGAAACGCCCCTTTGTCGGATCTTCAGGATCTTTGAACAATTCCCAGTATTTTGGCATATCGGTCACGGATTTTAAATCAGGAGCTGTAGCCTTAATTTTTCGTTTGGCATCACCTTTCACCATATAAGTAGGAACCCACCAGCCCTGAACACTGTTTGGAAAATTGGGTCCTAAATCGATAAGCCCTTCCTTTGTGTTCGGATCGTTTCCTGCTGCCACGCCCTTGTCGTACAGTTCCTGCCAGTTATCATGCCAGCTTTCCATGTTTACATTGGGAGCTTCTCCGCCTATGGCTTTGATCAGGGCAGTATTGAGCATGATGGTTTCGCCTGACACATATTTAACATCGTATCCCATTCCTTTGGAGAGTATGAAAGCTGCAATCCTGTTATGCACTTGAGCGCTGTCCCATCCGAAATCCGCAAAAATGATAGGTTTTTTTGACGCAGCAACTGCGCTTCCGAAAGCCATGAAAACGATCAGCAGCATACTAGTGCCAATGATCAGCATTCTGGTTGTAAATACTTGATTTTTCTGCATGAATCCTCCCTTTTGTTGTTTTGATTAACTCTTTGAAATAACGCTATTTCAAAAAGCTTTCATATGTATTCCAAATTTCTTCGATTATCAGGTGATTTGAGCGCCTTCCGCAAGACCGGCCAGAAGAGATCCTTTTATGACGACTCCGACAAGATGATCATTATCGTTGACAACTGCGAGGGGAATGCCGGTTTTAAATAAAGGAAATAATTCTATTGCAAGAGTATCGGGAGCAACTTTGTTGAAATTCTGGTTCAATATATTCTCAAGAGTTTTCTCCCCTTTTTTCAGGGCTTCGGACGCGTCGTCTGCTGTGACCATACCTGCCAGCTTAGTCTCTTTTCTCACGAAAATGGACGAAATTCCAGCCTTTTTCATCTTTCTCAATGCAGCTTTGGGACCGTCTGTCTTGTAATAAGCATAATCAGCAGGTTTGAGCATGACCGATTCGGCTGTCATTACCTTGGACATATCAACATCTTCGACAAATCTTGCCACATAATCGTTGGCCGGATTGGTAAGAATTTCCTCAGCTGTTCCTTCCTGGACGATCATGCCGTCTTTCATCAGAATGATTCTATCTCCAAGCTTGATGGCTTCGTCAAGGTCATGGCTGATAAAAACGATTGTTTTCTGTACACGCTCCTGAAGAGCTATCAGTTCATCCTGCATATCCTTGCGAATAAGCGGATCAAGAGCGCTGAAAGCTTCGTCCATCAGCATGATGTCTGCATCCAGAGCAAGAGCTCTGGCCAGTCCGACTCTCTGCTGCATACCGCCGCTCAACTGGGAAGGAAAAGAATATTCCCATCCCTTCAGGCCAACCTGTTCCAGGGCCTGCATACTCAATTCTGTTCTTGTTTGAGGATCTATTGTATTTTCAGGATCAACATTCTGAACTTCAAGTCCGAATTCAACATTCTGTAAAACAGTACGGTGGGGAAAAAGCGCGAAATTCTGAAATACCATTCCCAGATGCTTCTGCCTGAAGATTCGCAAATCTTTACTTCCCAGAGCATTTACATCTTCTCCATCGATCAGCACAGATCCTGATGTCGGCTCAATTAATCGGTTGAGACACCGCAGGAGTGTCGATTTGCCGCTCCCGGAAAGGCCCATAATAACAAGAATTTCACCTTCATCAACATAAAACGAGGCATCACATACCCCGACTCCCTGTTTTGTTTTTTCCATAATTTCATCTTTGGAAGCACCTTCCTCAAGCAGTCTCATTGCTCTTTCAGGATGTGATCCAAAGATTTTATAAAGATTTTTAACCTCAATTTTATGGGACATCAACAGCCTCTTACGATAAAAAATAGATCCGAATAATGAATTGTAAAAAATGCAAAAATATTTCGGATTGACATAGTTTTGCACAAAAATAATTGTTCGATAATGATATGTGCTGTAACCATCTGTTATTTAAGACTGTTTACA
>JAUCGE010000344.1 GCA_030377965.1 Desulfobacterales bacterium HSG16
TCTATCCCAGAATGGAAAACGACATGGATCAAAAATTGAAAAATAACGATCAATATTAACGATCAATATTAACGGTTAAGATTAACAACAGGAGTTTATCAATATGAAAGACCAGGCAAGAGTAGTCGTAATCGGCGGCGGCATTGTAGGGTGTTGTGTACTCTACCATCTGGCAAAGGGTGGCATAAAAGATGTTGTCATGGTGGAAAAAGGCGAAATAACAAGTGGCGCGACCTGTATGGCAGCAGGATTGCTGACCCAGTTCAACTCCTCTCCTACAATGATGCGTATGAGAAAATACAGTTCCGAACTCTATGATTCCCTAGGCGTTTATGACAAGGTCGGAAGTCTCAGGATAGCATCCAGTGAAATGCAGAAGATGACCTTGCAGCGGGAAGTGAGCCAGGCAAAAGGTATAGGACTTGATGTCCATACAATTTCTCCTGAAGAGGCTCTTAAATTTATGCCCTGGATGAGTCATGAAAACGTTTACAGCGCTGTTTATCTGCCAGATGACGGCCATCTCGATCCCCACGGAACCACCTGGGCTGTTGCAAAAGCTGCAAAGGAACTGGGAGCTGAGATATATGTGGACACCCGTTTGACGGGCATAGAACTTTCTCCTGACGGTGAAGTCACAAAAGTTATTACCGATAAGGGCGATATAAAAACGGAAGCGGTTGTAAATTGTGCAGGACTCTGGGGCGCACAGGTCGCGGCAATGGCGGGAATATCTATTCCATCCACTCCCGTGATTCATCAACATGCAGCGCTTCAGGCTGTACCGGGCAGCGAAGTTCCTGACAACGGCCCATGCTTCAGAGATACGGATTATCTTATCTATGGTAAACCCGAACATGGGGGAATCCTTTTTGGAGGATGGGAAGCCAATCCTCCTTCATGCTGGGAAGACGGTGTTCCCTGGAGTCACAGCGCTACAGAACTTCCGTCAGATGTAGAAAGATTTGAAGAACTTTTGATGAACGCTATAAAACGATATCCTTTTTTAAACGATGCCGGCCTTGAAAGACTCGTATCCCACCCTGACGCTTTCACTCCGGATTCAAAACCTCTGGTCGGGCCCTGGCCCGGACTCAAAGGTTTCTGGTTTGCATGCGGTCTTTCCATGAACGGATTCGGAGCTGCCGGCGGAATCGGAAAAGCCATAGCTGAATGGATGATTGAAGGTGAAACCGAACTTGATCTTTATGGATACCACGCCTGGAGATTCGGAAGAAATTATCGCGATCCTCATTATGCAGCTTCATGCGCCCGTGAGTGCTACAAATATTATTATCGTACAATGTATCCAAACGACGAAGATACTTACATGCGGCCAAGAAGAATCACTCCTTTTCATCACAGGCTCCAGGATCTCGGGGCTGTTTTCGGCAAGAAAAACGGCTGGGAACGGGTCAATTATTTCGACGAGTCCGGAACGTGGAGAAGGGCAGGGGAAGACCAGCGCAAATGGGGAGGATGGAAACAGGCACCCTGTTTTGAAACTGTCGCAAAAGAATGCGCTGGATTTCGTGAAAGAGTCGGCATGGTGGATATGAGTTCTTTCGGCAAGATCGAATTCAAAGGCCCAGGTGCTTTGACTCTCCTTGACCGGATTTGTGTAACCGATATGGACAAACCTCCAGGTTCTGTCATCTACACCCAGTTTGCAAGCCATGCTGGGACGATAATGTCCGATATCACGGTGGTACGTCTCGCCGAAGATCACTACCGGCTTGTAACAGGTTCTGGATTTGTTGATAACGATATGGGGCATATCAAAGCGAATATGCAAAAAGATGATCCAGAAGTGAAAGTCCGTGATGTAACGGAAGATTATGCAGTAATCGGCTTCTGGGGCCCCAAATCCCGTGATGTTCTGTCAAAAGTTACAGATGACGATGTCTCTGACAGCGCCATTTCCTACATGCAGGCAAAAGTCATAAAAATAAACGGTGTCAAGGTTCTGGCTCAAAGAGTTTCATATATCGGTGAACTCGGCTGGGAATTGTACATATCTGTCGATAAGGCCATCGTGGCATGGGATCTTTTATGGGAAGCAGGCCAGAAATACGATATAATAGCCGCAGGATATAAGGCGTTGGACAGCCTGAGACTCGAAAAAGGTTATTTATATTTCAGCAACGATATAACAACTCTGGAAAATCCTTTTGAAGCTGGAATCGGGTTTACGGTAGATCTTAAAAGCGGCAAAGACTACATCGGAAAAGAAGCCCTTGCAGAAATCAAGGAAAAAGGGACTGACAGAAAGCTTTGCACTATTTCAATCGGAGATGAGAACTGGCAGCAGATCTACGGAGGAGAGGCTGTGCTTTCCGATGGCAAAGTAGTCTCACGGCTTCGTTCCGCAGGCTATGGTCATACGGTCAAAAAGAATATCGGGTTTGCATATCTTCCGAATGAACTGGCAAAACCGGGAACATATCTTGACGTGGAAATATTCGAGCAGAAAATAAAAGCTGCCGTTGAACCAAGAGTGCTGTATGATCCAAAAGGCAAATCACTGAGATCATAAGTATCTCCCCAATAATTGATTGATGGATTGAACTGATCGCACCATGTTTATTGAACAGCAATGTCCCTCCTGTTGCTGTTGCTAAAATTTTTGCCACTTCCAGTAAGTTGATACCATACATGATT
>JAUCGE010000062.1 GCA_030377965.1 Desulfobacterales bacterium HSG16
ATTTGAAAATCTTGAAAATCCTTTAATCCTGAGAATCCTGATTCAGACAATATGAGGCAATAAAAAACAAGCCAGAATAAGAAAAAGTGTAAACTACTTTTGGACGAATATGAAGGATGCCCAAGTTTTTGTTTTTGAACGGATTAAGATAAATTTAATTATAAAACCATAAATTAAGGAGATAAACCATGTATCAAAAAAAGAAAAATGTTATCTGGAGTTTATTTATAATTTCCATTCTTATTCTTTTTAACCCCCAGGTTTATGCAGCAGATACTATTCCTGATTCTTCCTTGGCCTTCAGCTTGAACAGCCAGGCTGCCGATCTTGCCATATTTGATCCTGCCGGTAGAACTTGCAGTAAAAATGAGACCAGTATTGAAGGCGCTGACTTTGTGAAAGGTGATAAAGGCCAGCAGACCGTTTCAATTTCTGAAATGAAAACAGAGCAGTACAGGTATGTACTGCGAGGCAAAAAAAATGAAACCTGCGAAATTAAGATTTCACTCTTAAAAGGCAATAGTGAAACCGTTTTGGAAACCCAGGAAATTTCAGTTGCCAGACATGAAGTTATGCGAGGGTTTGTTGCTATCTCTATTGTTGATGATGAAATTCAGTATGAGTTTATAAAAACCGAATCTTCCCTGAATCCCGATGGCCAGCCCCTTAAAGGTGATATTAACGGAGATGGAGAGATTAACATCATAGACATCATGCAGATTGCTTCAAAATGGGGCAAAAACATGGGTGATGAAGGTTATGACGAGTTTTTTGACCAGGATGACGACGGTGATATTGACATGCTTGATATCATGCCGGTTTCATCAAACTGGTTTGTCAAAAAAGATAATCCCGGGGCTGGAGTTACGAATAACAAAAATATATCTTTGAAAGCTGTTATCAATCCCCAAAAAGGCGGGAAACTTATTAAAGGGAACAAGTTTAAACTTAATGTTCCTGCCGGAGCAGTAGATAATGAAGCTGTTTTGTGGACCGAAGAAAGTGATAACGGCGGGGTTACGCCTTTGTTTACTCTGGGACCTGAAGGCGCAGTTTTCGACAAGCCGATTACGGTTACTCTGAATTATGCTCCTGAAGCAGTTCCTCAAGGCTTTGCTGAGAAAAATCTGGTAATCCTTCATGATGGAGAGCCAATTCTGACTCGTGTGGATACTGAAGCCAAGACTCTTGAAGGTGAGATCGAACATTTTTCAGGTGTTGTCGGCAGTACTGCACAGGCTATTCTGGTGTATCAGAGCATGGTCAAGGATTGTCCTGATTACGTATCTCCTGGTGAACAGTTGACGGTAACCTGGAAAATGCAGAATCAGAGCAATGTGAATGCAGAAAATTATAAACTGACGATATTTGAAATCACTGGTGGAAATTTTCAGATAAGTTCTGATCCAATCAATATTCCCGCCGGAGGTTTCGGTGATGCCACGATCCATTTTACGGCTCCGAATACCCCTGGAGAATATAAAGCCTGGTTTGACATTTTAGATAGTGGCTCAAATGTTTTGGAAGTTCTTCCCGGCGGCAGACTCTGGATTTATTTCACAGTCGAAGATTCGGGACCGCTACCTGTTGATCCTCTGACAAGACCAATTCTGGTCAGTCCGTTAGATGGCGCAACCGGTAAATCTGTAGAACCGACACTTAATTGGAATCCTGTAACAAATGCAACGGTTTACAGGGTGTTTGTTGCGGATTCATATGCAGCATTAAGCAATCTGAGCAATACAGACAGAGATTGTAACTGTATTATCAATCAGACAACAGCCTCCAGTTTTCACAATGTTTCAGAAGGAAAGCTGGAAGCTGACACAACATACTACTGGATGGTAAGGGCTGGAAACGACTCTGCCGGAAGTCCGAACTCAGAGATTCGGAGTTTTGAAACTGCCTCTTCTGGCACACAACCCGATCCTGACCCAGATCCCGATCCCGATCCCGATCCTGACCCTGACCCTGACCCAGATCCTGATCCCGATCCCGATCCTGTTATCCCTGGTTGCCCTGCTCAAGCAACTCTGATTTATGCCGGAGAACAAATTACTCCGACTGGTGCTGCTGCTGGTGAGCCTGTTACAGTTGTTTTTACTTTGAGCAATCAGAGTGGAGTCGATGCTGTAAATTACAAGCTCCGAGCTGTAAATCCTGCTTTTAATTCGGGTGTGACTTATCCGTCATTTACTATAAATAATGGTGGAACCGGGTCTGCAAGGATTGAAAATATTCCAAATCCTGCTCCTGGAGAATCTATCTATTTTGATCTCGTTGACGGATGCGATGAAATTCTTATTCCTCTGCCTGGAGGACGCATGTACATTGGTGATGGCTCAGGCCCATACGGCCCTTGTGCTGATCCAACTGCTCCCACAATTAATTATGTTGGCCTCTGGCAAAATGGCTGCGGAAATGTCGGAGTTTCAGCAGATGTTACAGGTAATGAAGGCGACCCGACTTCTGATGTCAATGGTGTTACCGGTGCATTGTCAACATTGACCAGCGGTGTTTTTGGTGCGGTATCCAATGCAATCAATATGGGTATGAATGCGATTAACATTGCAGCCCAGGGCAAGTGCGATACATCGGCTTCTTTTGGCCCTATTGATACACCAGGTGTCTGTACGGATCGTCTTGGAGATTACAGTTTTAAATCTTCCTGCAACGGATTCAGCGGGAAAGATGCTGACCCTGTCAACACGGCTATCGGCAATTTCTTTTACAGGGAATCAGATGCTATTGTTCCCGGTCTGGGCGGAACTGCCATTAAAATAGAACGAAACTACAACTCGATGGCAGCACTCTGGACACCTGCATCTATTAAACGCTATACCCAGAGCGAGGGTGGTGAAATGGAGGAAGAAGTCGTTGCCGGGCCTCCCCAATATTTCGGTCAGGGCTGGACTTCCAGTTTAGGCGAGTATCTGCTGGTTGTGGACATGGAACCTCAGTTTAAAGGTCTCCAGATGCTCTATGCAGACGGCCATACTGCCTTATTTAAAGAAACAGGCGGTGGAACCTATACTTCTGACTCTCCAAACAATTTTGATGAGATTACCAAAGAAGGCAGTGAATATGTCCTGCGCCAAAACAGTTGCAAATGCTCTCTTGATTCCAAACGCTTTGATTCCGATGGAAAACTGATTGCAATTTCCGACAGAAACGGAAATGAAATCACCCTGATTTATGATGGTGATAACCTTGCAGTTATTGAGAACGCCAGCGGAAGAAAGATTGAATTTACAAGCGATAGCGAAGGAAGAATAACCAAAGCTGTTCTTCCTGAAGGTATTACACTGGAATATGAATATACGGATGATTTACTCACAGGCTTTGTCAATGCTCGGGGATTGCTTACCGAATACAGGTATGACGGTAATAAACAAATGACTGAGAAAATCACTCCCAAAGGTCATCCTGCTGTTCAATTGACTTATGATGGTGAGTTCCTTGTCGATGAACAAATCGTTGGGAACGATGAAAAATATTCCTTTGAATTTGATGATGCGATAACAAAAATTACTGATGCCTACGACAACACCACTGTTCACCATTATGATGATGACAAGCGACTGATTAAAATGGACTATCCGGACGGTAATTCAGAATTGTACGATTACAATGACGATTTCAACCGCACATATTATATGGATCAGGCCGAGGCTGAATGGCACTGGACATATGATGATAAGGGTAACCGCCTGACAGCGGACGGGCCTCTTGGTTGGCATCGGGAATGGGATTATAACGAGAAAAACCAGGTAACCCGAATGGCAGAAAAGGTAAATGAAACCACCCTCCGGGAAACCACCTTTGAGTATGACGGTAAAGGCAATCTCATAAAATTCTGCAATGCACTCGGAGCTTGCGGTTCTGTCTCTTATGACAGTGTGGGATTACCCATTGAAATGACAGACTTTGCAGGAAACAAGACGGTTCATACCTATGATATTGAAGGTGATCTCACTGCCATGACTGATGCTGAAAGTGCTGTCATGAAATTCGACCATGACGGTCTTGGCCGGGTAACGCAGATGACAAAGCCTCTGGGCAGTATGTTCTCCTATACCTACGATCCCAACAGCAACCTGACTGCCGTGGACGGTCCTCTGGACTATCATATGGGATTTGCCTTTGATGAAAACGATCACCTGACTGTAAAAACCGATCCCAATGGCGGGGAAATCCGCTATGAATATAACGCATCTGACAGACTGGCTGCTGTGGAGAATCAGTTGAAATTTACCACTGCCACTTACATCTATGGTCTAATGAACGAGCTAAAAGGGGTAACAGATGCCGAAGGTCGTTTCTGGTCTTATACCTATGATAAACTCTTGCGGGTAACTCAGGCAAGCGGGCCTTTGGATACGCATTTTCTGTATGATTATAACCCTGTGGGCAAAATCACGGGTTTCACCGATGCAAAAGGCACTATCACCCAAACGGAATATGATAAACTGTACAGACCTGTAACAGTCATCCGTAATTACCGACCGGTTGAGGCTCCCAATGCAGATACCAATGTAACGGTTAAGTATGCTTATAACTTGGTGGGAGACCTTTTGAGCGTAACCGATCCTGAAGGTTTTGTCACCGAGTATGCCTATGACCTCCAGAGCCGCAGAACCAAAAAGCAGGATGCTGAAGGGTATGAATGGGAATTTACCTATGATCCTATGGGTAATGTATTACAGACTCTTAACCCACGAGGCTTTACAACTTCATTTGAATATACGCCCACATACCGGGTAAGCAGGGTGGTGAATCCTGAAACCCATGCAACATCCTTTGTCCATGATGCAGACGGCAGGCTGACTGATACGACAGATCCCAAAAATGTTGTTACTCATTCCGAATATGACGCACTTGGCCGCCGTATCCGGGTTATCCGCAATTATCAGCCTGCAATGGCAGGAGACAGCGAAACTAATGTAACATCCGGGTTTGTCTATGATCTGGCCGGGAACCTTCGAGAAATCACCAATCAGCGAGGCTTTGATGCGGAATTCATCTATGATGCAGCACACAGGCGTACTGACATTATTGATTTTGAAGACGGACATACCCTGTTTTCACATGACAAGGTAAACAATATGCTTCTGGTAACAGATGCAGAGGGCAATTCAACGGCCTATGTGTATGATGACCTGAACCGGATGACCAATGTTACTAATGCCGAGGATGAAACAAAGGCGTTTGCATATGACCCAATGGGCAACCGGACACATATGACCGAGGCTGACGGAACTGTGACCATGTACGGATATGATGCCATTTATCGGCTCAACCAGGTAACACAGAATTTTCAGGAAGGTATTGTTCCCAGTAATGACACCAACGTCCTGACCCAATACGCATATGATGCCAGGGGACTTCTCAAGCAGATCACTAATGCCAACAATGCAGTTACAGCCTTTGACTATAATTCTGTTGGCAGGATGATAAAAGAGACTGACCCCCTGAACAATGTCTGGGAATATGCCTATGACGGCATGGGCAACCGGTTAAGCCGCATGGATGCCAAAGGTGCGCTGACTCAGTATGAATATTATCCTGATGATCTTCTCAATGAAATTAAATATGCAGACGGCACAGCGGTTGAATATGCCTATGATCCCAACAATAACCGGGTCAGTATGCAGGACAGCCTGGGCATGACCGCATGGGCCTATGATCCCCTGAACCGGATTATTGAAGCTGACGATCCGTTTAACCGCACTCTGAAATATGGCTATGATGCAGCAGGCAACCGGGTTAATATGGTTTATCCTGACGGAAATCAGGTGGCTTATACATACAGCCCCAATAACTGGATAGCAAGTGTAACAGACCCGAAAGCTTTGGTAACGCAGTATGGACGCGACAAGGTGGGCAACCTTACCCATATCGCAAATCCGAACCAGACCGAAACCGATTATGAATATGATCGTGTGTACCGCACCCTGAATCTGGTAAACCGTCAGATAGGCAATAATCCCAAAATTCACAGTGCATTTGCATACACCTATAACAAGGTGGGGCATGTGACCGAGGCGGTAAAGGAATACGGATGGCGCAATCCGCCAGTTGTTACGGAAACCTATGACTATGACGGCCTGCACAGGCTGGCCGGGACGGTGATTGATCCCATCAAGAACAATGGTGAAAAAGAGGTCATGTCCTATGAATATGATTCTGTGGGCAACCGCATGAAATGGGAATCCCTGACCGGTCTTTCCACTTCAACGCTTACGGACGGATTTACCAAAACCTATGAATATAATGCCGCAAATCAGTTGCTGGCAGTCAATGTGGATTCGGTGAAAAAGAACAAGAATATCAATCTGCTTGAATCCTATACCTATGATGCAAACGGCAACCGGATTAACAGGGTGCGTGTTGATGAAAATGATAAAAACGCACTTGTTGAAGGTATGGATTACGCATTTGACCCGGAAAACAGAATGATCCAGGCTTTGAATTATCAGCTTGGAGGAAAAGGCCAGAAAGTTCGGACTGACCGTGCTGTTACCGATCTGGAATATGACGGCGGCGGGCGGCGGCTCTCCAAACATTATGATCCCAAATCCAATGATGCCAAGGGCGTGGACAAGGAAGTGCAGTATGTATTTGACGGGCTTGATCCGGTAGCTGAATATGAAATGCTCAACGGGCAGCGGGAGAATTTCTACCGGGGCGCAATGGGGCGGATCATGACCATGCATCATTTCAAAGGTGGTACTCAGGGGCAGATGTACTGGTATCATTACAATCACAAGGGTGATGTTGCGGGGATGACAAAGCACAACGGGAATTCTCATCATACTTACCAGTATGATCCTTATGGCGGTGTGGTTCCTGAAACCGGGAATTTTACTGATCCTCATAATCATTATACTTTGACCGGGAAGGAGTTTGATGAAAATACCGGGCTGGTTTGGTTTGGGGCTCGGCATTATGATCCAGAGGTTGGGGTTTGGATTGCTCAGGATATATATAGAGGCAATGTGATTTCGCCTTATAGTTTACACCGCATGATGTATGTTAATTCCAATCCTGTTAATTACATTGATGAATATGGTTATTTTCTTGAAACTTTATGGGATGCTGCGAATGTTGTCATGGGCGCATATTCATTAGTTGATAATATTAAAGAAGGTAATTGGGGATGGGCGGCAGTGGACGCTGTTGGTTTGATTTATGATGGTGTAGCTACTGTTGTTCCATTTCTACCAGGTGGAGCTAGCGCAGGACTCAAAGCAGTACGCGCGGGTAATAGTTTGAAAAATTCTGCCAAAGTTGGGTTGGATGTGGCTCAAGTTGCTGATAAATCAAATGATATTGCTCGAATGGCTAATACTGGTTCGAATGCTGCTACAACAGGAACATCAATTCATAGACAAGTTGGTAATGCCGTTGATGGCTCTCTTAGTAGTTCTGCCAATAACTATTTACCTGGTTCAAATGGTGCCAGTGGCATTCAACCAGACATTAGTTGGAATGATGCTCCGGGTGTATGGGCAGATTTAACAACACCTGGAGAATGGAATAAACATGTAAGAAAATACCAAGACAGTTTTGGTGAAGGTATCCCAATTTTGTATGAAAGAGGTAAAGGTGTAACAAATCTTAATCGTATTTATCCAGGCGCTGGGGTTAGTTTGACAGGATTACAGCAGTTATCAGAAACTTATGAAGATCAATCTAACATTGTTAATACTCAAGTAACTGTAAATGATAATATTTTGAGTTGTAGCTATGGTAACTCTTATAATTCTCAACTTGAAATTCCTGAATACTGTACCAATTGGAGTTTTTCTTGTGAATGTTACTCAAATGCTTCAACTACATATTGTGGTACTGATTTTTCCTGCGGAAACATGAAATTTTAACAATAACCGTGTAGCTTTGGCGACGCTTCAGCCAGGTAATGTGGTGGGCATGATGATGGCTACCACATTGTCTTGAACTGTGATTTTAATATGATTTGGGTAAGGAGGATTTTATCATGATAAGAGGAATTTCTATCATTGTTTTGAGTTTGATTTTCGGTTTCTTTTCTATTGTATATTCAGAAGATATTACCATCTCAGTAAATGATCCAGGATTTAATAAGGGATGTGAACCCCATCCTGATTATCCAGGGGAATGGAAATCGGTTTCGGCATCAGGGCATAGCTATTGGTATACATATATTCAGAACTATATGTTACCATACCAATGTTGGGCAAGATGGACACCAACTATAGCAACTGATGGAATGTTTGAAGTAATTGTTGGATTTTATTCTTACTGTGACCAACCTAAGAAAGTACAATATGTTATTCATCATGCAGAAGGTGATAAGCACATGACTGTTGATCAATATCAAGATGGTTCTTGGGCTTATCATGAGATCAGCTTGGGAACATTCAAATTTAATCAAGGATATGATATTAATAATGGAAGTGTCATGGCTATTGATGTAACGGAAGATCAACTTCCCTATCCCACCCTTGGTTGTAATGGTGAAGATATGAATGTTAATTTTGATACCGTTATTTTTAAACAAGTTGGGAATGTATCTCACAATAAAGTTAGCTCAATCGAAGTTGTTGATAGCATATACTTTACATCAATGTCTTGGGATTATCTATTTGAAAGATATGAAACGATTTTAGTCAAAGTTACAGATGTAGCAAATAATTCATTTGGCGAAAACCTACCTGTAAGTGTTAGAAGTAAATATTGTAACTTCATGGATAATAGTACAAATGATTATGTAACATCCGCGAATCTACAAAGAAAATTTTCTACTGCTGATGGTACTTTTTATGAATTAAAGATTTCAGATTTTTTAAGAAGCAATAATGAAGAGGGTGAAATAACATTTTCGGAAGTTGATGGGGGAATGGGAAAAGAAATTTTAGAAGAACTGCAAGGTAATTCTGAGATAAGTATGATGAGTCTGACATCAGACTCGGGAAATGAAGTCTTGAGTATTCCACCTTCAAATTCCGATTTTTTTAAATCAGGTGGATTTGAGACTTTAGTCATTGAACCTCTTGATGCAGCTACAAATGATGTTAAAGATATTTTATTCGTAAAGAACCAAGCAGATTACCTAATTTATACTGGACATGGTTCAAGTTGTGATGGACATGTACCTCTATCCGACGGCAATCTTAACCCTCAGGATGTTTCGGATTCTTGGAATGACGATTTAGATGTGATTATGGTTTTTGCTTGTTCTATACTAAACTCAACTTATTATGAAGCAGGAAGACGGGGAGATGGAACAACTTTAAATCAATGTCCCGGTCACAAACCGGGGCACAAGTGGTATGACTCTTTGAAAGGTGGACCCGATTTTATTTTAGGATACAGAGGCCCGGCTCCGCTTTTATCATCGGTATCGGAAGGTGGTAATAATGGAATTGTTGTTTTGAAAACTTGGATTTATAATTGGTTCACCCGGTCTGACAATAGCCCCATAGATGAATTGGATGCATGGAAATGGACAACAGATCAAGAAATTGATGACCTTCAAACATTTTGGAGTGATCTAACTGAATCAGGACCTAATATTGTAGGTATTAAGAATTTCAATGCAGCAGCAATTGACCTTAATAATGGCATCTATTATTACTGGGATAGAGATGTCAGTCCGAGACAATGGAAAGAAGACAATATTGAATGGCAGGAAGTTGCTTTTGAAGCATCAGGTATTATCTATCAGGATGAAACAAATAACTATCCTGTAGATTTGAGTTCTAATCAAGGGCCTATTTATGTCTCAGTTTCATGGAATCCTTCAACAGATTATCAGTTAAGAACTCGGCGTACTGAACCGAATGTGGATCTGGATGTAATTATCACAAGCCCAGATAATATAATTCTTGATCCCAATAGTGAAGGCGTTACGCAATACTTTGAAGGTGCTGCTCAAGAATACTATATAATTGAGCCTATTCAACAAGGTCAATGGAATTTTGGTGTGTTTGGAAAAAATGTACCTTTTTCTGGTGTTCCATATAATTTTGTTGTTACTGTTAAATCTTCCGATATCATTATTAATGATGATTCAGATAATGATGGAATATCAGATAGATGGGAAATAGAGTATCTCGGTAATCTTTTATCTGATGGCTCTGAAGACTTTGACAACGATGGCATATCCGATTTTGATGAATTCACATACGGTCTGAATCCGACCATTGATGACGCTTCAGAAGACGCAGACGGCGACGGCTTCACAAATTTTCAGGAGATCATTGCAGGTACAGACCTCAATAATCCAGATGACCACCCATCCTGTGATTTCAGCGTTCCTGACAAATATCCAACAATTCAGGAAGCCATCAACGCTGCATCCCAAGCCGGAGGCGGAGAAGTCTGCGTACCCCCCGGAACCTACGTTGAAAACATAACCATAAAAGACGGAGTATGGCTGACCTCCACAAGTGATGACCCTGCCGACACCATAATAGACGGCAACGGCATTCATAACGTAGTGGTCATCCACGGCTCCGACACTGGCGGAATAATCGGTTTCACCATCCAGAATAGCCAGCAAAACGGTCAATTCGCAGGTATAAAATGCAAAGGAAACGAAACTTTGACCATTGCCAACTGTATCATCAAAGAGAACAACCACGGCATTAAATTCGGAGGGAATTCAAACCCCCTGATCGTCAACAACGTGATCACGGACAACATCGGTGACGGCATTCACAGCAACGGCAACGCAGCCGGTATGATTTATAACAACATCATTGTCAATAATTGCGGAAAAGGCATTCACAGTAATGGTAAATTTACCCTGAATGTCGGATATAATGACATCTGGGAAAATGACGGACGCAAAAATTGCAAGGACAAAGATGATGACGATGATTCATCAAAGAAAGACGATGACTCGAAGAAAGATGATGACTCGAAAAAAGATGATGACTCGAAAAAAGACGATGACTCGAAGAAAGACGATGACTCGAAAAAAGACGATGACTCGAAAAAAGACGATGACTCGAAGAAAGACGATGACTCGAAAAAAGACGATGACTCGAAGAAAGACGATGACTCGAAGAAAGACGATGACTCGAAGAAAGACGATGACTCGAAGAAAGACGATGACTCGAAGAAAGACGATGACTCGAAGAAAGACGATGACTCGAAGAAAGACGATGACTCGAAAAAAGACGATGACTCGAAGAAAGACGATGACTCGAAGAAAGACGAACTCCCAGAAACTGGCAACATTTCCGCAGATCCGCTCTTTACAAATCCGGATGCAGGGGATTATCACCTGAATCCGGGATCACCCTGCATTGATACCGGCAGCCCGGAATACAATGACAAAGACAATTCCAGATCGGACATGGGTGTTTACAGCGGCACATGGGAAAATTTGATAACTCCTGATCCCGTAGTTGTGGAAAGTTCATCCATGTCTGTCAGCGTTGATGGTTTTGAAATAGATCTTGCAGTGTATGACAAGGAAGAAAGAGAATGCAGCAAAGAGATCTGCGATATACCGGGGGCATCTTTTGAAGCTGAAGGAAACGGGAAGCAGACTGTCACACTCCCTGAAGTCAGTGCAGGGGCATATCGGCCTGTAATCAAAGGCAGAAATAACAGCACCTGCACCCTTACCGTAAATGTATTCCAGGACGATGCTGAAGTCTTCTCGGAAACCAGGGAAGTGAAAGTGAATAAACACAAGGTCAAAAAGGTTGGTTTGTCCCTGTTCTTTCCCGGAGAACATCCCCGCTTTACATTTGGGCAGGCTGATTCCCCCAGAAAACCGGACGGGACAGTACTGGAAGAAGATCTTACAGGCGATAATCAGTTGAATCTCATGGATATAATGAAGATTGCGCCCAGATGGGGAGCAAGACAAGGCGATCCGAATTATGATGAGTTCTATGATTTCAATGAAAATGGTGAGATTGATATCAATGACATTGTGAAAATCTCCGGGAAGTGGTATACAGAGGAATAGTATTTTGAATACTCATGAAGAGCCGGGAGGCATATCTATGGCTTCCGGCTCTTCATTATTTCTCAAAAAGGAGGCTTTCCATGATTTCCGTCAATGTTCAAAAAGCAGCTCGGAATTTACCCCAACTGGTACATGATACACTGAGGAATTGTGAGGAAACGGTCATTGTTTCCGATACAGGTTCAGTAGTGATGGTTGATCAGGTAGAATGGGAAAACTTACAGGAAACTCTGAAACTTTTCCGTGATAAAAAATCATTGAAAGCCCTGCTCGAAGGTCATAAAGCCAGGGATCAGGGCATTGGCCCTGACAGTGTCAGCGTTGACAAGGCATTTTATGACCTATAAAATTAATATCCTCAAAAATGCCAACTCCGATCTTAACTGGTTCAGAAAAAACGATAGAAAAGCCTATTGTAAATGTTTTGATCTTGTTCGTGAATTAATGGAATCCCCAAGAAAAGGGGTCGGAAAACCGGAACGTCTGAAATATTTTGATAAAGAAGTCTATAGCAGGCGGGTCAACAGGGAAGACAGACTTGTTTATACCATTTATGATGATAGTCATGAAATTGATATATCTTCATTCCGAGGGCATTATGAATAGAAAGAACGCATTGAATAGACCATTCTCATTCTTTCTAATCATCTTTTCATGCTTTATAATCAGCACCCCGTCGTATTCTGCAACCACAATCAAAATTACCCCTGAAATCACGGAACTGCCTTCGGTAGGAAAAACCCTTATTATAAATGTCGAAGCAGAAAATATTGCGGATGTAGGTGCATTTGACTTCAGCATCAATTATGATCCTGCTGTTATCATAATCGACGGTGAAAGCAGTGTAAGTTTGAGCAGTGACTTGATCAATTCCGGAAAAACCTATAACATTGCAAACCTCGACATTGACAATAACGCAGGAAAAATGGAGTTTGCCGCATACAGCCTGGGCAGTACACCCGGACCGGGCGGGAGGGTCTCTCTGGCTGATATAACATTTACGGTGCAAAATCATATCAACAGTTACCTTACACTTCAAAATGTAACCCTCATGAATTCCCTGGGAAACCAATATTTCGATATTCTTCAAAATAATGGACAAGTAGTCATAACTCACACCATGACTGCCACAACCGATGCAGACGGAACTATGGAACCATCAGGAAAAGTCAAAGTCATACATGGGAGTGACCGGCAATTTATCATTACACCGGATACAGGTTATCATATTTCAGACATTCTGGTAGATGGCTTCTCGGCAGGCACAACATCATCGCCTTACACTTTCAGGAACGTCACAGATGACCATACCGTATCAGTGAAGTTTGATGTAAACACTTATGATATAACCTTTGAATCAATTTCCTGTGGGAGCATTGCAGGAGAAACAACCCAGAGAGTTCAACATGGTCAAAGCAGTTCGGGGGTGAGTGTAACATCCGACCAGGGATATGAATTTATCGGATGGGCCGGTGGTTATACCGGTACTGAAAACCCGCTGGTCATCGACAATGTTACCGAAGATATGAATATTACCGCCCGTTACGAAATGAAGGATATGACACTGCTCGATGCCATCTCGGTTTTACAGATTCTGTGCGGCATAACGCTTGATAATGGAACTGATATTCTTGATGTAAACAACGACAGCAAAATCGGAATTGAAGAAGTCATTTACATATTACAGACTGTTTCAGGTAACAGGGATAACATTACCTGTAATTGATAACGTAATTATCTGAACAGACAGACAAAAAAACAAGGAGACAAGCTGATGAAAAAATACTTTATCCCCCTATTATTGTCGATTATCCTGTGTGCAGCCAATTCATTTGCACTGAGTGTAAGCATCTCTCCTCAGAGTACAGACCTTTCCACAGTTGGAAACAGCTTTCAGGTGGATGTGTACATAGAAAATGTCACAGATCTTGGCGGATTTCAGTTTGATATCCTCTATGACCCTGCAATTGTCCAGATTCAGGCGCAAGATGATGTAACCCTGGGCAGTTTTCTGGAAAGTACCGGCGCAACTGGCTCACCATTAGGCCCTGTAATCGACAATAGCGCTGGTAAACTGACCTTTGGCGCGTTCGCATTCGGTCAAAACACCGGGGCTGAAGGAAGCGGAATACTTGCCAGTGTGACATTTACGGTAAAGGCAGTTAAAGACGGAATCCTCAACCTTGACAAGATACAGCTTGCAGCCATTACAGACGGATCATCCCTGACGCCTGAACTTATCGGAGATGCGGTTCTGTTTGACGGAACCGAAGATCCTGACCCGGTCGTGCCCGACCCAGTTGAACCTGACCCAGTCGAACCTGATCCGGTTGAACCTGATCCGATTCAGCCAGCCACCTACCAGGTAAGTTTTACTGCACAGGAAAATGGTACTCTTGAAGGCAATATGGAACAGAATGTGGAACAGGGCAGCAATACATCGCAGGTCACCGGCGTTCCCGATGAAGGATATCGCTTTACAGGATGGACAGGAGACTATACCGGAACGGAAAATCCTCTGACCCTGGCTGATATAAAAACGGATATGACAGTTACCGCCAGCTTTAAAGCGGAAACCGTGATAACACCCGAAACATATCGAGTTATATATTCCACCTCGGGAAACGGCTCTATCGAGGGAGATATGGAACAGATTGTCGAAGAGGCCGGTGATACGACCAATGTCACTGCCGTACCTGATGAGGGATATAACTTTGACAGATGGACAGGCGATTACATCGGAACGGAAAATCCTCTGAGCATGACAGATGTAAATTCTGACATGAATATCACGGCAGATTTCACGGAAAAAATCTACACCATCAAAGTGACAAAGCAAACAGGTGGAAGCATTACCCCTGCTGACAATGTTACAGTAACACACGGAAAAAATGCCGAATA
The DNA here is from genome assembly GCA_030377965.1 of Desulfobacterales bacterium HSG16. Taxonomy (GTDB): domain Bacteria; phylum Desulfobacterota; class Desulfobacteria; order Desulfobacterales; family HSG16; genus JAUCGE01. Next base: position 14,873 of record JAUCGE010000062.1, read on the forward strand.
TACCATAACACCGGATACAGATCATCATATTGAAAATGTTCTGATAGATAATGAATCTGTTGGAGTGGTTTCAACCTGGCTTTTTGAAACAATAACTGCCGATCACACCATTACAGCTCTGTTTGCTGCTGATGAACCTTCCGGAAATACGGATAACGGAGATGACAGCAGCACAGAATCTCCTGATGATAAAATCCAGATCGCTACTTTATTGAGCGCAACAGGAACTGGAAATATCACAGTAGATATCTCATCAACTCCCGAAAACTGGCTTACTGAGGTTCAGGCATTGTCAGATACCGATCCGAACCTGAACCAGTCCGACAAACCGAAAAATATGGAATTTAAAGACGGGCTGGCAGCATTCAAGGTAAACGGTATTGAATCCGGGCAAAGCGTTCAGGTAAAAATTACATTCCCTTCCGGCATTCCCGAAGATGCAATATGTTTCAAGACTGATGATGACGGATTTTACGAATATACTGAAGTTTTATATGAAGAAAACGCAATTACACTCACCCTGTTTGACGGCGGGATAGGCGATGACGATGGAATAGAAAACGGTATCATTACCGATGCAGCAGCAGGTATTGCCGTTCCGACAAAAGAGGAAACTGACAGCGATGACAGTGATAGTGGTCCCTGTTTTATTGGTTCACTCTACTAAACCCAAGAAGGGCAGTCAAAGGCGGCCAGCATTGTTGCTGATAACTTTCATCAAGAGAATCGGATACCAGATACTCGTTGATTTCATTCATAATTGTGATTGTCTTGACAACATTTTCCGGTTCCTCATGCTGATGGTTGAGCTATCGCTATGTAAACGATGCTATTGAAATAATTTTCCGCTCAAGCGGATATTAGCACCAATTTATCCATTTTTCAAATTTTAAAAACTTGATAGTCGAGTGCTACCAACATGCCGCCCCGCTGGGGCTGGATGGAACATGGGATGGATTGTTGCTACCAACATGCCGCCCCGCTGGGGCTGGATGGAACATGGGATGGATTGTTGCTACCAACATGCCGCCCCGCTGGGGCTGGATGGAACGTGGGATGGATTGTTGCTACCGACATGCCGCCCCGCTGGGGCTGGATGGAACGTGGGGTGGATTGTTGCTACCGACATGCCGCCCCGCTGGGGCTGGATGGAACGTGGGGTGGATTGTTGCTACTTGCATTTGAAAAAAGATAGATTTTTTTAAAAAAAAAGTTTAAAAGTCTTTGGGAACTGAGACAACATAATGATAAAATCGCTATGTTCGTTAACGGCTTTTCCAGGATGAAAAGCTGTGAGCTGACAATGAACCCATTACATTGGAAAGAGCCTTAACAAAAGGATATGATCAAATGAAATCATCACAGATTATCTGGACCAAAACAGATGAAGCGCCCGCCCTGGCAAGTTATTCCCTGCTTCCCATTGTCTGTTCTTTTTTAAAACACGCTGACATCAAGGTGGATGAATATGATATTTCCCTTACAGGGAGGATACTGGCCAATTTCAATGACTGCCTGCCCCCGGAACAAAAAGTTGAAGACCATCTCGGCGAACTGGGAAAGATGGTCAATCTGCCTGGGGCAAATATTATCAAGCTGCCCAATATCAGCGCTTCCGCACCCCAGCTTCAGGCGGCAGTCAAAGAGCTTCAGGAAAAAGGATATCCCATTCCTGATTACCCGGAATCTCCGTCAACACCTGAAGAAGAGCAGATTCAAGCACGGTTTGCAAACGCGCTGGGGTCTGCCGTCAATCCGGTTTTGAGAGAAGGGAATGCAGATCGAAGAGCTGCTGCGGCAGTCAAGGCTTTTGCCCAAAAAGCCCCCCATAAGATGATGAAACCCTGGCCTGAATCAGGATCTTTGGCCCGGGTGGCTCATATGACGGAAAAAGATTTTTTCGGCAGTGAACAATCCGTCACCCTGGACGAACCGTGCGCTGCAAAAATCGAGTTTGTGGATGAAAGCGGTAAAACCACTGTATTAAAACAGGATCTCGAACTGATCAAGGGAGAGGTGCTCGATACGTCCGTGATGAATATCAAGGCATTGAATGAGTTTTATGAACAGGCCCTGAATCTGGCCAGGGAAAAGAACGCGCTGTTTTCACTTCATCTGAAAGCCACCATGATGAAAGTTTCCGACCCCATCATGTTCGGCCACTGCGTGTCTGTTTACTTCAAGGATCTCTTTGAAAAAAATTCCCGGACATTTAAAGATCTAAGCGTCAACGTGAACAATGGTTTTGCGGATATACTCGATAGAATCCGGTCTCTGCCTGAAGATATCCGGTCACAAATTGAAAATGATATTGAAGCCGTATATAAAAAAAGGCCCGGACTCGCAATGGTGGATTCGGACAAGGGAATCACCAACCTGCATGTTCCCAACAATGTCATTATAGACGCATCCATACCCAATGTCATTCGTGACGGAGGAAAAATGTGGAACTCCGAAGGCAGACTTCAGGACACCATCGCGGTCATACCTGACAGAAGTTATGCCACCATGTACCAGATAGTTATTGAAGACTGTAAAACCAACGGCCAGTTTGATCCCGCGGTTATGGGCAGCGTATCCAATGTCGGATTGATGGCAAAGAAAGCTGAAGAATACGGTTCTCATGACAAAACCTTCGAGGCCCAGGGCTGCGGCTCTGTCCGACTTGTCGATGATGATGGCCGAATTTTCATGGAACAGGCGGTTGAACAGGGTGATATCTTTCGAATGTGCCAGGCCAAGGATGTGGCTGTTCGAGACTGGGTCAGACTGGGGGTTGAAAGATCCGGGCTGACCGGTGAGCCGGCTGTCTTCTGGCTCAATCCCGAAAGGGCGCATGATGCCCGTATCATTGAAAAAGTCGAAACCTGTTTAAAGGATCTTGACACATCCGGCCTCGACATTCGGATTCTTCCGCCTGATGCAGCCATGTCCTTCACGCTGAAACGGGTCCGGCAGGGAAAAAATACCATTGCCGTAACCGGAAATGTGTTAAGGGATTACCTGACCGACCTTTTCCCCATTCTGGAGCTGGGAACAAGTTCCCGGATGCTTTCCATAGTACCCCTTCTTAACGGCGGCGGATTGTTTGAAACCGGCGCAGGGGGATCGGCTCCCAAGCATGTTGAGCAATTTCTTGGCGAAGGGCATTTGAGATGGGATTCTCTAGGAGAATATTGCGCCCTTGTGCCGTCCATCGAGCATGCTGCCGCAGCAACAGACAATCCAAAAGCTGCAATATTTGCCAAAGCACTGGATAAGGCCATCGGCCTTTATCTGGAAAATGGTAGAGGGCCATCGAGAAAAGTCAACGAAATCGACAATCGCGGCGCTACATTTTATGTAGCCCTCTATTGGGCCAATGCATTGGCAGATCAATCAGAAGACGATTCCATCAAACAGGTTTTCAAACCCATTGCCACCCGACTCAATGAAAATGAAGGTATCATTTTAAACGAACTCATGTCCGCACAGGGGAAACCGGTTGATATCGAGGGATATTTTATGCCGGATACAAAAGCTGCGGCACAGCAGATGCGGCCCAGCGCCATTTTCAACCGGATCATGGACCGGCTGTAAAACAAACCGGACAGGGGCTGAATATCAATCCTGTATTCAGCTCCTTCAAGCTGAGATTGAGTCACGGTATCCTGAGAAAACATTCATTGCAAAATCCATCGCCCTGCCGGATTCACATTCAGCAAAATGGCCTTGCTGTCCTGATTACCCTTCAAAGCCCTGGCAGGTTTCTCCGAAATAATCTGAAAAGGTTTTTTTGAGCGTGCATAATTCACTTTGAGCAGGTTCAATAATTCATCACCCGAACCTGGGCAAACTGCCGGTGTCCTTCAGAGGTGCCGTGGAATCCGAAACCGCTCTGTTTCGCCCCGACCCAGGGCGCATCCCCCGCACCGACCCCTTGATTGATACCGACCATACCGGCTTCCAGACGGTCTGCCACGGCTTCGACATCTTTTCTGCCAAATACTACAGCCCCCAGCCCGTAAACGGAGTCATTGGCTCTTTCCACAGCTTCATCAACCGTCTTGTATCGGCTAATCGCTACGACCGGTCCGAAGGTCTCCTCCTTTTCCATGATCATCTCAGGGGTGATATCCGCTATCACCGTTGGCTTGATATAGGGTTTTTCCTGCTGCGATCCCCCAAGCAGGACTCTGGCGCCTTTTTCTTCGGCATCCCGGATATGTTCGATGATTTTTTCATGCTGCCTGGAATTGATGATGGGTCCGATGTTTGCACCGGGCATATTCCAGGAACCGGGTCTATAACGGGATGCCAGCGAAACGACACTTTGTTCGAATGTATCAGCGATTTTTTCATCCACGTAAATCCGTTCCGTGGCAATACACATCTGACCCGCGTTTTCAAAAGAACTTGCAACGGCAAACCGGACAGCCGCGTCCATATCGGCATCTTTCAGTACGATCATGGGATCGTTCCCGCCCAGTTCCATAATCAAGCGTTTCAGACCCCCCGATGCCCGTGCCATGATATCTTTTCCCACGGCCATCGAACCGGTAAAAGCGATCAGGTGGACATCACTTTCCACAAGCGCTCGGCCCTGTTCTCCGTTGCCATGGATGATCTGTAAAACATTTTCCGGCAAAACTTTTTGCAGGTATCTGACAAAAGTATCGGCCACAAGAGGGGTTTCTTCAGAAGGTTTGAACACGACGGTATTACCGGCCATCAAAGAAGGGACTATAAGATTGTTTGCCATAGCCAGGGGATAATTCCACGGAGATATGACAGCCGCCACGCCCAGTGGCCTGTATTCGATTCTTGCTCGGCTTCCCGTAAGTCGGCTCTGCAACGCCTCCTTTGCTTCCTCTGCGATGTAAGGCCCGCCCAATACGGTGCCGCTCACTTCTCCTGCAGCACGTTGAATATCTTTTCCCATCTCCTGGCTGAGAAGTTCCGCCATATCCCTGATATGCGGTTTGGCCTGCTCATACGCTTTTTTCATAAGATCAAGACGTTCATCGATTTTCAGATTTTTCCAGTTGCGAGCAGCCTCACAAGACCGCATCACGACATTTTGAACCTCTTCGATCGAAGTGATCGTGACCTTTCCCAGCAATTTCCCGTTCGAGGGGTTGAATGACTCCAATTTCATTTCCATTGTTAATACACTCCTTTACTCAATTAGATATCTTTGCTGCATTCTCTTTCTTCCTTGTCATACACTGCAAGATCGGCTTCAGAACCGTCAACGCTGACAGACATGGATGAACTTTCCACAACTTCGGGATCAGGAATTATCAAATTTTCCAATGTGCTGCCATAAACACCCATGTCCGACCTGGAATTGTCCTTGTCAGTGTATTCCGGGCTGCCGGTATCAATGCAGGGTGATCCCGGATTCAGGTGATAATCCTCTGCATCTGGATTTGTATACAGTTGGCAATGGTCAAGGTTTCGTTTCCTTCGCATTTTATACCTGCGAATTGGCCGTTCACCTGCCGGACGATGGGTCGGGTTGGCTACTTCCACCCGAACTTTCAATGTATCGCTCGCGGAATGGATCATAGCCACAACCTGGCGGACTTGACCTTTGACCGGTTCACCTGCCAGCATCTGGCCCGTTCCCGGAAAATTTACATTTGCGGTATGTTTCGGTTTTATACCCCTGGCCTGCTTGAGAGGCACGGGTGGATTTTTTTCATGCTCAATCTCAGGCCGTTGCCGATCAGTTGTTCCTCCAACAATTAAATACGCCCAATGAAGAACGATCACTCCATCTATCGCTTTCTCTTTCAATTATTTCATGTCATAAGCAACATCATGAGGTCCGACAATTATGAATCGGATCGTCTCGTCCGTTATTTCAGAACAGTCTGCACAGGCAACGTGTTCATTCTCCTTTTTTCCTGCAAATGCCGCAGTACAGGTATATGATGATAAAATTGCGTTTTACAGTACAGGAATAAAAGCCTCGGAAGTTGCCTTTCAAGGGTTCCCCCATTTCAACAGGATGATTGATTATTTGAAGAACCTTTTGCTCAATTTGTTTTTTGATTCCGGCATGTTTTTTAACTGCTTTCAGAAATGCTTTTTCAAATTTCACATCCATTATTCACCAAAAACCTCATCAAAGGTATGCCATTGTGCGGAACCGTCTTTTATCCTTGATCGTACTTCCGTAAGTGCATGGTGAAAATTCGAGTCGGAAAGAATGAGATCCATGCTGTCCTGACTGCTTCTCCGTTTCAATCCAAGGATAAACTGTGTAATCACCTCGGACGATGTTGTGCGGTTTTCCTGTGCGTATATTGTGATAAAATCCGCAAGGTCATGATCAATGCTGATATTCAAGCTGGTTTTATTATGCATATCCGCTCCTTATTATCTATCGTTATCTTGCGTATATTTTATGCATATCAGGAACATGATGTCAAGACAAT
>JAUCGE010000345.1 GCA_030377965.1 Desulfobacterales bacterium HSG16
GCGTGGCAGCCGCTGTGTTCCGCCTGCGCCAGGAATGATGGCAAGCCTTGTTTCGGTCAGACCCCTAGATGCGTTTTTAGCCACTATTCTGATGTCGGAAGCAAGCGCAAGTTCCGTGCCTCCACCAAGGGCAATGCCGTTTACGGCAGCTATAACCGGTTTATTGAGATATTCTATGGAGGTAAAAAGACTTCTGATGGTAAAAATGAATTCTTTTACCTGGGCTGGGCTTAATGTAGCCCGCTCTTTTAAATCAGCGCCCGAACAAAAGGCTCTTTCCCCGGCACCGGTTATGATTACAACCCGTATATCAGAATTGAAGCGGATCTTGTCAATTTCTGCTTTTAAAGCGAAAAGAAGATCCATGCTGAACGAATTCATCACTTTCGGACGATTCAGAGTTAAAGTAGTTATTTGATTTTCAGTTTGAGAGAGCAGTACTTTGTCAGACATTCAAACCTTATCCTTTCTTGTCAGTCATTTTTACTTAGGGATGTCATAGAAAATAATATACCCCGGATTACACAGAATTTTAATCCGTATTTAAGGCGATGTAAAGGGTGCATATTCTACATCTTCGCCCTTTTCAGCAACGCAGAATACGGGTTAAAAGACAAGTAAGACGGGTACATTTTTTTGTCTGACTACCCTTATGGATTTACCAATTAATAAAATACCTGATAGCAGGGCGGGGTTTCCTCCCCGCCATCTTTCTAACCATCTTACCGGTATTAAATTATTTTTCCTGCAAGCAACTTTTCAGCGTGATTTAAAGAATCAAGCAGTTTTTACATTTGCAGCATCTTCTCTTTCCAGATTTTTTGTGGCCAGATCCCGAAGTTTGTATTTCTGAATCTTACCGCTTGCAGTCGTCGGATATTCATCAATAAAGAAGAAAAAAGCCGGAATTTTATGAAAAGCTATCTTGTCTGTACAAAATTCTTTCATCGATTCTTCAGTCAATTCTTTACCAGGTTTGGGCTGTATATACGCCACGACTTCTTCGCCGTATTTTACGCTGGGTACGCCCACTACCTGTACATCCATAATATCTTGATGTGTGTATAGAAATTCTTCTATTTCCCTGGGATAGATGTTTTCTCCGCCGCGAATGATCATATCTTTGATCCGACCGGTAATCTTGCAGTATCCGTTTTCGTCCATGATCGCAAGATCTCCAGTATGGAGCCATTTTTCTGTGTCTATTGCCTTGTCAGTGGCTTCGGGGTTTTTGTAATAACCTTTCATGACATGATACCCGCGAGTACACAACTCGCCCTGAATTCCTCTTTCAACTTCTTTGTTATCGACCGGATCGACAATTTTGACTTCCACATTAGGAAGAGCAGCACCGACTGTGCTGACACGAAGTTCTAAGGAGTCAGATGGTCGTGTCTGGGTGATGACAGGAGAAGCTTCTGTCTGGCCATAAGCTATGGTCATCTCGGTTGCGCCCATCTGATCCACGACTTTTTTCATGACCTCAATAGGACAGGGAGAACCTGCCATGATACCGGTTCTCAACCTGGAAGTGTCATAATCCTTTTTGCCCATTTCTTCGAGTTCAGCGATAAACATTGTCGGAACTCCGTGCAGAGCGGTACATTTGCTGGCCTGAACGGTTTCCAGAACAGCATCCGGTGTAAATGCCACTACCGGCGACATTGCGGCTGCGGAAACAACGCATGTTAGAGTTCCGAGTACACAACCGAAACAATGAAAGAATGGCACAGGAATGCAGAGATTGTCTTCCGAAGAAAGGTTCATGCATTCTCCGATGCTCTTGGCATTTCCGATCAGGTTGGTATGGGTGAGCATAACACCTTTTGGAAAACCTGTGGTTCCGGAAGTGTACTGCATGTTGATGACATCATCCGGGTCCATTGAGTTCTGACGGGCTGCAAGCTCTTCATCGCTGATTTTCTTACCCATCTCAATGATATCGTTCCAGTTATACATGCCCGGCATTTTTTCCTCGCCTATATATATTACATTCTTGAGCATGGGCAGGCGTTCGGATTTCAGTTTTCCGGGTTCGCAGTCTTTAAGTTCCGGGCATACATCATTGATAACTTTGATATATTCATCAGCTTCCCTTACTCCGCCGATCAGAAGCAGGGTGCTTGAATCTGATTGTTTCATCAGATATTCGAGTTCAAAACTTTTATAGGCTGTATTTACGGTAACGAGAACAGCGCCCATTTTGCCGGTTCCAAACTGAGTATAGAGCCATTCAGGTACATTGTTTGCCCATGCAGCAATCTTTCCGCCTCGTTCAATTCCAAGAGCCATGAAGCCTTTTGCAACATCATTGCAGACATTTTTGAACTCATTGTAAGTGTAGCTTATTCCTTGTTCATGATATTCTAAGGCTTTTGAATCGCCGAATTGTTCCGCCACAGTGTCGACAAGTTGTCCTATGGTAGTTTTTCCGACTTCATATTTGGGTAAACTCATTTTTTTATCCTTTTTTGATTGATATCCTGCAAAGTTTTCATTGCAGGATGAGTATGTTTATTAATATTTTTTAATTTGAACTTCAGGGAGTTACAAAAACTTAAAATAC
>JAUCGE010000063.1 GCA_030377965.1 Desulfobacterales bacterium HSG16
ATGGCTTTTTCCGGGTTTGGAGTCTGGAGTCTCGTGGTTCAGCGGTTGAGCAATATGGGGGTGAATACGTTTTTGATTGCAGTCATCGCAAAATGGCTGCCGGGAGGGGAAAAATGGATTTTATAAAGATTCGGTTTGGTAACAGCCTGAATCATGAGGACTCGATGTTTATGAGCAACATTGATACAGGCTTGGTCAGTAACATCCATTCTGTGTTCACGGTTTCAGAGCGCACATGGAAGCCCTATATGGATATGTATGAAACACGTCAGGATGTCATTATCTGTGCTGAAATAGCAGGAGTGACAAAAGAAGACCTTGATATTGAAATTGACGACAAGGCCGTCAGAATTGCCGGGAAACGGTTTGAAGGTTCCAGAGATGATATGTCTGCTTATAAGCTGGCAGAGATTCAATACGGCAGGTTCGAGCGAGTTCTTTTTTTGCCGGCCCCAATCGATTCTGAAAAAGTTACGGCATCTTTCCAAGACGGGTTTTTAAAAATCCGCCTGGAAAAACTGCCAGAAAATAAAACCCACAAGATACCCATATCGGACGGATAAACTTGATCGGAGGCTATATGAGTAAAACGATACAGCAAGAGAAAATAAAAACCGAACTCCCGGATATTATACCTGTTTTACCTCTTTTCGATGCAGTCTTGTTTCCCAAAATGATGCTGCCTTTAATGGTAATGCAGGGAGAATCAATTCAACTGGTTGATGAGGTCATGACCAAAGACCGCATTATCGGGCTGGTGGTCTCTAGAGATGGAAAGCCGAGAGACAGTCATGATTTTTCCCAATTACACAATATCGGAACCAGCGCTCTTATTTTGAAAATGGCTAAAACCGAAGAAAATCGGTCACAGCTTCTCGTGCAGGGAATGAACAGGTTCAAAATCAATGAATTTGTCAATGACAGGCCATATCTTAGGGCAAAGGTCGAATTGCTTGAGGATGCCGGAAAATCCGATAAGGAAACAGATGCCATGATGAGCAATATAGTGAGCCTGTTCAACCGGATTGTAAGCCTCTCTCCCGGCCTGCCCAAAGAGATCGGCCCGATGGCAAATTCGATAAACGAACCTGGCACTCTTGCTGATATGGTGGCCTCGACTATTAACGCTTCTCCTGAAGAAAAACAGATAGTACTTGAACTTTTCGATTTGAAATACCGATTGAAAGAAGTTACCCGGCTGGTGAATTACCAGCTTGAAATTCTGGAGCTGGGCAATAAAATTCAAACCCAGGTCAAGGGAGATATGGACAAGCGGCAGCGTGAATATTATTTGCGTGAGCAACTGAAGGCCATAAAGGAAGAACTGGGCGAAACTGATGATGCTCCGGTTGAAATAGATGAGTATCGTACCAAGATTGAAGAAAGCGAAATGCCAGAAGAAGCCAGAACTGAAGCTGACAGGGAACTTAAACGTCTATCCAGAATGCATCCTTCTTCTTCCGAATACACTGTGGCCTCGACTTATATTGACTGGCTTACAGCCATTCCGTGGAACAAACAGACCGAGGACAGCCTTGAGATCAAAAAGGCCAGAAAGATTCTGGATCGGGATCATTACGGTCTTGAGAAGGCAAAAAAACGAATCATAGAATATCTTGCTGTTCGCAGGCTCAACCCTGATTCAAAAGGGCCTATCCTTTGTTTTGCAGGCCCTCCCGGTACAGGTAAGACATCTTTGGGCAGGTCGATTGCAAACGCTCTGGGCCGTAAATTTATCAGAATTTCTCTGGGCGGAGTTCGTGATGAAGCTGAAATCAGGGGGCATAGGCGAACCTATGTGGGTGCTCTGCCAGGGCGTATTATCCAGGGTATTCGACGTGCGGAGACCAATAATCCGGTTTTTATGATGGATGAAATAGACAAAGTCGGCAGCGATTTCAGGGGAGATCCTTCTTCTGCCTTGCTTGAAGTTCTTGATCCCGAGCAGAATTTTTCCTTTTCCGATCATTATCTGGATGTACCCTTCGATCTTTCGAAGGTCATGTTCATAATGACTGCCAATATTATAGATACTATTCCTCCTGCCTTGAGAGACCGGATGGAAGTACTCCAGCTGCTCGGATATACAGCAGATGAAAAAATCAAAATCGCAAAACGCTATCTTATTCCCCGCCAGCGAAAGGAAAACGGCTTGAAATCGGATCAGATCGTTATCAATGGCGGAACTGTCAAAAAACTGATTTCAGGTTATACGCGAGAGGCAGGACTCAGGAACCTTGAGCGTCAGATAGCGGGTATCTGCCGGGGGGTAGCCACGAAGGTAGCCGAAGGTGATGCTAAGTTCGTCCGGGTCAAGGCAGCGGATGTGTCAAAATATCTGGGGCAGATTCGATTTACATCCGAAGCTGTGGAAAGAACCATTCTTCCCGGCATTGCCATAGGACTTGCCTGGACTCCTTCTGGTGGAGAGATCCTTTTCATAGAGGCAACATCCATGAAAGGTAAAAAAGGGCTTACATTGACCGGTCATCTCGGAAACGTAATGAAGGAATCTGTTGCTGCAGCCTTGAGTTTTATCAGATCCAATTCATCAATGCTTGGAATTGATGATGATTATTTTGATCAGCACGACATTCATGTCCATGTACCGGCAGGAGCTATTCCCAAAGACGGGCCTTCTGCTGGTGTTACCATGCTCTGCGCTCTTACTTCCCTTGTGACTGACAGAAAAGTCAAAAAGAAACTGGCCATGACAGGAGAGATTACATTGAGAGGGCAGGTATTGCCGGTTGGAGGAATCAAGGAAAAATTACTGGCCGCACACAGGGCAGGTATACAGACGGTAGTTATGCCTTTACGTAATAAAAAAGATATGGAAGATATTCCTGAAAAAATTTCACAGGATATAGCGTTTCATTTTGTCGACAAGATGATTGATGTTCTCAAAATCGCATTAGAGAAAAAATAAAGCTTAAAAAAGAGATTGGACTATGAAAAAAAAAATTGTGTCAAAATTGGTTCTTATTGTTACTATTTCCATGTTTTTTAGCGGTTTCACCGGTTGTGCGTTCATGAAAAAAGAGAAGAAAAAAGGAAAACCCCGCCCAGCGGCCGCTTTCACAGAACCAGCGAGAAGAACTCCTGGAACTCCGGGATATCCCAAACCCTATATAGTAAATGGCAAATCGTATCAGCCAATACCCGATGCAAAAGGATTCAAACAGAAAGGGATCGCCTCATGGTATGGTGAGGAGTTTCATGGTAAAAAAACTTCCAACGGTGAAATTTTTGACATGAACAAGATATCGGCTGCCCACAAAACTCTGCCGCTGGGAACTTACGTTCGTATTATAAATCTTGAAAACAACAAGAGCGTTGATGCTGTTATCAATGATCGCGGCCCTTTTGTGCCGGGGCGAATTGTGGATCTTTCAAAAGCAGCGGCTAAAAAAATTGAAATTTTCGGTCCTGGAACAGCACCCGTCAGACTCATCGCTTTAGGTGAAGCCCATCGATCAAAAACGGAATTTGGTAATATCCGTACTTATAAGCCGGTCAATTTTTATAATGGAAATTTCACTATCCAGGTAGGAGCTTTCAAGAATAAAGAAAATGCCCATCGTTTAATGATGAAGCTTAATGAAAAATATAAAAATTCTCATATAATGGCCTATTACAGCAGATCCAGTGGTGAGCGTTTTTACAGGGTACTGATTGGAAAATCAACATCTCTTCAGAAAGCTGAAATATTCAAAAAATTATTGCTGAAAAAAGGATTTTCCAAGCCTTTTATCGTAGCGGAATAAATATATCATGATTTTTAACGAATTTATTGTCATGAGTTTTTCCGGATGAAAAACAAGAATATAGTTTTCCTGGACAGGGACGGGGTGATCAACAAGGATTCTCCCGAATATGTCAAAGGCCCTGATGAATTCGAATTTCTTCCTCGAAGTGTTGCAGGCATCTGCCTTCTGGCCAAAAGCGGTTTTGATATTATTGTAGTTACCAACCAGTCCGGTCTGGCAAGAGGCTTTTTTTCCCGCGAAGGTCTCGATTTGATGCATGGCATTCTGCTTGATGCAGTCCGAATACGGGGAGGAAGTATCAAAGATATTTTTTTCTGCCCTCATCTGCCTGAACATAATTGTGAATGTCGTAAACCAAAGCCTGGCATGATAATTGATGCCTGCAAAAAATTTGGTATTGCTCCCTCATCCTCAATTATGGTGGGAGACAGTGTCAAAGATATTGAGTGCGGCATAAACGCGGGGGCAAAGTCTGTAATCCTGGTTAAAACCGGCAACGGAATTATGGCTGAAAAAAAACTTGCCAGAAAACAGATAATTCCCGATCATGTTACCCAGGACCTTTATGAAGCTGCGGAACGCATCATTAATGACTACACCTGAACAAGAAAGAAGCATTGTTACGCTTGAAGGCCAACTGGAACGGATTACATTCCATAACGAAACCAATCATTATACCATTGCGAGAATGAAGACCAGTCATATGACAGCACCGATTACTATAGTCGGTTATGTTGCAGGAATCAGCCCCGGAGAAAATCTGAAAGTCAAAGGCAGCTGGGAAACCCATCCGAAATACGGACAGCAATTGAAGATCGATTCTTATGAAGTCACCCTGCCTGAAACCGGTAAGGATATAAAAATTTATCTTCAGTCCGGTATAATAAAAGGTATCGGCTCCCGGATGGCGCGAAGAATGGTAAACCATTTTGGCGATGAAACTCTTGATATAATCGAACATCACCCGAAACGCCTTACAGAAGTTGCAGGTGTTGGAAAAGCTAAAGCTCAGGCCGTGGCTGATGCCTGGCGTTCTCATCATACAGTCAGGCTTTTGATGCAGTTTCTTACTGATAACGGCATTAAAACCTTATATGGATCGTCGATTTTAAAAGCCTATGGATCAAGCGCTCTGGAAGTTATTCAAAAAGATCCTTACCGACTTACCGAAGATTTACCTGAAGAAGGCTTTGTGATAGCAGATTCCATTGCCCTGAAATCGGGTGTCATGCCAGATGATCCCAAGCGGGTCAAGGCGTTAATGCTTCATATATTACAACGCATTACAAACGAAGGTAATGTTTTTATCTATGAAAGCACTCTGATACAACGATGCGAATTTATTTTTAAAATAGACCGGGAAACGATTACGCGTGAGATCGAACAATTGCCGAAATCCGGAAAGATCAGGGTGGAAAAATCCAACGAGTATTTTCCAGAACCAGCCTTGTACTCAGAGGAACTCTACATCGCTGAAAAGGGCATTGCTCAGAGGATAAATGCCATGCTGACCATACCTGTAGCGCCTGTGGGCATGAACACTGAAAAACTTCTTGCAGCAGTCATGGAAAAACTGGCCATCCGGCTTTCATCTGAGCAACTGGAGGCATTAGAACAGATACTCGGGCTTCGTGTGGCAGTTATCACAGGCGGGCCGGGTACGGGAAAAACCACGTTAATCCGGTCTGTGACTGCTGTACTCGATAAATTAAAAATGCGTTCGATTCTGGCGGCACCTACAGGACGTGCGGCCAGACGGCTTTTTGAAGTGACAAAGCGAAAAGCCAAAACGATTCACAGACTGCTTGGATACAATCAGGACGAAGGATCTTTTGAGAGAAACGAATTCAAGCCTCTTGAAACCGATGCTGTGATAATTGATGAAGCGTCTATGATTGATACCTTGCTGATGTATAACCTGCTCAAGGCCGTTCCTGTCACAGCCATTTTGATTCTTGTGGGTGATGTATTCCAGCTGCCTTCCGTAGGTCCGGGAAATATTTTATCAGATATGATAACTTCAAGAGTTATACCTGTATGTTATTTGAAAAAAATCTTCAGGCAGGCTCAAAAAAGTCCGATAGTTATCAACGCTCACCATATTCGCAGAGGAGAGTCTCCTGAAATTGATAAAAAACATTCAAAAGAAAAGCTTTCGGAGTTTTATTTTATAGAAAGAAACAATCCAGAAGATGTCGAATCCCTGATTGTCCGCCTTTGTGCTGATCTGATACCAAAACGTTTTGGTTTTGATCCTGTAAACGATATCCAGGTTTTGACACCCATGCATAAAGGTGCGGCAGGCACTATCAATCTGAATCGGCTGCTTCAGGAAACATTAAACCCTTTGCCGCTCGAAAACGCTACAGCGGGATTTATGACCGGAGATAAGGTCATGCATCTTAAAAACAATTATCAGAAAGAAGTTTTCAACGGCGAGATAGGCTCAATCTGCTCGACCAATCGAAAGACACGGAATCTTACGGTAAATTATGAGGGCCGGGAAGTTCTTTACGATTCGGAAGAAATCAACCAGTTATCCCTGGCATATGCCATATCCGTTCACAAATCTCAAGGCTCGGAATATCCGGTGGTTATCATGCCTCTTGTCACCCACCATTATATTCTGCTTCAAAGAAACCTTTTATATACGGCTGTCACAAGGGCAAAAAAACTTGTGATACTGACCGGAAGCCGTCGTGCCCTTGATATGGCTCTGAAAAATGACAGGCCATATCAGCGACTCTCAGGTCTGGCTGTCCGTCTTTATTCAGGCAGAGAACACCCTAACTTCAAGGGAAATATCTAACATGTTGGAAACATTTAGCACCTGTTCTTGACACCATGTTCCATTTTGCATATTGTCAGCAGGAAATATGTAAAAAATGTGTAAATTATAAAGGAAAAAATATGACAAAAGAACATCATATCCCCAAAAAAGTTACAGCGCTGCTGGTTTACGGCAGGCTCCCCCTTGTTTTTGCAGGCATGTTGTGCGCCATCGGAGTCATGTGGACCCGTAATCCCCTGGTTTATACCTTTGGTGTGCTTTTTCTATTTATTTCAATGAGTTTTGATCTGGTTGACGGCTGGTTTGCAGCGCGATTTGCTCCACATTCGACCCTGGCCCACCTCGCTGAAAGGATCATGGACAAGATCGTTTATTCCATTATTTTCCCTCTTATAGCAGTGGGAATGATGTGGAGACTGGTATTTATCAATATTGAGCATACAAGAATGGATCTTTTACATGCTATTTTTATCCTTCTGTTGTGTGTAACCGTCTTGATACGTGATAATTTTGCCCATTTCATGCGAAGTTTTGACAGAAGAAGAGAACCCGAATTAAGGGATATGGCCCGGCTTCGGACAATCGTTGCAGCACCTGTGGGTGCGTTGCTGTACGCTCATGCCTTTTATATTCCAGAAGGGCCTGCATCTCCTGTTTATGCCTGGATTTCGTGGCTTGGCAACCTGCCACCCCGACAACTGCTCTTTATAGAGATCATTTTTTTGATCATAAATTTTGGTTCGATTGCAGGCTATTGCCGAAAATACGGAACTTCCTGCCTGGATGAGCTTTGTTTCGGTGATGAAATACTCCGCCGTCGAATATTATCTGTATTTCCAAACGCTTTGACTGTAATGAATGCAATGATGGGGTTGCTTGCGGTTTTTTTTGCTTATCAGGGCCGCATTCGAGAGGCATATCTTTTGATCATAGGGGCTGCTTTTTTCGATAAATTAGACGGTGCTTTAGCCAGGAAACTGGGACTGACTGAGCCATTGCCGGAAGAAGTAAGTGGGAAAAAAAGCCATATCAGCATAGGCGGGGTTATGGATGATATATCGGATGCAGTCAGTTTCTGTATAGTTCCTGCCTGGATTTTCTATATTCTATTATCCGCTTCTTCAGATCCGGTTATCCTCATGCTTCCCATTATGCCTGTTGCAATACTCTACACCCTGTTTGGCCTGGTACGCCTGATTTATTTTACTCTGGATAAAACCCCAGTACCCGGTTTTTTTAAGGGGCTTCCCACTCCGGCTGCCGCTCTGTTCGTTACAGCGCCCCTGATAATGTTTGCCCAATCTGTTCATGATGTCTCATCAGCAAGGTTCTGGGGATTGTTCTGCTTCGGCCTGATGATTATAGGAGCTTTTCTGATGAATTTCTATCCGATCCGCTATTTACATCTGGGAAGGTATATGAGCAGAACCCCCTGGTTCGGAAGAATGAGTGCTGTGATTCTGATAGTTTTCGTTTTCACTCCATATCTTGGATATGCTGCATTCATATATATGTTTTTATATCTGATGTCGCCATTGATAACCTGGCGGATAGATCCTGAAGTGGCTGCAAAAGAAACTAATGTTGCAAGCTTAAACAAATAATACCTCCGATATTGTAGGGGCAGACCCTCGTGGTTGCCCTCCGGACAAGGGCAGGCCTTCCCCTACATCAATATTGAGAAATAGTTGATTCGGTACTTATGTGTTTCATATGGTTGCTTCGGCAGCATAGGCAGTTACATCGCCGTAGATTTTTATAGTCCAGTTTCCTATCGCTTTTATTTTAAGGTAATAATCTCCCGGAGGAACCATAAAAGTTGTCTGCTGGTCTGCTACAATGTTCATAATCACAATGTTTTCCCTTGCTGACTGAGTCTGTTTATCCATCAGGCTGACAACGATACGAGAGTCCTTTTCATGTGAGACGCTGATAATAATGCTGCCGCTTTTGACCAAAAAGCTTACTGTTTGTCCATTTCCTGTGCCAGAAGTATAGATGTTATATCCATCTCCCTCACTTGATGATCCATCTCCCGACGATCCACTGTCGGATGATGTTTCAGAAGCACTGCTGCCTACACCGCCACAGCCGTAAAAAGAAATCAATAGCAACAAACAGACGAATAATCTTGCAATTTTCATGAATCATCCATTATAAAGAAGAGTTTAAAGATATTTACCTGTTTAACATATCATAGAGAAACTGGCAAGTGTATGGACATGAAAAAGTTACCAGCCATTGATTCAAGACATATGAAATGGTCAAAGACAGATGAAATAACAAGAGGAGTTTAACCGTGATTGAAATTTTCGGCTATCGAACCCTTTCAAAAATTCATGCTGGAACAGAAACAGAGGTCTTTCGCGGAATTCACAATGAGACCGAAAAACCGGTAATTTTCAAGGTTACTAAAGATAATTATCCTTCGCCCGAACTTATAGCACGATTCCGACACGAATATGAAATTATCTTAAATCTTGATCAAGAAGGAATCGTTCACCCCATTGGTATGGAAAAATGCAAGAACAAGCGGGTTATAATTTTCGAAGATATCGGTGGTGATTCACTAAAAAAAAATATGGCGGAAAGAATTTTGAGCCTGGAAGAATCTCTTGAAATAGCGATTGAAATTACCCAGAGTCTGGCCGAAGTTCACAGCACTCATATTATCCACAAGGATATCAATCCTTCCAATATAATTTATTGCCGACAATCCAAGCAGGTCGCTATTATAGATTTCGGCATTTCCACGATTCTGACATGTGAAAACACCCAGTTGAAAAGCCCTGATGTTCTGGAAGGAACTCTTGCCTATATTTCTCCAGAACAGACAGGCAGGATGAACAGCACCCTGGACTATAGATGTGATTTTTATTCGCTGGGTGTAACTCTTTACGAATTATTCACACACAGACTGCCTTTTACAACAACAGATCCTCTGGAACTGCTCCACTGCCATATTGCAAAACGTCCTGATTCTCCATGTGAAATAAATTCTGAAACTCCAAAAAATGTTTCGGAAATAATTTTAAAGCTCATGGCAAAAAATCCAAAAGAACGATATCAGAGCGCATCAGGCATAAAGCATGATCTTGTGATCTGTCTGGATCATTTACGATCCGGTAAAAAAATATCCGGATTTTTGCCTGGAGCCAATGATTTTTCAGATGTATTTCATATTCCATTGAATTTATATGGCAGAGAAAAGGAAATTGAAAGCATAAGGGAGGTTTTTGACCGGGTTATTATCGGTAAACGGGAAATGGTATTGGTGTCCGGGTATTCCGGGGTCGGAAAATCCGTGCTGGTAAAAGAAATTTTTAAACATATCTCGATTGATAAAAGCAGATTTAATTGTATTTCAGGAAAATTTGATCAATTACAAAGAGATATTCCATACAGCGCTTTAGCTAAAGCTTTCAGGGATTTAGTGCGGCAATTACTGACCGAATCCAGTGACAGGCTTGCAGTATGGCGGAAAAGGCTTCAAAAAGCTCTGGGCGAAAACGGAAAGATCATCACTGAAATGATCCCCGAAGTTGAACAGATAATCGGGGTCCAGCCTGAAGTCAGCAAGCTTCCTTCAAGCGAGGCCAGAAACCGGTTCAACATGATATTTTCCAGATTTATCCGTGTATTTTGCAGTCACAAACATCCTCTGGCCATATTTATAGATGATCTCCAGTGGGCAGATGCAGCAACTCTCAAGCTGATTGAACTGGTTATGACAGATGAGGAAAACAACTATCTGTTTTTTATCGGCGCGTATCGAGAAAATGAGGTGAACAGTACGCATCCTCTGATGACCACCTTAGATGACATCCATGAACAAAATATTGCATTGAACAGGTTTCGTTTATCTCCTCTTTCCCTTAAACATATCATTTCTGTGATATCCGATACCGTACATGACACTGGTGAACAGGTAAATCGACTGGCACGACTGGTTATTCGGAAAACCGGGGGAAACCCTTTTTTTGTGAACCGGTTTCTGGATACTTTATACCGTGAAGATTTGATAAACTTTGATATGAATAAAAAAAAATGGCGATGGGACATGGCTCGGATAGAGAGTACGGATATCACGGACAATGTCGTGGAGCTCATGATCCGAAAACTGAAAAAACTGGAGGAAGGAACCCGTAAAGGACTTCGCCTTGCCGCATGCATCGGTAATAATTTTTATCTTCTTACCCTTGCCGTAATCCATGAAAATTCTGGAGAAGATACTTTCAAAGATCTTTTGCCGGCTGTTCGGGAAGGGTTGATAATTCCAACTTCGGGCAAGGAAATTCTGGATACCGAACGAATTGATGCTATCCCGGTTTTTGTAAGTTTCAAATTTCTTCACGATCGTGTTCAGCAGGCAGCATATGCTCTGATTGATCCTCTGGTAAAAAATGAGACTCATCTTAAAATCGGCAGGCTTTTACTTGCTAATCTGTCAGAGGGAGAACGAGCTGAGAAGATTTTCGAATTGACGGATCATCTGAACCTGGGATTTGAATTGATCACCGACGAACAGGAGCTTTTATATCTGGCGGAGCTAAACCTTGAAGCAGGGAAAAAAGCCAAAGCAGCTATGGCATATGAAGCTGCACGTCAATATATCAAGGCTGGCATTGATTGTCTGAATGAAAGTTTCTGGAACGAACGTTATTACCTTACACTCTCTCTTTACATGGAATGTGCGGAACTGGAATATCTAAACGGTGATTTTGACAGATCCGAAGCCTGGATAGATGTTATTCTGAATAAAGCGACTTCCGGCCTTGACAAGGCAGAAGCATACTCTCTTTTGATTGTACAGTACACAATGCTGGGAAAAAATGAAGAAGCAGTCATGGCAGCCAAAAAATCGCTTGGTTTCTTATCTATCCACATGCCTTCCGAAAATATCGAAGAAACCCTGGATATAAAAAAAGCCCTGGATGCGGAACTTGCCAAAGTCAAAAATAATCTCGGAAACCGTCCTGTTGCTTCCCTGATTGATCTGCCCGAAATGACCAGTCCTGAAAAAAAAATGACCATGAAAGTATTGATGACCGTACACACTGCTGCATATTTCGCAAACCAACTGCAACTTTATGCATGGATTCTGGCAAGAATGACCAATATTTCCCTCAAATACGGCCATGTACCCGAATCTTCCAAGGGGTACGCCAGTTTCGGGAATACACTGGCAGGAGGCATGGGAGAGTTTCAGACAGGATATGAGTTCGGTATGCTGGGTATCAGATTGAGTGAAAAATACGGCCATCATGCGCTTACATGCAAGGCTTGTCTGATAATGAGCATGTTTTTGAATCACTGGGTCAGGCATATAAAACACGCTATGCCGTTTGATGACACTGGATACCTGGCAGGACTGGAAGCAGGTGAATTTCAGTTTACGGGATATATTCTCGCCTATGGAAAAACGATCAATGCTTTCCATCAGGGAAGAAAATTAGACGATCTTGCTGAGGATCTGCAAAAATACCTTCTATTTACACGGAAAGTCAAACATCAGCTTTCAACGGATAACATTTTTGGAGCGCTTCTTATAACTGCCAATTTACGATCAATAAACAATTACGTCTTATCTTTTGATGCTTTTGAAACAACTGAGTCCGAATATCTTAAAGCCTGTAAGGAGAACAGAAGCAATGCGGCACTCGCGTTTTATCTGACTGTAAAAGCATTTGTCCTCTACCTTCACGGGCAGACTGAAAAAGCTCTTGCTTCAATCCTTGAAGCAAAAGAAGTTCTGGACTATATCCGAGGTGTAGTTACTACGGCTGAACACAATTTTTACCATTCACTGATTCTTTCCTCCCTCTATGCGGATGCAACCATAGAAGAGCAGGATAATTATCTTAAAACAATCAAAAATAATCAGAAGCAGATGAAAACCTGGAAAGATGCATGTCCCGAAAATTTTTTCCATAAATACATCTTAATAAAAGCCGAACTGGCCAGACTTGACGGCAGGATAGAGGATGCAATGTTCTTTTACGAACAGGCCATAAAATCGGCGGCAGAAAATGAGTATATTCAAAATGAAGCATTGGCTAATGAACTTTACGCACAATTCTGGCTTCTGCGAGAAAAGAACGAAATTGCTGAATTATATATGAAAAAAGCCCATTATGGCTATCAAATATGGGGAGCTTTACGGAAAAAAGAACAGATAGAAAAAAAATTTCCTGTTTTAGTAAAAGGAGCCAGGATGGAATTTTTTCCTGGAAAAACAACGACTTCTGCTGGAGATACATCTTATCTCATTGATCTGGCATCGGTTATCAAAGCATCACAGACCATTTCCGGTGAGATTGAACTTACAAGCCTTCTTGCAAAATTAATGGAAATAGTCATGGAAAACGCAGGTGCGGAAAAAGGCATCCTTATTCTTGCAAAAGATGAAGACCTTATGGTCGAAGCACAAACCTATGCTGATAAAGCCATTGCATCAATCTTCGAATCCGTATCACTTGCAGAATGCGGAAATCTTTCACCTGCAATTGTTCATTATGTGTCAAGAACACGGGAAAGCGTGGTTCTTGATAACGCATCCGAAAAAGGTATGTTCGTCCGGGATGCCTATGTCAAAAAAATCGGTCCCAGGTCTGTATTGTGTGTTCCCGTTCTTCTTCATGGTGATTTAATTGGCGTGTTATATCTGGAAAACAATGAAACTATCGCAGCCTTCACATCAGATCGTGTCGAAACGCTTACTCTTCTTTCATCCCAGGCAGCCATTTCTATCGAAAATGCCAGGCTCTATACCAAATATCGTTCATTATATGACAATGCGGTTGAAGGAATTTATCAGAGCAAGCGTTCTGGACGGTTCATCAGTGTCAACCCTGCCATGTCAAAGATTATGGGCTACTCATCACCAGAAGCCTTGCTTGAAGCCGGAACTGGTTTTTTAAAAGAAATGTGGGAAGATCCCGAAGATCTGAAAATTTTTGAACAATTGCTGGAGACAGATGGTGAAGTTATCGGGTTTGAAACCCGGATTTTTCGAAAGGATAAATCAAAAATCTGGATCTCCGTATCCGCACATAGTGTCTGCGACAGCAAAGGAAATATCCTCTATTATGAAGGGTCATTGTTGAATATTAACTCCCGCAGGGAAAAAGAAGAGGAAGAACGCCGAAGAATAGCGGCTGAGGCCGCAAACGCTAAAATTATGGAAAGCATAGGTTATGCAAAGATCATTCAGAGTTCTCTGCTGCCGGATATGAGTCGTTTAAAAACACATCTTCCTCATTGCTTCTTCATATGGAAGCCAAAAGATATAGTGGGCGGAGATATTATTTATTCGGATTTCTTCGAGGACGGTTTCATTCTGGCTGTAATCGACTGTACTGGTCACGGAGTTCCCGGCGCGTTTATGACCATGCTCGCTTCCACCGGTATGAAACGAATCATTGGTGACGAAGGAAACCGTGATCCTGCTGTCATCCTTAAACGCTTGAATTTTATAGTCAAAACATCACTAAAGCAGGACACCAGCCACGCCAGGTCGGATGACGGACTGGATGCTTCTGTCTGTTTTGTCAAACCAGATGAGAATATTTTGACTTTCGCAGGCGCAAAACTACCTCTTTTATATGTCGAAAATGGGAAATTAAGCTATATAAAAGGAGATCGGTGCAGTATCGGTTATAAACGGTCGAATTTGAATTTCAATTTTAAAAGCACAACCATAAAATTGAATCCATCAACCTCCTTTTATATGCATAGTGACGGTTTTCCAGATCAGTTAGGCGGCCCAAGAGGAATTCGCTATGGAAACAGACGGCTTAGGACCCAGCTTGAGAAAAACGCACTCCTGCCATTTGATGAGCAGCGGGATATCCTTGTTCAGGATTTTGAAAAATACCACAAAGAAACTGAAAGGATCGACGATGTCACCCTTGTTGGGTTTGGAGTGCGTTGAAGGTTTTATTTTTTCAAATTTTCATTTTTTCATCCAGTCCGGCATTTCTTTATCCTGCTGGCCTCCTTTTGACTGAGTATCTCTTGAATCAGGAGGCGGAGGAGGTACGTTATCCTGTGTTTTTGGAGCAGGTGGGGGAAGGGAAGGGGAGCCGTCTGTCGGAGGTCTTCTTCCACCGATCTGTCTCTGCCCTTCTGTCATTTTAAACGGAATATGCCCGGTCAACTCCGGTTCGACCACAGCATAATTCTTATAGCCCAGAAAACCAGCTACATCCGCAATGACCTGTCTTTCTACTGGATCGGATGTACCATCAGCAGCACTTACGTCATACATAAACCTGATGAGTTCTGTGATATCGCTTTCTTTTTTCAATTGAGCGATTGTAGCGATACACATACCGTAACCTGCAACGAAATTACCAGTTTCAAAAATAGACATGTATTTTGTCAGGGCATTGGTGATTTCTTCCTGGGAAAAATAATTTGTGATCCCTTTTTCTGCCAGGCTGATCAAAAGGTTGTGTTCCTCGTTGATCCGATCCTGTGCCGTTTTATCTCCCAGACTCGTATTCATGATAAGAACGCACCCAGCTATAATGCCCTCAAACAGATTCGTGTTCAATTTTCTGTCTATTTTATGCTTTGTCTCCGATACTTTGCGTTTTGCAGTATCTGTGGCTTTACTGAGTCCTTCTTTCATTCTTGTCATCAAATCTTGCATTTCAACTCCTTTGCTTTCCAAATCAGTTTTTTTAAGCTTGTATATTACGAAAACTCAGATATGAATGTCAATATGATTAGCGATCTGAATCCCAAAAATTCAGATTTTTGGATTTGTTTTCATATGTTTCACCCTGTTTTTTCTTGACTTTCAATGATATCGAGTGATAATGCTGAAAATTTCAGAGGAGCTTATTTATGTATATACACTTTTTGTTCAATAGTTTAAAACAGCCAACCATTAAGTACCTAAGCAATATTTTTTTAACATTTCTAAAGGAGTGCAAAAATAGAGCGCAGCGGTTTTTTGCATTTGTATTTGCGAAAAATCGCTGCGCTCTATTTCCGCACTCCATTGTACTGGCATCAGAAAATGTTATAAAACTTTTGCACAGGTACTTATATATAACAGCCAGGTATAACAGCCATGTATAACAGTCTTTCGATTTCAGATAGCTTTCCAGCATACACAAAATATGATCCAGAAGTTCCGGTGTGGTGCATTACCCCGGATCTGCAAGGATCTATTCATCGCTTTTTCGATACGACACCAGTCTCTCCTTCAGGAAGATATGTCGCTTTGACTCGTTTTCTGTTCGAAAATCGGCTGCCCGAACTCAAAGATACAGCAAAGATTGTACTCATTGACCTGGAATCTGGGACAGGAAAGGAGATTGCAGAAACATCTGGGTGGGACACCCAGACTGGAGCGCAGGTGCAATGGGGCAGGACAGATCAAGAACTTTTTTACAATGATATGGATTGCCGTACATGGGAGCCATTCGGTATTCGGATAGATCCTGAAACCGGAGAGAAAAACAGACTCGACGGAACCGTTTACATGATATCTCCAGATGGAAAATCAGCATTGAGTCCCTGTCTGAAGCGATTATGGATCACCCAACGCGGTTATGGCGTTATTGCGCCGAAAGATCATATCCCAAAAAACCAGGGAGCGCCCGCAGATGACGGTATTTATATAACGGATCTTGATAGCGGAAAACAACGGCTTTTGATTTCCATCGAAAAAATTGTGCAGCAGGCTGGTCTGAAAGCCAGAATGCCTCTGGAAAAAGGCGGCTATTATATTTTCCATGTCAAATGGAGTCCGGACGGAAATCGGATTTTTGCCGTAATTCGATATAAGGTAGAAAAAAACTTTTTCACCCTCATGAAAATGGGGAGATGGACTCGCAGCATTCGTCCTCAGTTGATTACCATGAATGCGGACGGAAGTGATGTTCGGGTCGCAGTTGATGAGAATACCTGGGTAAAAGGCGGGGGAAACCATCCAAACTGGTGTTCAGATAATGAGTCTATATCTCTTAATCTCAGATTTTCGGAGGGCAGATCTTCTTCCAGAGAACCTCATCGTTTTGTAACTGCAAAAGCGGACGGGAGCGGCATTACTACATACTCGGAAAAAATTACTGGTTCCGGTCATCCTGTCATGTATCCAGGGAATCGGTTCATTCTGACCGATGCTTATCCTGGCGAACCGGTCTCTTTTGGAGATAAGACCGTACCTATCCGGTGGATCGACCTGGAAAATGAAACAGAAACCAACTTGATCCGGATTCGATCAAAGCCTGCTTATGAAGGTACTCAACATCAGCGGGGATCCTCTCTTGCCTGGGATAAATCTATTTCCTACATCGTGCAGGCTGTCCGAACGGATATCGTCATGTCTTTATCGCATACATGCGGAAGGTGCTAGATGAGTTTTAAAGAAAAAGCCCTCAAAGGCATTGCATGGTTCGCGTTTAAAGATGTGACCATGAGGATCATTACTCTTATCACAATATTTTTCCTGGCCCATCTTTTGGACCCTTCCCAGTTTGGCCTTTTTTCCTTGAGCCTTGTGGCACTGGCATTCCTGGAAATTTTTGCAGACCAGGGGCTGGAACAGGCCCTGGTGCAACGCAAAGATGTGGAAAAGCTCCATTTTACGACATCATTATGGGTAATGCTGATTGTCAATTCCATACTGATTCTGATTACTCTTGCATCTGCCGGTATGATCGCATCAGCCTTCAATGAGCCCGAACTTGAGCCGATTCTCCGATGGCTTTCCCTTTCCTTTATATTTTTCGCTGTTCAAGCCGTACCCAGCGCTATCCTTCGCCGACAGCTCGCATTCCGAAAGATTGCACTGGTTTCGACTGTTTCCGCTCTGATCAGTGGTGCAGTGGGCATCTTCATGGCTTTTTCCGGGTTTGGAGTCTGGAGTCTCGTGGTTCAGCGGTTGAGCAATATGGGGGTGAATACGTTTTTGATTGCAGTCATCGCAAAATGGCTGCCGGGAGCTGGAATTTCCAGGAAACATTTTATGCAGTTGTTCTCATTTGGAATACATATTCTCGGCTTTAAATTCCTCAATTTTTTTAATCGTCAGGCAAATCATCTGCTCATAGGCTATTTTATCGGTACCACCGCACTTGGTTATTATACCATTGCCTACCGGATCATTGTTTCGTCTACAGCGATGATCCGCAACGTATCGACTGTCATGTTTCCGGTTTTTTCCAGAATACAGGATGATGTTCAGGCTCTGAGAGAGCATTATTTCATGTCCAGCCAACTGGTACTGGTCATAGCTTTCCCGGTTTTTTTCGGAATCAGTGCGACAGCGCCGGAATTGGTCAAAGTCTTTTTCGGTCTCAACTGGATGCCGAGCATTCCGGTTATGCAGGTGTTGAGTTTCATAGGCATCGTCCATTCTTTCAATGGCATCAACATGGCTGTAATCAGTGCCCTTGGAAAGCCTGACTGGAATCTTAAAGCGAATATACTGAACGTGATCACCAACACGATCCTGTTTCTCATCCTGGTCCACTGGGGCATTACCGCTATTGCGACTGGATTTGTTGTCAGAGGATGGCTCCTGGCTCTGCCGGTAGTTACATGGCTGGCGTATCGATTGATCTGTTTTGAAAAAAAACAATTGATGCGTGTTGTACTTATACCCTTTGTTTCAGCACTGGTCATGGCGATAACAGTCTCTTTGATAAGGTTTGGTTTTAATCAATGGCTTGGAGCTGGCCCTGTGGTTATATTGTCTATAACTATTCCGATGGGTGCGGCTAGCTATACAGGGATCATGTATATCCTTGCTCCGGAACTGTTCAGTAAAATCAAGGAAACGTTTGTCTCATTGGTTGTTGATCGGCGCATGGCGCGTTGATCGACCGTTTTTTAAGAGGATTTCAAAGAAATAATATACCCAATTATCAATGGAATCCTGCCAAAAGATGGCGGGGACGGAACCCCGCCCTACCATCCTAAAGATTTGTCAGATTTCTATCTTTTTGTCCGACATAGAAAGTGAACAAAGCTTCGACCCCTTTATTCAAGCGATTCTTCAATTGAATGCTTCCTTTGTGAAGAGTTGCAACTTCCTGCACGATGTTCAGCCCCAGGCCAGTGCTTTTGTTGTCAGAACCGGGCCGCCTGAGAGAAAAAAAACGATTGAAAATTTTGTCCATTGCATAATCTGGAATACCGGGACCGTTATCTTTGACCGAAAATATCAGTTTATTATTTTCTATATTTACCGACAATGATATTTTTTCATGATCCGGGCTGAACTCCAGCGCATTTTTTAAAAGATTGGTCACAGCCTGTGACAGCCAGAAGCTGTCGCCTGTGACCATCAAAAAAGCATCGCTGGTTGCAAAATCGATTTGAACTCCTTTTTGGGAAGCAGCAGGGTTCATGGCCTCAATGACATTTAATACCAGAGACTTGAAATCGAGCAGCTCTTTTTTTTGCAGGTATTTTTTTGTCTCAAGTGCCGATAATTGCAGCATTCGATCAATGATATCCTGAATCCTGCTCGACTCGTTTCTGATATTTGCCAGAAATCTCAGGCGCTGGTTATCCGGCATATCTTCTTCTAATAATTCAGCTGCACCCCGGATAGCCGAAACCGGACTTTTAATCTCGTGAGTAAGAGTCTGAACATATTTTTCAACATATTTTTTTCCTTCCAGAGCTTCTCTCATCATCTCGAAAGCTCTTCCCATCTCACCTATCTCGCTATTATCAAGCCGGGGCAGGGGAACACGTTTACCGTTCCTTACATCATGAGCGTATCTTGTCAGGCGTTTTACAGGGCTGGTCAGCCAGATCACAATGATCAGGCTGAAGATAAGAACGGATGCTATGGCTATGACACCTACTTTGACTAACTGCATTTTTGCCGATTTCAGAAAGATGTTTATATTGGTCGTCGGCTTTGCCACGGTCAGCACGCCTGCGAGTGCCTGGTGTACATAAATCGGGGCGGCTATATATAAAATAGAAGAAAATGGATCGTTCGGGTTCCCCAGGGTGGAACGAGCGCCATACAGACCTTTTAAAGTCAGGTTGACATCCCGCCAGTTGCTAAAGTTGGAACCTTCGTTTTCTATATGTTTTGAATCGAAAAGTACTTTTCCCATGTGGTCGGTTACATAGATTCTTAAATCCACATGACTTTTCGTCAGATTGTAGATTTCGGCAGAAAAATTACGGCTGCAGGCTTCATCGAAAACCTTGTGAAGAAATTTTGGATCGAATTTTGCGTTCTCCATCTCAATTCCCACTAAAGAAGCCATTATATTTGCCTGATCAACCAGAGTTTCTTCAACACCTTCCAGATATCTGACACGAAGGTCGTCTAAAACATGATCTATAAGATAATAACAACCAATAGTGAAAATAGCCACATAACACAGGAAAATCCGGGTTCCAAGCTTCATAGATATTCTTTGAAAGAATAGCCCATACCCCTGTGTGTGACGATAGGATCGAATCCGGACTTTATCTTTTTGAGTTTTGCGCGAATGTTTTTAATATGTGCATCAACAGTTCTGTCCATACTCGATTCAGGCTCGTCCCACACCATATCCATTAAAATATCTCTTGAGAAAACCCGACCTGGCTTTTTGATAAATGTTTTTAACAGCAGGTACTCGTAACGGGAAAGATCGACTATTTTGCTAAAACAGGTAATTCGACAGCGGATTTCATCCACATTGAATGGAGAGCCTGCTGTCTGTCCCGGATTTTCGGCAGCAGGAAAATGTCGAAAGGTTTCAGTACGCCTTAAAATTGCCTTGACACGGGCTGCGAGTTCTCTGGGACTGAAAGGTTTTGTGACGTAGTCATCAGCACCTATTTCAAGCCCTACAACACGATCTATTTCGTCTGACCGGGCTGTCAGAAAGATTATAGGTATTAAATGTTTTTTACGAATGTCTTTGCAAAGTTCCATGCCATTAATATCTGGAAGCCCGATATCAAGAATGATAAGATCAGCATGATTGCTATCAAGAAAAGAAATAACATCCTTACCGACTTCATGACAAATAATTGTAAAGCCTTCGGATTCGAGAACATACCGAATGTTATCGACAATGGCAGGTTCATCTTCGACAATCAGAATACGCTGATTCACAATATCACCATTTAATATTGGGCAAAAATCTGCAACATAAACAGATAGTCATCGCGCCATCTGGCGATTTCTTCCCATATTTTCTTTTTTTCATCATCCGAAACCTCTGATTTTTTTGAAAAAGCTAAAAAGTATGATTGTGATGCCAGAGGTGTTGGCGAAATAATAAACTTATCTTTGAATTCAAACTGTTTATTCATTTCTTCGGCCATTACAGAAGTCGTGATTACAACACCTGTTTTATCTCTCATCAGTTTGCGAAAATTATTCCTCGCTTCTTTTGCCATATCGACTTTAAGACCCGCTTTCTCCAAATCTGTTGCAAGAGCTTCACCAAAAGGAAGACGAATCGGCGCTGGCAGAGTTTTTATATCTCCTTCGAATTCATACTGACTGTCCATATGCGTTATTACCATATGATCGACCTGCATGATACGCCATTTTGATTCCTGGT
>JAUCGE010000064.1:0-12289 GCA_030377965.1 Desulfobacterales bacterium HSG16
GTTATCTGCGGTTCAAGGGAACGCTCATATTTTTGAACCGCTGATAATCATGATGATATTGATTTATTTGATAAAAGCATCATGAACATCCGATTTATCATGGTTATCTGCGGTTCAAGGGAACACTGATTCTTAGCCATGATAAACCATGTTCGCTTTTTCCCCTTGCCTTAAACTTGATCCTCATGTAATAAAAGCCATTTTTCGTTTATAGGGAACGATTGAATAATAATTTAATAATTGAGTGTGATTTTGAAACGTTGCAGCAGATGAAAATAAAAAATCCTATAGCGGTGGTCAGTATGGCCGGTGTTTTCCCCGGCGCTTGTGATCTCGATACATTGTGGACGAATATTGTAAACAAGATCAGTCAGATACGTGAAGTTCCTGAGAATCGGTGGATACTTCCGCCCGATCTGGCATATAACCCTCATCCTGTGCCTGACAGGGCATTTTCGAAACGGGCATGTCTGATTGATGACGAGATTTATCAATATGTTCTGGAGAACATAGGGGATCTGGATCTTGATTTCGAGATGATAAAAAAGCTTGATCCTTTATATCATCTGGTTCTTTATGCTGGAAAGCAGGCATTTGACAAAATAAAGCCCTGTGCCAAAACCGGGAGTATCGACAAATCTCGTACAGGTTTGATTCTTGCAGCCATTGCCCTTCCTACTGACACATCTTCGATGATCAGCAGACAGACCGTAGGCCGGGCTTTTGAAGAAAAACTTGGTAACTTTGAGCTTTCCGGGCCTGAAATAAATATTGATGCGGATATGAGCTTGAGCGGCCGGGTTACTGGTTTTCCTGGTGCGCTGCTTGCACAGGGGCTTGGGCTTCGCGGGGGGTCTTATACCCTGGATGCTGCCTGTGCATCTTCCACATATGCGGTGAAACTTGCCTGTGATGAGCTTCATTCACGCAGATCTGACCTTATGATTGCAGGAGGGGTATCCAGGCCTGATTGTCTTTATACACAGATTGGCTTCAGCCAGTTACGGGCATTGTCTCCGTCCGGGCGCTGTGCGCCTTTTGACGCGACGGCTGACGGGCTTGTGGTTGGTGAAGGGGCCGGAATTCTTGCATTAAAGCGCCTTGATGATGCGCTTTCCGATGGTGATGAAATTCATGCGGTTATAAAAGGCATTGGCCTGTCCAACGACATGAGGGGAAATCTGATTGCGCCTGAATCAAAGGGGCAGGTGCGGGCCATGTGTGCGGCATATGAAATGGCGGGGCTTAATCCCTGTGATATTGACCTGATTGAGTGTCATGGTGCGGGTACGCCTGTGGGTGATGCTGTTGAAATTGAGAGCCTCAAAAATCTGTGGGGAAGCACAGGGTGGACACAGAAGCAATGTGCCATTGGCTCGGTCAAATCGAATGTGGGCCATCTTCTGACAGGCGCAAGTGCAGCCGGTATGATAAAAACCCTGCTGGCAATCCGCCATAAAACCCTGCCGCCTTCTGTAAATTTTGAGGCTGCTTCAAAAAAATTAAATCTTGATGACAGCCCCTTCCGGGTTCAGGTAAGCCCGGAACCCTGGGAACAGAGGAACAGTGACACGCCGCTTCGGGCTGCCGTGAGTGCCTTCGGGTTTGGCGGAATCAATGCTCATCTTATTTTCGAGCAATGGCAGAATACTGAAAATATTCAAGAATGTTCGGGTATTGAAATTTACGGGGATAAAGAAGATTGTAAAGATATAGCTATAATCGGGATGGATACTCATATCGGGCAGGTAAAAGATTTAATTGAATTTCAAAAAATTATTTTTGACGGAAAAAAAGCTATTATTAAGCGTCCTTCCGGCCGATGGAAAGGTGCTGATGATCTTGCAGGCAGCATGATAAAAAATAGCGGAGCATATGGAGGATATATTGAAGAACTGGCTGTTGAAATCGGCAGGTTTCAGATACCGCCGAACGAAATGCCAGATATTCTTATCCAGCAATTGCTCATGCTCCATGTTGCGGCACGGGCTGTTGAAGATGCAGGGCTGCCTCTCAGGGAATACAGGGCGAATATGGGAGGTGTCATTGGTATTGAATTTGATTATGACGCGACAAATTTCAATATGCGGTGGAACCTTACAAACCGGGTTGATAAGTGGAAAAAAGCTTCTGGTATTTCCGGTGATAAGGCGGACAAGTGGCAGAAATCACTTGAAGACGCACTTGGGCCTGCTCTGACACCGACACGGGTATTAGGAAATCTTGGCGGTATTGTCGCAAGCAGAATAGCAAGAGATTTTCGTATGGGAGGCCCTTGTTTTGTGGTATCTGACGAAACAGGATCGGGATTGAAAGCTCTTGAAATCGGAGCTGGATTTTTAAGGCGGGGAGAACTTGACACAGTTCTTGTGGGAGCCGTGGATACCGGAGGCGATGTGCGAAGCATTGTTTCTACAGATGCCATACGCCCATTTTCACCCACTGGCACTCCAAGGCCGTTTGACGCTCGTGCAGATGGGACAGTTCCGGCGGAAGGCGCTGTCGCAATGGTTTTAAAACGCCTGGACAGAGCCGTTGCTGACAATAACCGGATTTATGCAGTTATCAAAGGAGCAGGAACTGCTGGCGGGGGCGGAATACGGACTAAAGATGACCCGGATCTGTCGAAACTGGATCTGTTGAAACAGGCTTACAGGCTTTCTTTTGAACGCGCTGTGAAAGATGCTGGCATCGTGTCGTCTGATACCATAGATTATTTTGAAACTCATGGCAGCGGTGATCCGGTTGAAGACAGGGCGGAAGCTCAGGCATTGTGTGAAATATTTGATAAAAGGGGCGAACCTGAATGTAATATCGGATCTTTAAAGGCGAATATCGGCCATGCAGGTGCGACGGCATCTATTGCATCTGTGGCAAAGGCTGCTCTATGCCTTTATCATGAAACCATACCTCCCCTGCCTGGTTTTTCACAAGCCGCTGAAAAGAATTTTTCATCATGCTTTCAAATTCCAAAATCTTCAAAACCCTGGAACGCAAAACTTGAAGATGGGCAGCAAAGAGCTTGTGTGGCATCTTTAAATACCGACGGTAACTGCTCTCACCTGATTCTGGATGGAATAGATGCGAAATTGAAAAAACCTATGATTTCTTCTGCAAAAATTTCTTCTGCAAAAGACGGTAAAAATAAAAATGTTTTAAGGCTTCCTGTAACCCTTATGCCCTCACCTCCTCCTGTGCAGCCGCCTGCAAACAGAAAAATTAAACCTGTCAATCACAATATTGAAAAGGAAAAGAAAACAATCGAACCTTATGCTCACAAACCTGCTTTTCAAGCCGAACCTGAAAATATAGCCATCTCTCCTGTGTCATCGAGCAGCGTAAATCTTTTTACGGAACTTATGCCATCTGTGACGCAGACAATGAATACTGTTGCATCGGCGCACAAGACATTTCTCGAATTTTCAGAAGAAGTTACAAAAAATTTTGGAACGACATTCGATCTACAAGCAAGGCTTATGGAAAATCTGATTGAATCAGGTGCAGGCCATGATGCAGATTTAAACGAAGCCGGAAATCATATTGAAAAACAGAATCTGGGTAATCTGGAAAATCAGGATTTAAAAGATCAGGATGCAGCCTATCCCAGAAAAATGTGCATGGAGTTTGCAATTGGCTCTGTTGCAAATGTTCTGGGGCCTGAGTTTGCAGAAGTAGATACTTATGCCGCTCGTGTACGCCTGCCTGATGAACCTCTTATGCTGGTTGACAGGATATTATCTGTAGAAGGTGAAAAAGGCTCCATGTCGCCGGGTAAAGTGATTACCGAACACGATGTCCTGCATGATGCATGGTATCTGGACGGTAACAGAACTCCTGTCTGTATTTCCGTGGAAGCCGGGCAGGCGGATTTATTTTTATGCTCGTATATGGGAATAGACCTTCAGGTTAAAGGAACGCGAACTTACCGACTGCTTGACGCATCTGTGACATTTCACAGAGGGCTGCCAGAACCGGGTGATGTTATCCGGTATGAGATAACAATTGATAAATTCGTAAGGCAGAATAAAACCTGGATGTTTTTCTTCAGCTTTGAAGGATATATCAAAAATACTCATCTCATTACCATGAAAGACGGGTGTGCGGGATTCTTCACAAAAGAAGAGGTGAAAAATTCAGGTGGAATAATACGGACTGAAGAAGATAAAAATCGTGCTGCTGGTAAAAACGATTTTTTAGAACTTGTGCCTGTAGGCATCGAATCTTATGATGATGAGAAGATAAAAGCACTCAGACGAGGAGATCTTGCCGCATGTTTTGGGAAAGATTTTGAAGGCGTTCAGCTTGCCGAATCTCTCTGTCTTCCTACGGGAAAGATGGAACTGATCGACAGGGTGCTGCATCTTGATCCAAATGGCGGGCAATATGGACTTGGCATTGTAAGGGCGCAGGCTGATATCCGGCCTGATGACTGGTTTCTTACCTGCCATTTTGTAGATGACATGGTCATGCCGGGTACTTTAATGTATGAATGCTGCGCCCACACTCTGCGCGTTCTTCTGCTGCGTATGGGCTGGGTGTCTGATAATGAGAATACCTGCTGTGAACCTGTAATCGGAATTTCCGCAGCACTGAAATGTCGAGGGCCTGTCACTGTTGAAACTACAAATGTGATCTATGAAGTTGAAATCCGTGAAATCGGTTATAATCCGGAACCTTACGTTATTGCAGACGCGCATATGTACGATCAGGATCAGGAAATAGTTGCGTTTAAAGATATGTCCTTGAAAATCACGGGAGTCGTTCGAGACGAAATCGAGTCGTTCTGGAAGATAAGACAGGATAAAGGCTGGAAGACAAGACAAAACAAAGGCTGGGAAAAAAGACAGGACAAAATTTTTGATCCAGGCATGAAAAAAACTCTGTTCGACAGAAAGAGCATTCTGGCTTTCTGCGAGGGCAATCCATCTGAGGCTTTTGGCAGCCCATACAAGATTTTTGACAGTGAAAGAAAAATCGCAAGGCTTCCCCGGCCTCCTTATATGTTCATGGACAGAATCGTTGCGACAGAACCTGAACCCTGGAAACTTGAACCAGGTGGCTGGATCGAAGCGGAATATGACATGACTCCTGACGAGTGGTACTTTCGTTCAGATCGCAGCGATTTTATGGCATTCTGCATACTGATCGAAATAGCACTTCAGCCCTGCGGATGGCTGGCCGCGTACCTGGGTTCTGCTCTGAAGAGCGACAACGATTTGAAATTCAGAAACCTGGGCGGAAAATCTGTAATCAGCGAGACGATTACACCAGGTTACAAAACCCTTACCATAAGATCTCGGCTTTCCAAGGTATCGGAAGCTGCCGACATGGTCATAGAGCATTTTGACATGGAAGTGCTTGAAAAAGGCCGGATGATTTATGAGGGATCTACCTATTTCGGATTTTTCACAAAAGAAGCTCTGGCACAGCAGGTCGGGATTCCAAATGCTGAGAAAAACGCATATTCACCTTCTGCCGATGAACTGGCACGGGGAATTTCGCATGTTTTTGATAAGCAGTCACCTTTAAGCCCGGATGATCCTGACACGAGTCCTGCCAGATCTTTAGCTATGCCTTCAAAAGCGTTTTTGATGATAGACGAGATTGAATATTATGTTGAAGACGGCGGCCCTGCCGGGCTAGGTTTTCTGCGGGGTGTAAAGCATGTGGATGTAAAAGAATGGTTCTTTGACGCGCATTTTTATCAGGACCCGGTATGCCCCGGATCACTTGGTATCGAATCTTTTCTCCAATTGATAAAATTCGCGGCATTGAAACGATGGGATCATCTTGCTGACACACATTCTTTTGAGCTTATCATGGACGAAGAGCATGAGTGGATATATCGGGGACAGATCATCCAGGCCAATAAAAGGGTTGAAGTAGATGCTGTCATTACCGAAATAATCGAAAGCCCCGAGCCTTTAATCAAAGCTGATGGATACTTGAAAGCAGACGGGCTTTTTATTTATCAGATGAAAAACTTCGGTTTCAGGCTTGTGCCGAAAATAAAATGAACCTTTAGGCGAATTGACACCAAATGAGTATATTCAGATACAATAATGTACATATTCACACTTTTGGATATGAACTGGCCCCTAACGTGGTTTCGAGCGAAGATATCGAAGATCGGCTCGATCCTCTTTATAAAAAAATCCGGGTTCAAAAAGGACAGCTGGAATCTTTCACCGGAATTTACGAGCGCAGGTTCTGGGACCCTGGTTTTAAAGTTTCAAAAGGCGCTGTCATGGCAGGAAAGAAAGCCATTGAAAAATCGATGATACCAGAAAACGATATCGGTATGCTGATTTTTGCCGGTGTCTGCCGGGACAACCTGGAACCGGCAACAGCCTGCGCGGTTGCCGACGGACTCGGACTGTCAGGCGATACTCTGGTCTATGATGTGTCAAACGCCTGCTTAGGCGTTCTGAACGGCATGATCCAGGTTGCTGACGCCATCGAACTGGGGCGGATAAAGGCAGGGATTGTAGTATCCTGTGAAGCTTCCCGTGAAATCGTGGAAAGCACTATAGAGCGGATGCTGGAAAATCCCACGATGGATATGTTCAAAGATTCTGTAGCCACCTTGACCGGAGGTTCCGGGGCAGTTGCCGTTCTTCTGACCAATAAAACCCTTGCAGAAGCGAGCGGAGAATCCGGCGGCCATCGCCTGACAGCAGGTGTTGTTAAAAATGCATCATCGTTTCACAAGCTTTGTCTCTGGGGGCCGGATGCAGGGCCTGCTTATAACGGAGTGCAGATCATGAAAACCGATTCTGTCGGAGTACTTCAAAACGGAGTGGCGCTGGGAATGGAAACATATAATGCCTTTAAAAAGGCCACAGACTGGGCCAATGGCCAGCCGGACAAGGTAATTTGCCATCAGGTCGGGTCGGCTCATCAGAAAACCATCCTTTCATCTATAAATATTTCCGAAGGAAACGATTTTACAACATATCAGTATCTTGGAAATATCGGTACGGTGTCATTGCCTATTACCGCAGCGATTGCCGGAGAACGGGAATTTTTGAAATCAGGAGATCGGGTCGGTTTTTTCGGAATCGGTTCAGGTCTTAACTGCATGATGCTCGGAATCGAGTGGTAAAGGAGAAAAGTGTACGGATGAAACCTGTAGATATTTCAAAAATAAAACATCTTTATCCCTTTGAATCAAAACACATTGATATCAACGGACTCGATTACCATTATCTGGATGAAGGAAGCGGCCACCCTGTTCTCATGCTTCATGGCAACCCGACATGGTCTTTTTATTACCGCAACCTGGTCAAAGCTTTTTCCGACAGGTACAGAACCATAGTACCGGATCATATAGGCTGCGGCCTTTCGGAAAAACCGGGAATTGACGATTATGATTATCGGCTGGAAAGCAGAATATCCGATCTTGATCATCTTATTTCACATCTTGATCTTTCCGAAAAACTGACCCTTGTGGTTCATGACTGGGGCGGGATGATAGGAATGACATGGGCGGTCAGAAACCCTGAACGGATAAAAAGGCTTGTCATCATGAACACAGCAGCCTTTCCGCCTCCCAGCAGCAAGCCGATCCCTCTCAGATTGCAAATTGTAAGAAACATGACCCCTTTTGCCGTACCAGCGGTTTTGAGGTTCAACCTTTTTGCAGCAGGAGCGCTTTACATGGCATCTCACAAGGGCCTTGCAAAAGATGTAAAGGCCGGCATGATCGCGCCCTATAATTGTCCTGAAAACAGGATTGCCACCCTTAAATTCGTTCAGGATATCCCACTGAAAGAAAATGACCCGGGATATTCAATCGTAAAAAATACAAAAGAAAATCTTGGGCTTCTAAAGGATATTCCCATGCTGATTCTGTGGGGAGCGCATGATTTTGTTTTTGACCTTGATTATTTCAAGGAATGGGAAAAACATTTTCCCAAAGCCGAAACTCATGTTTTCGAAGATGCAGGACACTATGTGCTGGAAGATGAGTCGGATCGCATCATCGAACTCATAGACATTTTTTTAAAGCAATCCTGATATGTTAGAGACAAAACCATAATCGTGAAACTTTTTTTAAGGGTCTCTTTTCCCAAGAACTGCTTGAAAATAGATTCTATGTGATGTACTTTGAAATCCTCTAATATATTGAGGTTTTTTTTGGCAACATGAATTGAGGTACGGCAATGAATAATTTGGAACTGGTAAAAAGAACGGAAGAAACCGAAGATGCTGTTATCGAAGATGCTGTTTTGGAAGATGCCATAACTGAAGACGACCTGGAGTTGATGGAGGAAAAGGCGGAAAAAACGGTAAATGTGGCCAATCTGCTCAAAGAGAAGGTGGAGCTGCACCCTTTCAAAAGAGCCGTAGTTTTTCCGGCTGGCTGGGATGAAGACAATCGGGTTGCCTATACTCATCTTACATTTTTACAACTTGACGAAGAATCGGACTGCCTTGCCCACGGTCTTGAACACGCAGGGATAAAGCAGGGAACCCGCACCGTCATTATGGTAAGGCCATGTCTTGAATTCTTTATTCTCACATTCGCATTGTTTAAAACAGGCGCTGTTCCCGTGATGGTAGATCCGGGCATGGGAAAGCGTAACATGGTAAGATGCATAGAACAGAGCCAGGCAGAAGCTTTTATCGGTATTCCATACGCTCATCTGCTGCGGTATCTTTTCCCCGGCCATTTTAAAAGCATCAAAACCTGGATCAAAGCCGGAAAATCAAGGTTCGGAATGGGTAAAACCCTTGAAAAGATCAGCAAAAAGCCCTGGAAACCTTACCATGTGGCCCAGACCATGAAAAATGAGACTGCGGCCATTCTTTTTACCACCGGCAGCACAGGCCCGGCAAAGGGCGTGATTTATACCCACGGCATGTTTGATGCCCAGATTTCAGCCATCAAGACCCATTTCGATTTTGGCCCGGACGAAATCGATCTGCCCACATTCCCTCTTTTTTCCCTGTTCGATCCAGCCCTGGGAATGACCGCTGTTATCCCAGACATGGACCCCACCATGCCGGCAAAGGCAAATCCGGTCAAGATCATTGAAGCTATCACAGATCAGGGTGTTACCAATATGTTCGCATCTCCCGCGCTTCTTCACAGACTCGGCAGTTACGGCAAGGATAACAATACAAGCCTGCCCACTCTCAGACGCGTGGTTTCAGCAGGCGCTCCTGTATCACCGGACAATATCGAAACGTTTTCAGCAATGCTCAACTCGGATGTGCAGATACACACACCCTATGGTGCAACCGAATCTCTGCCGGTCATGTCCATCGGAAGTAACGAAATTCTGTCCGACACCAGAAAATTCAGCGAAATGGGATACGGTATCTGTGTTGGCCGCCCGGTATGCGATATCGAGGTACGAATCATAAAAATAACCGATGATCCCATCGAACAATGGTCAGGTAATCTGCTTGTCGAAAGTGGAGATATCGGAGAAATAACCGTGACCGGAGAGCTGGTCAGCAAAGGATATTTCAAGGATATGGAATCAGACTTGCTGTCCAAAATCAAAGATGGCTCCACCATATGGCACAGAATGGGAGACTTAGGCTGGAAAGACAGGCACAACAGAGTCTGGTTCTGCGGCAGAAAAGCTCATCGAGTCACAACAAAAAAAGGCGATCTTTACTCCATCCCATGCGAAGCTATATTCAACCGGCATCCGGGAGTCTATCGTTCAGCCCTGGTGGGCAAAGGCGATTCCCCGAAACAGGAACCTGTAATCTGCATTGAGCTGAACCTGGGCGGAAAAAGTATAGATAAGGAACAGGTACGCAGAGAGCTTCTGAACGAAGCGGTAAAAAACGAGATGACAAAAGACATCAAAACCATCTTTTTTCATAGCGGATTTCCCGTCGATATCAGACATAATTCCAAAATTTTCAGAGAAAAACTCGCCAAATGGATCAAATAAAGAATAAAAAAATCCTTGTAACAGGCGGAGGCGGATTTCTCGGATTCGCCATTGTACGCGATCTGATCGCTAAAGGATGTGAGGTCAGAAGTTTTTCAAGATGTTCATATCTTACGCTAAAAAAACTTGGTGTGGAACAGATACAGGGCGATATCGCTGACAGCGAAACGGTTGACTCTGCGATAAAGGGCATGGATATCGTATTCCACGTAGCAGCCAGAGCCGGTATATGGGGAAAATACGAAAACTATTACCGCCCAAACGTCATCGGAACCCAGAATGTAATCGACGCATGCATAAAACATGGCGTAAAAGGACTGGTTCATACCAGTTCGCCCAGCGTGGTTTTTGACGGAAAAGACATGGAAGGCACAGACGAATCCGCACCCTACCCTGCTCATTTCCATACCCACTATCCAAAAACCAAGGCAATAGCAGAACAACTCGTAAAAAAAGCTGCAAAAAACGGGCTTCCTTCAATAATCTTAAGGCCTCATCTCATATGGGGGCCGGAAGATAACCACCTTGTACCAAGAATCTTATCCCGTGCAAGATCCTTAGTCAGGGTAGGTGACGGCAAAAACCTCGTGGACACCATCTATATAACAAACGCCGCACATGCCCATATCCTGGCAGCCCAGAACATTATTGAAAACCCGTCCTTATCGGGAAATGTCTATTTCATCAGCCAGGACGAACCCATCCCTTTGTGGGATATGGTAAACCATATTCTCGAAACAGGCGGCCTGAATCCAGTCTCCCGCTCTATTCCGGCCTCCGTCGCTTTCATTATCGGCACGATATCCGAATTCGTTTACAAGATGTTTCGAATAAAAACCGAACCTAAGCTGACCCGCTTTCTGGCAAAAGAATTCACCACTTCCCACTGGTTCGATATCAGTGCTGCAAAAAAGGATCTGGGATACAAACCGAAAGTCTCCACTAAAGAGGGGCTGGCTCTTCTTGCTGAATGGATTAAAAGCAATCAGCGGTAAGCCCAGCAGGCCTGGTCGAAAATGGAAACAGGTTTACAGTTATAAATTACCGAAAGTTTAAAACATATGACTGCAAAAGATATTTTTCATGATACTGTCAAAAATGCACTTGAAAAAGAAGAATGGAAAATCACTGATGACCCTTTTTTTATCCGTAGCCTCGAAATAGGATTTTATATTGATCTGGCTGCCGAAAAAATAATAGGAGCAGAAAAAGGAGAACAGAAAATCGCGGTTGAAATTAAGAGCTTTATCGCATCTTCCACTACTTCTGAATTTCACAGGGCTGTTGGACAGTTTATGAACTACCGCCTTGCTTTACAAAATCAGGAACCGGATCGAACATTATTCCTTGCTGTTCCGAAAGATACTTATGAAACATTCTTCAAAATACCGTTT
The DNA here is from genome assembly GCA_030377965.1 of Desulfobacterales bacterium HSG16. Lineage (GTDB taxonomy): Bacteria > Desulfobacterota > Desulfobacteria > Desulfobacterales > HSG16 > JAUCGE01. The sequence continues at coordinate 11,312 of JAUCGE010000064.1, forward strand.
GTTCGACTCGCCGTTAAAGAATACCAAATAAGAATTGCCGTCTATGACCCAGAAAAGGAGGTGATTGTGAAATGGGAGATATAGAGAAATATCGCAAAAATATTCAAAAAATAATTAAGAGATATGCTAAAGAAAGGCCGCTTCCCAAAAATATTGAAGGACAGACAATTTTTGATACAGAAAGAGATCATTATCAATTGCTCAATGTTGGATGGGACAATGATACATGGATATATGGGTGTGTCCTGCACATAGACCTCAAAAATGGAAAAGTCTGGATACAACATAACGGAACGGAAGTTGAAATAGCAGATGAACTTGTAAAATTGGGAATACCGGAACAGGATATTGTAATCGGTTTTCATTCACCCTACAAACGTAAATTCACAAAATTTGCAACGAATTAATGAAAAATCAGATCCAGAATGGGTGGAAGGATAGCCTAGGTAGGGGTGGACAAAAGCGAAGAATAAATAACGAATCTGGCACGGAATGCGTCACTTTTGTCCACTCTACGAAAAATCTCACAGAATTTTTGAACAGGTACTTAAACACCTGTTCAACTTATAACATTTTTTCAATCTTTGTGTTTGCATCTTTAATTCCCTCATGATAAAATGTTTTAAATCAAATCACTTGAGGAGTTTTCGTGGACAGCAAAGACGGGACAGATTACGCTCAGAATTATGATATCATTGTAAAATGGATGGCAGAAGCCCTCTGCGGGGAAACCCTGGATGCCATCGGTGTCAAAACGGGTCGCATTAAGGAAGTTTTCGCTTTCGAGCCGATTGATATTAAGGTGACAGCCGGGCGTGTGGATGTAATGGCACGGGATGAAACAGGTGAGTTGTATCATATCGAAGAGCAGCGCAACCTGAAAAAATCTGATTTGTACCGGTTTGCAGCATACCATTTCCTGGCCGCAAAGCAGTGGGGCAGCAAAATTACAGATATTATCCTCGCTTCGGGAAAAGT
>JAUCGE010000064.1:12388-21016 GCA_030377965.1 Desulfobacterales bacterium HSG16
TTTCAGTGAGCGGGACGGAATAAAACGGCTGGAAGAAATCCGCAGGGCGGTATCGGAAGGCACTTTCGGAAATTGGCTGGAACTGGTGTTTCTGCCCCTGTATGGAAAAGAAAAGGGAAAGGCAAAATCCGAAATTGTCGAACAGGTGATCCGGTTTGAGGCAAAATTGATGCAGGCAAAGAAAATACCGAGAAAACTGGTAGTGGCCACATTGATCATGTCAAACAAACTCATTGACAAAGAACTTTTAAACCAACTGTGGGGGGATATTAAAATGCTTGATATTCTTGAAGTTGCAAGAGAAAAAGGTTTTGAGGAAGGGGAGATCATCGGTATCAGTAAAGGTATCGAAAAAGGGGAAGTCATTGGTATCGAAAAAGGCAAAGCCATCGGTATCAGTAAAGGTATCGAAAAAGGCAAAGCCATCGGTATCAGTAAAGGTATCGAAAAAGGCAAAGTCATCGGTATCGAAAAAGGCAAAGTCATCGGTATCGAAAAAGGCAAAGTCATCGGTATCGAAAAAGGCAAAGTTATCGGTATCGAAAAAGGCAAAGTTATCGGTATCGAAAAAGGCAAAGTCATAAGGACCCGTGAAATACTCATGGATATCCTGGTGGGAAAATTCGGAAAGCCATCTTACAGTATTGTCAATCAAGTAAAAACCATTGATGATGAAAATCGCTTGAACTCGCTTTTGCAAAAGGCTATGGATTGCAGCGATCTCAAAGAGTTTAAAGAGATGCTCGACTGAGGGTTTTTCCAGTAATATAAATTCTACGATGATAGATTCGATTGAAAAATCGGCTATGATCATCTTTTTATCCATACTCCGGTTTCGCAGGCTGGTTTAAAACGAAACCCAAGAAGCTGAACAGACAACGCAAAAAGGGCGGGAAAACGAATTTTCCCGCCCTTTTGATTATAGGTTTATTTTACAGTGAACTGCCCGGTTATTTTTTCCTTTTTCTTGAGGAAAAACCGGCTATCACGGCTGCCAGCATGATTGCAAAAAGAGGCATCATGCTCATACCATTGGCAGCAGTCGAGATGAAACAGTTATCGCTGCTTCCAGAGTCGCCAGTGCTGCCTGCTGTAACTGTGATGGTTTTAGCAATCGTCATTCCACAACCACCCAGGCCTTCTACCATCAGAGTAATAATGTAAGTACCAGCGGCGCTGTAAGTATGGCTGGCAGTTACACCTTCTGCTGTGGTATCGTCTCCGAATGTCCAGGCATAGTCCATATCAGCCGTCGTTCCTGCGGATGACAGAGCATTAACTGTCACTTTGAGATCCGACTGGGTTACGGTAAAACCTGTGCACAGGTTCATTCCAGCAGCGGAAACGATAACAACACCGTTTTCAAGTCCGTCCGCATCCCATGCACTTCCGTCTTTGACAGTGAAAGTAATGCCTTCGGCTCCAGCTGCATCGCCAGCTATATCAAAATCACCTGTAAGATTGTTGTAATAATAGAGCCTGGCTCCATTTTCCGGCACAGGTGAGACATAGGCAACAAATGTGGCATCATCACCAGGTTGAGCAGCAAGCGCCCTGAATCCGAAGAACCCAGATTCAGATCCGATTCCATCAGATCCTGATGGTACATCAGCAGAATCGAGCAGCATCAGTCTTGTCAGTGCCTGAACGTTCTGTGTTCCAACCACACCTATTATGACGTTTCCAGCAGTCTTGATGAAAAGAGACATAGGATCGGTATTGGTCTGATCTTTGTCAAACACACCGTTGTTGTCCAGATCCAGGCTGGCATCAGTATCATCCAGTTCATTATCATCATTGACACCATTGCCGCCTGCATCGTTTGTATCCACAGCAATTGTGCTGAATCTGAAAGCCTGTGACCACGGTGATTCATTGCCCTGAGCGTCTATTACCCTCACCCTCCAGAAGTACATAGTAGATTGGTCTTTAAGGAACAGAGCTGGCACGGTAAAGGAAGGTTCGCTCGTTTTTTTATCGTAAACCAGCGATAGCACTGTAAATTCCGTATCAGTGGCAAGCTGCCATTGATAGCTGTACCCTGAGCCTGAGTCATCCACTTTCAATACGAGGGGCAGAGGCTGATCTATTGCACCGTCTGCAGGTGAAGAAGGTGTGGGCGGATCAAGAGCATTGGGATCTGTAACCGTGATGAGATTCGACAATGTCTTGGTATTCGATCCTCCAGGGCCTGTAACTACCAGCGATACAGAATAGATGCCTTCACTATTATAGGTATAAGCCGGATTGGCATCTGTGCTGACACCACTGTCACCAAAACTCCAACTCCAGGAATTGATCACACCTGTTGAGGCACCGGAAGAAAACGATACAGCAAGAGGAAAGACACCTGATACAGGGCTTGCGGTAAAAGAGGCTACAGGAGCGTCAACACTGCTGCCATCTATCACCTCAACACTTATGGTTGTGGTATCTGTACAACCTGTACCATCGTTTGTAACTGTAAGCGTTACAGCCATTGAACCCATCGCGTTAAAAGTGTGTTTTGCATTCTGCTCACTACTTGTCACACCACCTCCAAAATCCCACAGCCATGTAGTGATGTCTCCGGTTGAAGAGTCAGCAAAAGTCACTTCATCTCCGACCACTATCGGCTGGCTCGGGCTGGAAATATTCGCACCAATGACACACTTTTCAGTCACTGTCACGTCCTTGGATATGGTAGCTGTACCCTTGCCAGGTTCAGGTTCTGAAGCAGTAAGAGTGATGGTATAAACGCCCTGATTCTGAAACTCATAATTGAAATTCTGAGTCTGGCTCGTTGCGACTTCCGCACCGACTGAATCAGTGATCACCCATGCCCATGTATCAACAGGATCGGTGGTGGTGTCTTTCAGACTCACTTCCAATGGAGCGCTTCCACTTGCAGGCTCAACAGTGAAGCTCGCAGTGTAGTCTTTCACGATGACATACTTCTTCTCGATCTTCGTATTACTTCCACCTACTCCGGTCACCTTGAGTGTTACAGTGTAAGTACCTGCTGTCTCATAGGTATAAGTCGGATCTCTATCGGTACTCTTGTCACTCTTGTCATCATCGGTATCATCGTCATCAATGTCACCGAAATCCCATTCGCTCGCGTAATAGTCAGTTGATTCGTTTTTAAATTCAACTTCAAAAGGAGCGTATCCTGTAATGAAGGTTTCATCTTCAAGCGGTTCCGGGTCTGTCGAGAACTTGACAGTCGGTAAACGAGTTGCTGGTGGGATGGACGGCGGTGGGTTGGGAGTAGGATTGACAGGCACCGCTGCAATAGTGATCGGCACAGTCTTAATTGTGGTACAACCATTAGCACTTGTCGCTGTCATTTTGGCTGTATAAGTACTTGCAACAGCGGGATATTGAAAGGCATCAGGATTTGTGGTTGGATCAGTTGTTGTATCGTCTATTGTCCCATCTCCGTCAAAATCCCAATCAAAATTTGTACCGCCTGTAGTAGTATTGGTAAACGATACGGTAGTGTTTGGTAGGGTCAGCGGAGTCGTAGCAGTAAAGTTTGCTGTAACATCACATGTTACGGTGATCGTCTTTTCAGCATACCATGAGCAAGGCCCAGCAGCGCTGTCGGTTGCTTTCAGGATGACAATATATTCACCTGGAGTTGCATAATTATGAGTTGGATTCTGACTTGTATCAGGACTAGTGCCATCACCAAAATCCCATAGCCATCCGTCTACCGCACCGGCGGTTTCATCACTGGTGAAATTAATCGTTTCTGCAACCTTGGCATCGGTTTTGTCGGCTCCAATCGAGGCTCTAACAACGCAGTCAGGATCATTCACATACACTTTCATGGGTGCTGTTGTCTGGCAGCCTGTAGATCCAGTTGCCAGCAAGCTAACAATTTTTTCGCCTACAAGTTGACTAGTATTGAAAGTGATCGGACCAGGATTATCTGTCTCCTCGTATATAGCATCACCATCCAAATTCCAATCGTATATTGCACTCGCATATGGGGCATCACCCTCAAGACTTCCGTAAGAAGAATTGGAAAAGATTATTTCTGTTCCTCGTGTTACAACCCTGTTATCGGCTGTAAATGCGGCCTGAGCATCACATGGCAGAACTTTGATGGTCAGTGCTGTGGCTGATGAGTTACAGCTATTAGCACTTGTCGTGGTCAGTTTGGTGTCCGGGTAATCATTATCAGTCATATATTGAATTGTGTGAGGACCCTGAGTAGTCTCGACTGTTCTATTACCACCTGGAAAAGCCCACGCATAGTTAGCAGCAGCACCCGATCCTTCTGAACCATCTTCGGTATATGTAATAGAGTCTTCGACAACTATGGTGATAGTGTCGTTGGCATCAACTGTTTTGTCCGTGGTAAATCCGGGACGATAATCACAAACAACATCAAAGGCCGGTTCTTTATATGTCGTAAAACATCCGGCTGTTCCTGTTGCTTTCAGTTCAACCTCAACCCCAATTGCTTCTGCCGCATATGTATGCAAAGGACTCTCTGTGTTATCAATAGCAGTGGCATCGCCAAAATTCCAATCCCATGTAGCTGTAGCTGCAGCTGCTCCGGTGGTTGCATTGGTAAATTGGACGGGAAAACCGACTTCCACTACTGCTGCGCCCCCTGCCGGAGCATATGAATAATCTGCCTGAGCATCACAGGGATTGACTGTCAGGTCTGCTGATACCGGGGTTCCCCATTTGTTGTATTCATCCTTGCCTCGGACGTATATCTTATGGGTTCCTGCGTCCAGAGCGGAAGTATCCACATTTGCAACAGTTATAGCAACAGGATTATCAGGATAGGGCGGAACCGATGCGGCTATCGTAAATGCCAGTCCATCTCCCGGATCTGTGTCTATGTAGTATTCGGCAGCCGTGACATCGTGACCTTCAGGATCAGTCAGAGTTGCTGTCAACGTCACAGGAGATTGTCCTTCCACGGTCGGGTTGGGTAGCACTGTTACACCTGTTGCAGCAGGCCCTTCATTGACATTTACGACCAGATCAGCGGATACTGAGGTTCCCCATATGCCCAATGAGTCCTTGCCTCGGATGTATATCTTATGAGTTCCCGCTGTCAGAGCGGTAGTATCCACATCAGTAACATTCACATTAACAGGATTATTGTTGTAGCCCGGAGCCACATTAGCTGCGGCTATCCCTGTTCCCAGTCCTACTCCCGGATCTGTGTTTATGTAATATTCGGCATTCGCGACATCGTGACCTTCAGGATCAGTCAGAGTTGCTGTCAATGTCACAGGAGATTGTCCTTCCACGGTCGGATTGGGGGTCACTGTTACGACTGTTGCAGCAGGCCCTTCATTGACATTTACGACCAGATCAGCGGATACTGCGGTTCCCCATTTGCCTTTATCGTCCTTACCGCGAACGTATATTTTATGGGTTCCCACTCCCAGAGCGGCAGTAACCACATCAGCAACAGTCACATTAACAGGATTATTGCCGTAGTCCGGAGCCACATTAGCTGCGGCTATCGAAGTTCCCAGTCCCTCTCCCGGATCTATGTTTATGTAATATTCGGCATCCGCGACATTGTGAGCTTCAGGATCAGTCAGAGTTGCCGTCAAAGTTACAGGAGTCTGTCCTTGTATAGTCGGATTGGGTAGCACTGTTACGACTGTTGCAACAGGCCCTTGATTGAGATTCAAAGTCAGGGTAGCTGCTACCGGGGTTCCCCATGAGTCGTCAGCATCCTGACCTCGAATGTAAATTTTATAGGTTCCAGCGGTCAAAGCGGAAGTATCGACGGTTACAGCGCTCACAACAACAGGATCATTGTCATAGCCAGGAGCTACATTTCCTGCGCCTATCGGCTTTCCAAGCCCTTCTCCGGGATCTGTATCTATAAAATATTCAGCAGCCTTGATGTTGCGATCTGCAGCATCATCCAGATTCGCTCCCAGAGCTACAGAAGCCAGTCCTTCTAAATCCGAATTAGGCGCTACGGTTACACCTGTTGCGACAGGACCTGCAATGCTCAAACCTAAGTCTGTTTCAGTATTTGCATCCGCTGATCGAATTCTTACATATGAATCTTTTTGAATCAGGGTGAAATTTAGAGTTACCAAATCTGTCGGAAGGTTATCTGGCCATGTGTAAGTAAAAGGGGGAGGAGGCACTGCTGGTTCATCCCACGGAATCGAAACAAATCGATCCGTTTTAGGGTCTCCATCATCTGACATAATTATATTTTCAGGAAGATCTGCAGGATCAAGTGTTCCTAGTCCAGTCGCTGCTTCCTTGTCAGAAAAACCAACGTAGGTCAGCTTAGTTGAATCATAATGAACATAACAAGCTAAAGATGGTAGTTTATCAAGTGATTCCAGATGTATCTTAATAGATATAGGACCAGTATTCTGATCAGGATTTGCTGTTGTGAGTGAAACAGCAACTTGAGCTTCCGCAGTTGTCACAGACACTGTAATGCCCAACCCCAGCATCAACAGTGCGATCAAATTAAAGCAAAACCAACTTTTCAGTTTTCCCATACTAACAACCTCCATGCCTTTCTCAATCAATTTATTGTTAACGTTCTAATATAAATATGATATATTCATCCCATTTGTGCTGTAAAAAGCACAAATGGGAAATTACTTGTGCCATTATGGTCTCAAAGAATTCAGATAAGCAATAACTGTTGCTTCATCTCTTGAAGGATCTAACAAACCAACTGCCCATGCTCCAGGATATACAGCATGCCATCCAAATAGATATCTCATTATTAATGTTCCATCTTTTGACGAGTTTACTACTCCATCACCGTTAATATCAAACGACAAATCGCCCTTACCAGAATCTAGAAAAGCAATAACCGCTACTTCATCTCTTGAAGGATCTAACAAACCAACTGCCCATGCTCCAGGATATACAGCGTGCCATCCAAATAGATATCTTGTTATTAACGTTCCATCTTTTGACGAGTTTACTATTCCATCTCCGTTGATATCAAGATTCCATGTTGGCTTAACCGCATTCACAGTGGTACTAGCGACACCAGTACCATCACCGGTCAGCAAATCCGAAAAAGTGCCATCATAACCAACCAAAAGACTTATATACTCACCAGTACCAGCATATCCGGCTTGTGTATTATTAAGAGAAGTGGCCTTGATGCCGATATCATGTCCGCCCTCTGCCGCTGCGGCTTTGAACTGGAATTTCACGGTGAAAATAGTCGTATCAGTAGTTGCCGGATCTTCTGGCACTGCCCTGGCCGCAGCAATGGAAGTTCCGATATTCGCTCCGGTGCTGCTGTCAGCAAATTCAAGGGGCTGAGTATAGGTTGTACCACCCACTGCCACACTGGTCGGGCATCCGCTACATGGCGGGCTTACCTGATCATTAAACTGCACTTGAAAAGTAGCGAAAAACTCACTGGTAACATCAATAACTTCGAGATTGGCAGGGACATAAGAGATAGTAAAAGAAGCTCCACATAGATCTGTCGTGTCAGCTGCTTTGACATCTATTGTAAATTGTTGATTGAGGTTGACATCTCCGGGATTAGTCAACGAAAGAGTTGTTGCGGCAAAAGCCCCGGAAACGGGCAGAAGCATCAGCAAACAAACTCCAGCTATTATTATTTTTTTCAATATATTCATTTTATTCTCCTCATGATTCAAAATTTGGATTGATTAAAGAATTTAAAAAATGCTTAAAATATCAACTCAACATTGAGGAGGGTGACATTCAGGATAGACGACATTGGATTCAAACATCACCGAATAATTTTCGATTTCCGATGACATATTTGACCCATAATAGAAGGATATGGCCAGAACCATGAAATACGAATCAAGAGATCCGGCTGATTGTACCTGTTTTTCTGCTTTTATAACTGTATTCAACCCTGCTACAACTCTCAAGGTTGAAATAAGCTTTTTAAGGTTGGGGTAAAAAACTGCGGGATTCAACATTTTCCTGTCGAATTTTTTCACCATCATCAGGGCATCTTTCAAATCGACGCAATTATCCAGATTTTGATCTTCAGGTGAAAAAACAGACCAGCCTGAAACCAGAATCGTGAATATCAGCATTATGCTGATTATGTTCCTGACAATTTTTACTGTCATTTTTGTTCTATTTCCCAAACATGATAAAATATTCAGTTTTAAACAATATTAAAAAACGCTCAATTCAAACAAAGAACTCAACAAAATTATCAAAGCAATTTCCGTTCCATTACTGAAGCCAACCTCATTTTTCCAAAGTACAAATCACCATGTTCTTATCTGCAATCAAGCAGGCAGGCTTCAAGAGCCTGCAAAGTATCATCAGCTTTGAGTCATCACATGCTCAAACCCGAATCATTATATTACATTCTCACGATATGCAATAATTATTTAATAATCAAGTATAAAGTTTCTTTAAAAAACCGTTGTAATAGCCTGAAAAGTTTTTTCATATCATCCTGCAGCAAAAATCACAAACGTCCTGGCAACGGAATCATCATATTCACGGGGAATAAAGTGATCCGTATGTTCAAATATCCGGTAATCCTTCATATTCGTCCAAAAATAGTTTACACTTTTTCTTATTCTGGCTTGTTTTTTATTATCTCATTTTGTCTGAATCAGGATTCTCAGGATTAAAGGATTTTCAAGATTTTCAAATGCTAATCCT
>JAUCGE010000346.1 GCA_030377965.1 Desulfobacterales bacterium HSG16
GAGGCGCATGGCAGTAAGATTTTGCCTTGCAGAAAAAACTATGAAAAAAAAACCTTCAATATCAGGGAATCCGAGTGAAAGTATGCCGGACCCCAAAGAAATAGAAAAGGAAATCGGAGAATTCCTGGCAAAAAAATTCGGCGGGGATGTCAAAATCGTAACCCCCATTGAAATGCCACAGGAAATGATTGCGGAAGTATCCGGCCAGACAGCGGAAAAAAAAGAAATGCTTGACTTCGATCTCATACCCGAAGATCTTTTTTCCTATCTTGATCAATATATCGTCCGGCAGGATGAAGCCAAGTCCGTTCTTGCCACTAAAATATGCACTCATTTCAATCGCATCAAACACCAGCACGCAAGAGTACAATCAGGTCTTGACGAAGTATCGGACATAGTCGGCACCATAAAAAACAATGTACTCATGATCGGTCCGACAGGTGTGGGCAAAACGTATATGGTCAAGCTGATCGCAAAAAAACTTGGAGTTCCTTTTGTAAAAGGTGATGCAACCAAGTTCAGCGAAACCGGATATGTGGGCGGTGATGTCGAAGATCTGATTCGCGATCTCGTCAGAGAAGCGGACGGAGATATCGAAATGGCCGGATATGGAATCATCTATATTGATGAAATTGACAAGATAGCCTCAAGCAGAAATCTGATCGGCTCTGATATATCCCGCACAGGCGTTCAGCGTGCCCTGTTGAAACCAATGGAGGAAACAGAGGTCGAATTAAAGGTTCCCCATGATCCCATATCCATGATCCAGGAAATCGAGCGTTTTAGAAAAACCGGGAAAAGGGATCAGAGTTCGGTCAACACCAAAAACATCCTTTTTATAATGAGCGGCGCTTTTTCCGATCTCGGAGATATTATCTACAAACGCCTTGCAAAACAAAAAATCGGTTTTGGCGCTACACTGGCAAAACACAAGCAAAATACCGATATTTTAAGGCATACAAGATCCGAAGATCTTGTTGAATTTGGGTTCGAGTCCGAATTCATCGGGCGGCTGCCGGTTCATGCTGTTTTCGAGCATCTGAGCGAAGACGATCTTTACAAGATACTGAAAAACCCCAACAACCCTGTGATCTTGAGCAAAAAACTCGACTTTGCCGCATACGGAATCGACATCAAGTTCGAAGATGAGGCACTTAAAACTCTCGCAAAAAGAGCATTTGAAGAACACACCGGAGCCAGGGGGCTGGTCAGCTCCATCGAAAATGCACTCCTCCTGTTTGAAAAAACCCTGCCTTCCACTTTGATCAATCTTTTTCCTGTGACACTTGATGTGATCGAAAATCCGGAAAATGCTTTGAAGCAATTGACCGATTCTCCTGATGTCGAAAAAATACAACAGGATTTCAATCGTCTGGCCAGAGAAGAAAAAGCAGGTATAAAGGATTATATTGAGGCAAAGAAAAAAGAGCTTGTAAAAAAGCACAGCTTGAGCCTTACCCTTTCCCATATAGAAATTGCAACCGAATATTACACATCCAATATCGTGGATATCGGCACGGCGCTGAAAAAAATCAAACATTTTGCGGATGAAGTCAAAAAGATCGAACTTTTTTTCTATAAAAATCATGATATCAACTTTGTCATGGAAGAAGACGCTATTGATTTTTTCATCGAACAACTGGTCAAAACAGATAGCCATGTGGATGATATCTACGAAAAATTGTCAAAGGATTTTGAATACGGCCTGAAACTGGCAAGGGATAAAACCGGCAGAAACCGCTTTTTTATCACCAAAGAAGCAATTTTGAACCCGGAAACCTATATCGGTCAACTCATCAAAGAAGATCTCAAGTCGAAAGATCTCGTATCTCCAAAGGAAAGGCTTGAACAGAAATTATGATTGGAATATCGAAACTCTATTGTCAGACAGTGGAACCTTCGGACGCTCTTCGATACGAACGGATGTCATCAAAACTGCCATCTCACCTGCTCCAGTTTTCAAAGGACAAACGGCCTGTCGTAGTCTGGAATGTCACAAGAAAGTGCAACCTGAAATGCGTTCATTGCTATGCTCATGCAAAAAATCAATCCTTTGACAACGAATTATCGACCGATGAAGGAAAAAAACTGCTCGACGATCTTGCAGGTTTCGGCGTACCGGTCATACTTTTTTCCGGAGGAGAACCGCTGGCCAGAAAAGACCTTTTCGAATTGGCCGAATATGCTGTATCAAAAGGTATGCGGGCGGTAATATCGACCAATGGAACATTGATTACCAAAGATGTTGCAAATACCCTCAAAAAGATCGGTCTTTCTTATGTAGGGATCAGCATTGACGGCCTGGAAGAAGTCAACGACCAATTCCGAGGTGTCAAAGGCGCGTTTAACTCTGCCATGAAGGGCATCGAAAATTGTCAGAGTGCTGGTATCAAGGTCGGGCTGCGCTTTACCATAAACAGGTTTAATATGGATGAAATTTCAGGTATTTTCGATATTCTGGAAGAAAAGGAAATCCCAAGAGCCTGTTTTTATCACCTGGTGTATGCC
>JAUCGE010000065.1 GCA_030377965.1 Desulfobacterales bacterium HSG16
AACATAAATTTTCAGATGTTCGTATTTTATTAAAAAAGAGATGACCCAAAATGGATTATTACCGCCTTCTGAATCTTGATAAGGAGCCTTTTTCCAATTCTCCTGATCCAGATTTCTTTTTTCTTTCCAACCAGCATCAGGCCTGTCTTCAGCAATTGGAGATTGCTTTGCGATTGAAAAGGGGGCTGAATGTGGTTATCGGTGAAGTGGGAACAGGAAAGACAACTCTCTGCAGGCAGATGCTCCAAAGATTTGCCGGAGAAAAAAATATTGATGCCCACCTCATTCTTGATCCTGATTATTCAAGTGCTTTCGAATTTCTTTGTGTGGTGGCAGAAATGTTTGAAGGCAGAAGAATAGCTCGTAACACTGATTACCGACAATTGAAGGAGATGATAAAACATCATCTTCTTGAAAAAGGAGCCAGGCAGGGCAGGGTTGTTGTTTTAATAATAGACGAAGGACAGAAAACTCCAGGTTATTGTATTGAAATACTTAGAGAATTTCTCAATTATGAAACCAACGAATGTAAACTGCTCCAAATTGTAATCTTTGCACAGAATGAATTTTATGCAATAATCAAAGACAGAGAAAATTTTGCGGATCGAATCAATTGTTTTTATCTGCTGAAACCTTTGAGCTTTAAAGATATGAGGCAGATGATACGGTTTCGTCTCAGAAAGGCTGGAAGACTGGCCGAAAGCTCTTTGTTTACTTATCCGGCCATGTGGACCATTTTTCGTAAGACCAGAGGGTATCCAAGGAAAATCATCCACCTGTGCCATCAATGCACTCTTGCAATGATAGTCAAGAATCGACGGGTTGCAGATCGTACTCTGGTTCTGTCGTGTATTGCGGCCCAGTCTCCGGGTTCGAAAGAAAGAAGATTATCCTGGCCTGGGTCTCTGTCTTCTATTGTGTTAATAGGAATTATCGCTCAGATCGGATGGTTGTATGGAATATATGGGGAACGCATGCTCCAGACTGAAGTAATTGTTACCAAAAAAATAAATAAGTTAATGCCATTAGCAAAAAAGCCCGTGGTTATTTTGGATATTGAACAGGCAGGGTATGAAAAAAAAATTGGCGGGGAGAACGAACCAGATAAAAGCCAGTCCGTGCTTTTGCCTGAGAATCTGGGAACAGTTGGACTTAAAAACGGGGAAATTCTGGGAAGGCTGATAAAAAAAATATATGGAACATATAATAAAAAATATCTCGACCATGTTCTTGATGCCAATTCTCATATCCGTCACCCTGATCAGGTAATTGCAGGTCAGCCCATATTGTTTCCAGCAATCCCCGTACCTGGAGATATCTCCGGAAAATGGGGATATTTTATCAAATTTGATGAAACCGATGATCTGGAAAAGGCTTTGAGAAATCTTGAGTCTTTTCGATTTGACCCAAATCAGGTTTGTCTGATGCCATTCTTGAATATTAGCAATAGAGATATTAGCAATAGAGATATGACCAGCAGCTTGAAATTTTTGGTGATTTATAACCAATGTTTCCAAGACGAGTTCGAAGCGTTAAGCTGGCTGAAAGAGAATAATCAGACAGGAGTTTCTGGTGGTGAGGTGATTCGGGCGGCAGAAGAAAATATTGTCTGGTTTGCCAATCCGTTTTCAAAAAAATAAATTTTTTCGTAGGATTAAAACAGGACTTGAATGAAAAAAAAACTGGGAGAAATGCTTGTCGATGCCGGTTTATTGACGAGCGAACAACTTGACCAGGCTCTGTTCAGCATCAAGAAATCCGAGATGAAGTTAGGGGAGTTTCTTGTACAGGGTGGGGGGATCAGTGAACAGCAGATTGTGGATATGATATCCAGGCAATTAAAAGTCGAACGATATTCACAGGACAGGCATTCACCAGATGAAATTCTTTCTGCTGTTATCTCTGCTGAAATGGCCAATAAATGGCAGGTAGCCCCTCTTAGAAAAAAAGGTTCATTGTTGAGTATCGGAACAACCGACCCTACTGATATTAAGAAACTTGATATGATCGAAGAGGAAATTGGTATTGAAGTGGAAGCTATTTTTTGTACAGAGGAAGAAATTAACCTTTTGATAATGAGCATATACGGAGCCAATACCGGGCTGGACGGTGTATTAGAAAACATGGACGAGATGCAGTATAGAAGTGACGGTGATATGGATGAAGAGTCTGAATTAACTGAAGATATTGATGTAAATTCATTGCACAATATGGCAGAAGATGCTCCGGTGGTTCGACTGGTCAATTCAATAATTTCCCAGGCTGTACGCGAAGGTGCCAGCGATGTTCATATCAGTCCGGAGAAAGATTCTGTTCAAGTCAGATTTCGGGTGGATGGCAAGCTTCATGGTGTACCCGCGCCTCCCAAATATATGATTCTGCCCATTCTTTCCAGATTCAAGCTTTTATCGAATATGGATATCTCCATTTCCAGAATACCTCAGGACGGAAGATTTACGGTCAAGATGAACAGAAAGGAGATCAATATCCGGGCATCGACCATACCCACCATATATGGAGAAAACCTGGTTCTCAGACTTCTTGATTCTGGTTCTGGTATTTATGAACTTAAATCCCTCGGAATCTCGGACGCAGATAGAGAAAATGTAGAATCCATGATGGTGAAACCATATGGTATGATACTGAGTACCGGACCTACCGGAAGCGGGAAAACCACCACTTTATATTCCATTCTCATGCAGATTAATACACCTGATATAAACATCATAACTCTTGAAGATCCTGTGGAATATCGTATCGGAAAAATTCGGCAGACCCAGCTGAACGAGCGGGCAGGTATGACCTTTGCCAGTGGGATCAGATCAATATTGCGTCAGGACCCGGATGTGATTATGGTGGGAGAAATTCGTGATCCGGAAACAGCTTCAATTGCCGTGCAGGCAGCACTGACAGGACACAGGGTACTCAGCACTATTCATACAAACAATGCGGCAGGTGCTATTACTCGTTTTGTTGATATGAAAGTAGACCCGTTTCTAATTGCTTCAGTTCTTTTAATATCTATTGCCCAGCGCCTGGTGCGAAAGGTCTGTCAGTTCTGCCGTCGTCCTTATATTCCTCCCAGAAGTATTTTGGAATTCTGGCAGTTAGAACATACCAGTGATGCCAATTTCATGCAGTCGGTAGGATGTCTTAATTGTATGAATACAGGTTATAAAGGCCGAACTGGCATATATGAAATACTGCTTATAGACGATATGATTCAAAACCTTATAATAGAGGGAAAATCAGCCCAGGAAATCAGCCGCGTTGTATGGAAAGCAGGGAAATTCAAGACATTGAAAGAAAATGTGGCAGAAAAAATACATGCGGGAATCACGACACCGGATGAAGCAGCCCATGCCATCATGGCCTGATATGGATTTTAATTTTTGATTTTTTTTGTTTCAGTATCGGAGGTGTAAATGCCCAATTTTTCTTATAAGGCAATTGATGAAAGCGGTAAAATCATATCCGGTTTTTTGGAATCTGATTCACCTGAAAAAGTTAATCAATTGCTTTCCCTCCGGAATCAGATACCTGTTAAAGTAAAGGAAAGTAAACAATTATCCGGAAATGCCGGGAGGCGGAGCGGTGGAGGCCGGTCTGTAAAAACCAGGGATTTAATTTTGTTTACAAAACAATTTAAAACCATGCTCAAAGCTGGTGTACCCATGCTCGAACTTTTGCAGATTCTTGAAAAACAGACTGAAAATAATAAGTTCAATTTTATCATCAAAGTGATGATGCAGGATATTGAAAAGGGTGTCAGTCTGTACAACTCTTTTTCAAAGCATTCGACAGTCTTTTCTCCTCTGTATTGCAGCGTTGTAAGAGCAGGGGAGAGCAGCGGAAAACTGCCCGAAGTATTGGATCGCCTGGCATATATCCTGGAACATGAAGATAATGTAAAATCTAATATCAAGGCTGCTTTGCGATATCCGACCATTGTACTGGCTTTTTTAATTATGGCCTTTGGCGTACTTCTGACCTTTGTAATCCCGAATTTTGCCAAAGCTTTTGAAAAATCGGGTGTCACCCTTCCGATTCCTACACGTATCTGCTTGTTTTTATATAATTTTGCTGCTGATTATTGGCTGGTGATTTTTATCATCGCAGGTTCCGTGGCAGCGTTTCTTGTTTATTTTCTGAAAACGGATCGCGGCAGGTACTTAAGAGACAGTCTTCTTATTCATTTTCCGATTCTGGGTCCGCTTTTTATCAAAGCTTCAATGTCCCGTTTTGCCAGTATTTTTTCAATACTTCAAGATAGCGGAGTGGCTGTGCTGGAATCAATGGATATTTTATCCGAAACGATAGCTAATGCCGCTATATCAAAGGAATTTGTGCAAGTAAAAAAAGAAATAGAGAAGGGAAACAGCATCTCAGCTCCATTGAAGACCGCAAAATATTTTACACCTATGATTGTCAATATGGTAGCAATTGGAGAAGGATCAGGTAAACTTGCAGAAATGCTCAAGGAAGTGTCTGACCATTATGATTCCGAAGTTGAATTTGCAACTTTACAGTTAACAGAATACATTGGGCCTGTATTGACCATAGCACTGGCCGCTATGGTCGGTTTTTTCGCGCTCGCTATTTTCATACCCATGTGGGATTTAACTAAAACCGTGATGTAAACTGGCAGAAGTGTCATTAAAAATAAAATGAAAAATGTTCGTTTTCACATAAGTCTTTATATAATCATTCCTGTGATTTTTTCCGGGTTTTCGATACTGGCATCTATCATTACATTCCGCCTGACGGAGTACTGCATGAAGCACGGCCTTGATTTCGGAGGCCCTGTTTTCTGGGGAATTATCGTTATTGGTATCATTGCATTCGGCTGCGGTTTTGTACTTGTATGGGTTATTCTGCGGCCGATTGAACGATTTGTCGAGAGGGCAAGACAGCATCCTGCTCTTTCGAGGGCGGAAACCGATCAGGGGGAAAAACAGAACAAATCCATTGATAAGCTTGAGCAGTTTTCACAGGTGTTCGAGCAACTAACCGATGTCTTGAGCCATGTTGACGCAAGGGAATATTTCCCTGAGATTGTGGGAGACAGCAGACCCCTTCGGGGGGTCTTGAGCCAGATCATCAAAGTGGCACCAACAGATTCCACAGTTTTGATACTGGGAGAAAGCGGAACTGGAAAAGAGATTATAGCAACTGCTATTTACAATAACAGTCTCCGTAAGAAGAAGCCTTTCATTAAACTCAATTGTGTGGCCATACCCGAAGGGTTGTGGGAAAGCGAATTGTTTGGACATGAAAAAGGATCTTTTACAGGTGCAACAGCTAAAAAGGCAGGAAAATTTGAACTCGCGAATGGAGGAAGTCTCTTTCTGGATGAAATCGGAGATATGCCTCTTGAAACACAGGGAAAAATTCTCAGGGCTCTCCAGGAAAGAGAGTTTGAACGTGTAGGAGGCATTCGAACCATCAAGGTGGATGTTCGTTTCATCGCTGCAACAAACAAAGATCTTTCTGCTATGGTAAAACAAGGCAAATTCAGGGAGGATCTTTATTACAGGCTTGATGTGTTTTCTCTTAAAATTCCTTCTCTGAAAGAAAGGAAAGAGGATATTCCGATTCTGCTGGATCATTTTTTAAAGGATATGAAAAAAGACATCGAAATTTCACCAATGGTGATGCAGATGCTGATGTCTTATTCATGGCCTGGCAATGTAAGAGAATTGAAAAACACCATTGAACGGGCATCTGTCATGTGTGAAGACAAGACTATGGAAAATCATCATCTGCCTGAAACCCTGAAAAAAGGATTTGGTGCGAATGTGTCACCATCATTGAATCAGTCCATGTCCATAGATGAGCAGTTGGCAGAGATTGAAAAGAACATGATCATGAACGCGCTGCGGCAGACAAATGGTGTTCAGGTACGAGCTGCTGAAATTTTAAAAATCAATCAGAGAGGTCTCTGGCACAGAACCAAAAAATATAATATAGATGTAAAGGAATTTAAAAAAACGTTAAAACAATAAAATTCAATAAAAGAGTGCTAAACCAAAAACATCAACAATTGATGATTTATCATCAATAATTGTTGCAAAATGTTGTGTATATTTCAGTTTAAACTGCATATAAAGAAAATAATGGTGATAACATCTTTATATGCTTTGATATAATTAACACATGTTAATTTTGGGTAAGAAAGGTGAAAAATATGGCATAAATTGTGCTTCCAGTTATTTGTAAGGTAATCATTATTTTTAAAGTTGAGTTTGTTTTTTAATTTGATTATAAAATGAATCTTATTCAGGTTGTGTTAAAGGAATGAGATATTTTTTGGATAAATAAGGAGGTATGAAAATGTATCGGACAAAACAAATTTTAAAAAACGAAGATGGTTTTACATTGGTTGAAATCATAGCTGTTCTCATTATTCTGGGAATTCTGGCTGCGGTTGCCATACCCAAATATGTGGATCTTCAAGACCAGGCTCGAAGAAACGCAGCTCAAAGCGCTATTTCTGAAGTTAAAGGAAGACTTTCAGTAGGTTATGGGCAATGGCTTCTGGAGAAAAAGGGTGTAAACCCTACGGATGCGGCAGACCTCATAACGAATGGAATGGATGGTGTGGCTACACTGGGCAGCTTGGGAGACGATTTTACAGTAGATATTACTACTGGCACTAATGCTGATGGCGATAGTATTGTAACTATTCATGTTGAGACTGTTGATACAATTGACATTAAGGCTGCAAACGTTAAGGGAACATGGGTACTTCCTAAACCTTATTGATTCCAGCTTTAAAGGGATGTAAAAAAAAGTTCACATCCCTTTTTGCTTTTGATTTTACAGTACCAACTTTCATTAATTCAGAAAAAACCGAATATTGGAAGGCCGCTTATCTCCAAGAGCTTCGAAAACCTTGACAGGCTTGTTTTTGCCTTTGACTATAATTGGTTCAAGCTCTTGAAGATTGAAAGAATCTTTTAAGGTCTGGCTTGTCGTGTTTTCGGAGATGAGGATCTGTCCCCCTTTTGCTGCGTTGCATAACCTTGCTGCTGTGTTGACAGTGTCTCCGATTACCGAATAACTCATGGTCCGGTTTGCCCCGATGTATCCAGCGACAAGATGGCCGGTATTGATTCCGATTCCCACCTGGATCGGCTCTATTCCCTGACTCTGGCGATTATTGTTGAATTCAAGCACCATAGCCTGAATATCCAGAGCTGCGCGAAGAGAGCGGGCAGGATCATCTCCATGAACCACAGGCGCTCCCCATACCAGCATTATACCATCACCTATGAATTTATCCACAGTTCCCTCATGAAGAAAGGCTATCTCCACAACAACTTCGAAATATTCATTAAGCATCTTGAGTATTTCTGCTGCTGGCATATTTTCGCTCATGGCCGTAAAGTTGCGGATATCTGCGAACATTACCGTAGCAACACGGTCTTCGCCCCCTTTTTCCACTTTCAACTGGCCTGATACAACCATTTCCGCGAGATCGGGGGAGAGCAGTCTTTGAAACCGCTGCCGTGTGGCAGCGTCTTCTTTCATTTTTTCCGCAGTCAGCTTACGTTCATTGACATCTTCAATTGTGCAGTCAATATACTGATTTTCATCGATATTATCCTCATTCGACAACCTGGCTGTGACCGATCCCCAGAAAGATGCTTTATCTTTTTTTATTAATCTGACTTCATGCCAGAAGATATTGTTGTTTTTAAACAGATTGGTAAAAAAGGAATTTTTATCTGTCACATCAATAAAAAGATCGGCTATGCTCAACTGCCGAATTTCATCTTCGGAATCATAGCCGAACATTTTCAGGCAGGCAGGATTAACCATCAGAATCCGGCCAGGTCTGTCCGGGTGAGTACGGATGATTCCAATAGGCACGTTTTCGACAAGTGTTCGGAATCGTTCTTCACTTATTCTGAGAGCATCTTCCGCCTCTTTGCGGCTGTTGATCGTAAATTGGGCATGTGAGCCGAAAATTACAAAAAGGCATAAAACGACTAGGCGAGGCCAGCTTTCATCCAGGCTGCTTCCTATGAGTGCAGTGAAAAAGTTGAACTTGTTGGAAAAAAACATCTGCATCATGGTTTCAATCAGCCAGTAGACAAGTGCCAGGCTGATACCTACAAGAAGCATCTGATCCGATTTTGACAATCGTTTTTGAGAGAAACTGGTTTTTTTAAAATTTTTGTTCTTCATATGTTTAATGAAAAAAGCCAGGCAGTCTTAATTAAAAACAACATGGCTGTCCTTTTAATCGGATTTATAATAAGCTTTTTTTACATTATAAAGGCGTGGCAATTCACCACGGCTATGATAAAACCTTTGATTAAAATTTAGGGTAAATATCTGAATATGTCAATAAATTATTTGATTTAAGGTGCTTCTCCTTAAAAGAGATCAATGCTGTCAGCTATGCTTTACAAACAGACAAAAATGGTATATATCAAGGTATGGTATTGAATAATCCGGAGGGTGGAATGAAAGAAAACGGCAGAATATTCCGGTTGCTCTCAACTGAATCAACACGGAAGTTCAATGGTGGATGGACGATGATAGAAGTCATAGCCATTCTTGTAATCCTCTCAATTATCGGGGCGATGTCCACACGTTATAATTTATCATTTGATAGTAATACAGCAGCCGAGACTGATATCATAAAATCCCATCTCAGGTTCGCACGATATATGTCTTTGTCCAATGATGAATATTCATGGAAAATAACTTTTATAAGCGGAACGCCAAGTTTATACACGCTCGTTAAGGTAAAAAAGGATGATTTTACTGAAAAAACTGTGAACCTTCCCGGTTATGATTCACAAACCCGGACGCTGGCTGATAATGTTTCAATAGTTTCGGGAGAAACTGTTATATTCGACAAGTGGGGAAGTCCAGGCGATAAGACACAGACCATAGAGCTTTCCAGTGGCAAGGGCAAGGTCGTAATCACTAAAAAGACAGGTTTTATTCCATGAAAGCCTCATACAAATTCACAAAATGTTCAGGATTTACCCTGATTGAGATCATTATCACTCTGGTAATCGTTTCAATTCTTTCGACGATGATTGTCACTTATATGGGAACATCATTTCAGCAGAGCAGCAGACCCATTCACAATTACCAGAAAACCCTCGAACTTCATCAGACAATGGAAAATATTCTGGCTCATTACAAGAGCCTGATGGAAGAAAATGCTGTCTGGGAGAAGGATACAAATTATGCCGAAGGAGATGTGGTGACTCCAACGGCTGGCAACGGGCATCGTTATATCTGTATTACACCAGCGGGAGGAATTAGTGATACCGGCGGAAGTGAGCCGACATGGACTGTTAACTGGCCGGATGTCGAAAATTCGATTGGTGATAATGCCATACAATGGATGGAAGCTCTTGCCTGGTTGAAAATAAACAAAATAGGCATAGAAGATCCTGATAATAAGCAGGATAACGCTTATGGTATCTATTTTTCCATAGAAAACAGATTTATAAAATTCACTGATGGCACAGAAGACCCTGCTGGCATTGCAAACGGCGATCCTGCCGATATTTTAAAGGTAACGATTGCAAACGATATCGGGCAGATCCTTACAAATCTCTACACGGTTTCGGATTGATTGATAATGGACAATTATAAATGTCACGATTATAAAGTTGGTCTCACGAAACAAAAAGCAGGTTTCACCCTGCTTGAGGTCATACTGTGCATCCTTATCGTCGGCATCCTCGGTGCTGTGGCGGGTATGGGGATTACCAACATTGTAAGAGCTTATGATATTTCGAGAA
The DNA here is from genome assembly GCA_030377965.1 of Desulfobacterales bacterium HSG16. GTDB lineage: Bacteria > Desulfobacterota > Desulfobacteria > Desulfobacterales > HSG16 > JAUCGE01. The sequence goes on from JAUCGE010000065.1 coordinate 9,777, forward strand.
CAAATTCCGAAACTTTTCACCGAGGACAACTGGCCATGACAAGGATAGCTAAGGAACTCAAAGATCCTTCTACAGAAATATCATCCGGAGGCAGTGAATTGATCAGATACGATCGCGAAGGTATAGAGCGTGAGCTTTCTTTTGATGCAGATAGCAAATCATTATATTTTGATTCTGATATTCTTTCAGACCATATCGTATCTTTTGAATTGACATATTACTCTGCTTACGATTCTGTTTCTATCTCTTCTTTTGGCTCGATAAATACAAGAATAGTTCAAGTAATTTTGAAGTATGAGGGCGCTGGAAATCATATTGCCACTTTTCAAGACAGGGTTTACATTGGAAAATAATCGGAAAATAAAAGGTGTGGCCATGAAAATTTTTCAAAAAACCGGTTCCGTATTGATTCCGCTCATTGTCGGTATGACTCTGATAGCTGTTTTTTCTACAACGATATTGACGACGACGACCACCACCACTTACAACGAACAGGCAGGTAACGCTCTGGCTCAGGCCCGCTACATGGCTGAATCCGGGAGGCGGTGCGTAAAAAACAATATTCTCCCCCCTCTTACAAAAGATTACTCTTTATCGAACGGATTCGGTTTCTCAGTTATTGAAAATCAGGGGGCTGTGATCGGAATTGTAAATAAAGACACCATATTTGAAGCACGGAGAATTGTCAATTTGAATATGCCGATGGCAGGCAATGGGACTGATGCCAATCCATGGCAGATAAGCACCCCGACTCAGTTGCAGAACGTCGGATCAGGCACATCCCACAATGATGGCAGCGGAAATGATTACAAACTCAGCGAATTCTATGAAGTTGCAGCTGATATAGTCTTGAATCCTGATGATAATTTTGATCCTATAGGGGAAAGCGGCATTGATAAACAATTCAGTGGTTCATTTGATGGCAAGGGGCATATGATAAAAAATCTGACTATTAACCGGCCTGAAGATGATTCTGTAGGACTGTTTGCAAGTGCAGGTCTTAATGTGAATATTACCAGTATCAATCTTATCGATGTCAATATCAATGGACATGACGATGTCGGAGGATTGATCGGCTGGTTCGGGTGGAATACTCCAAATTTTGTATCAAAGTGTTCCGTAACAGGAACGGTTTCAGGCCGCAGGTATATAGGCGGACTTATCGGCTCGGTCATCAATAATGAAAATTCAATTTCAGATTGTTACAGCCAGGCAGATGTCAGGTGGAATGATGATGATTCCTTTACCACTTCTGCCTCATATGGAGGGCTTATTGGTTGGGTATGGCACAGCCCGGATATCAAGAGATGCTATGCCATTGGAAAGCTGACTGTTCCACCATCTGACCCATCATATACTATCGAAAAAGGCGGATTGGTCGGCAAAACTTCTTCAGTAAACGCATTAGTTTATTCATATTATGATTGCGACATTTACGGATCATGTGCTGTTCCCGCTCCTATAAAAGGCACTCCACTTAAAAGCGTAGATATGAATCTGAGAACCAGTTATTCCGAAGCTTCCCCCGATGGGTGGGATTTTGTTGATGTCTGGTTTGAACCTGCCGGCGCTCCGCCTGTGCTGAGATAAGAAGATCAATCAGGGATGCCAGAGAAAATAATATACCTTGGATTGAATAAAACTTTTGTCTGTATTCAAGGCGCTGTAAAATGATAAATTAGTTCGTGAACCCGGCTGCCGAGAAAATATTTATTTTCGAGGCTGTCTGGTATAAAAAATAACAAACACATACAAAAAAGGAAGCAGATCATGTCTGAGTTCAGAATAGCAGATCCTCTGATGCGACGTATGGTTTATGCTATCAGCGCAATGCTGATCGTTACATTCGGTTTTTATACATTCAACTTGCTTAAGCCATCTCTTTTTCTGGTTCTGGTTATCGTAAAACCTTTTGGAGCAGCCCTTTTGCTTGCATATATCCTGGCACCTGTGGTCATAACTCTTCAGAAGCAATTGAAGATGGGCAGGATCATGGGTACTTTGATGCTCTATTTTATCATTTTCATAGTTGTTTTTCTGTTGCTCGTATTTTTAATCCCAACTTTTTTAAGCGAGTTCATTCGGCTTTTTCAAACGATAAAGGCCGCTCTTCCCGGTTTGTTGAATCATATTTCTCAAAGCGAATATTTTCAAATAGACCCAAAACTGATTCATATAATACAGGAAGAAATTAGAACTACTCATATCGATTATGAAAAGATAGCAGGTTTTGTTCTGCCAGGGTTGAAAAATGTGGCTGCAGGCGGATTTGAGGCTGTCGGAATTGCCACAAAAGGTATTTTTTCAAGTGTGGGAGCAGTTGTGGGCTTTTTTTCGTTTTTTATATTTGTCGGGATAATCAATTTCTATATTATAGTTGACTGGGAGAAGATCCGGCCCATGATCAGAAAGATTGCAGCACCATCTCATCGCGTTCGTTTATTCGATATTATGAAGAAAATGGATATAGCAGTAGGCGGATTTTTAAGAGGACAGTTGACAGTTTCCATGATAGTTGGAGGAATGTTTGCAGCAGGGCTTTTTTTCATGGGGTTTATCGGATTTCCAGCTCTTCGCAATTATTGTGTATTGATTGGCAGTGCGGCTGCCATTGGAGGATTTATTCCTTATCTGGGCGCTCTTATCGGAGTTACTCCCGCAATCATCATAGTTATTCTGACTGGCGGAGTGACCTGGACAGTAAAGCTTGTGACCTTGCTTGCTGTTCTGGCTCTTTTTTCTCTTATCCAGGCGGTGGAAGGTTTTATTCTTCAACCCAGAATTGTGGGAAAGGGCGCAGGATTACATCCGTTGATGGTCATGCTTGCCCTGATCGCAGGAGCGCAATTCGGTATTGCAGGCATGATCGCAGCAGTTCCCCTTGCAAGTATCATAAGGGTTCTGGTAATAGAATTTTACTGGCTGCCTCTTGAGCGGCGTGAAGAAGAACTCATCCGGGAAACTCTGGAAAAAATAAGGCCGGGGACCTGAACATGCCCCTGAATTTTGAAAATAAATAATTTCCTATACAAATGACAATGAAAAAGTGTAAACTGTTTTCATTCCGATATGAAGGATTATAACTTCAAACTCAGGAGGATATAATATGCTGACAGCCAAAGATGTGATGACAAAGGATGTAATTTCCGTATCAGAAGAGACGGAAATAAGTGAATCCGCGCGGCTTATGCTCGAAAATCGTATTAACGGGCTGCCTGTATTGGATGGAAACGGAGTCATAGTAGGAATTATCTGCCAGAGTGATCTCATAGCCCAACAGAAACAACTTACAATTCCGTCGTTTTTTAGTTTTCTGGACGGTTATTTTCCTCTTACATCCATGATGCAGCTGGAAAAGGAAGTGAAAAAGGTGGCCGCGACCACTGTCGGTCAGGCCATGAGTCCCAATCCTGTGATTGTAGGGCCGGACACGCCGATCATGGATGTCGCAACACTTATGGTAGATAAAAATTTTCATACCATTCCTGTCATGGACAATGGTAAGCTTGTCGGTATTCTCGGCAAGGAAGACATCTTGAAAACCCTTGTAAAATCTAAATGAAACTGACTAAGGGTCGTGGATGAAATTAATTTTATCCACGACCCTGATTATCATTTTCAGGTGTATACCCGATAACGAACACAACAAGGAGGCAAATTATGTCGATTAAAAAGATAGCCTATTCCACTGATTTTTCGGATCACGCTGAAGATGCTTTTGAATCAGCCCTTGATCTTGCTCGAAAATACGAAGCCAGCCTTCATATCATTCATGTGGTTCCGCCTATGGTCAACCCTATGCTTACGGATGCTACCTCTGAGGTGGCATCATTCGAACCCGAAATCGAACCTGAACCATCTTTTATGCAGAAGATCGAACAGCAGATGAATCAGATGTATAAAGATCGAATCGGAAATATTGAATGCGAATTTGTAGTGCTTTCGGGGCATGTATCAACAGAGATTGTAAAATGCCTTGAAGAAAAGAGTATTGATCTTGTCGTAATGGGTTCTTACGGCATGGCAGGTGTGGGACTGGTTGTTTTCGGCAGTGTAGCAAAGAGAGTGTCGCACAAAGCTCCATGCTCTGTAATGATCGTCAGAAAACCGGATAGAACTTATGACAATCTGTCCGATTGAAAAATCCAGCCCAGCCACTGTCCTGGAGAATACCTGTGTATAAATTCATAACATTTGTTTGCAGGGTGGACAACACACAGCGTTGTTCACCCGCTTGCTCTGACCACATCAATCAGCTCAAGATGCTTGCCTGATGTGCTTTTAAACAGGTTAAAGATTTTTGAGTTTTTTGTTGTTCGGGGATGCTTCGGCCTGTTTTTTAAACGATTCCAGAATGTCGGATAATTGCTGTAAAGTTGCGGTTGATTCAATGGGAATATCTTTATCTTCAGCCCCGTTTCGATCCAGGGCATTGAGTACATAGTAAACCGTCAGGTCATCAATTGCCCGTGCTGGCTGATACACTGGAACTGTTTTGTCACTCAACCTTATTTCATAAAGTATTCCGCTGGAGACAAGTTCTTCAACCACGCGGTTTACAAGACTGCGGGGCATATCAAGGATTGCGGATATTTGAGACGGGCCTATGGGGCCTCGGCCTTCCTTGAATTCTTTGACCACCAGTCTGGTGATGTAAAGGGCTGTTAAATTTTTAAAAGTCGGACTGATACATTCACAGTCAGGCGCGAATTCATAAATGTCAATATTTTGTATAAGAACACTGACTTTGGCCCCTGTCAGAACAATTATCCAACTGAGCTGCAGCCAGATGAGAAAAAGAGGCAGGGCCGCAAAACTACCGTAAATTGCGTTATAGCTTCCAACCCCGATCTGGAACCGGATATACCCCCACTGGTTTAACTGGTATATGGCTCCTGCTACCATTCCTGCTGTCACTCCCGACATGAATTTGACTTTTGTATTAGGCATGAAAATATAAAGAATCGTGAAAAGCACCCATATCAGACAAAATGGCAGGCGTTTTAAAAAAAATGAAATAAACGGACCCATCATATCCAACATTCCGATTTCCCTGGTTATGGAAGTAACCTGGGTGGAAATAAAAACATTCAGGCTCGAAGAAACCACGATCAGTATAGGGCCGATCAGCATGACAGCCAGATAATCGATACACTGTCTGTCCAGGGTTCTGCCTTTTTTAACTTCCCATATATTGTTGAAAGATCCCTCGATATTTGCAAGCACCCGGATAACCGTCCAGAACAACAACGCTACACCTATTCCTGCAATCAGGCTGCCTCTGGTGTTTGCAAGCATGACCCTGGCCATTTCTGTCAATTTTGTCATGACAGCTTCCTGGCCCGGGAAGTTTTCCATCAATTGCTGTTCAAGCAATTGGTCAAGTCCGAATCCCGTGGAAATACCAAATGCCATTGCCAGAAGAGGCACTATGGAGAGAGCTGAATAAAAAGTGAGGGAAGATGCCCTCAGCATAACCTGGTCTTTATTGATGCCGCGAATTACCAGTATGGCAATTCTTATCATGCGGATAGAAAAAGCTTTTACAAAGCTAAGATCTTTGGCGCGAATTCGCCAGATATCGGTTTTAATAAAGGAAATTCCGCTCAATACTTTTTCTTTTGTTATATTTACCATTTTATTTTCCTTTTGGACATATAGATAAATTCCCAATAAAAAAAAGTACTTCAGTCTCGTTTCAACGCTCTGTGTCTATATGGCGATGGATGTGGATCGTTCAGACTGCATTCCCACGCGGAGCGTGGGAATTAATAATCTGATTTTCAATCATATTATTGCCTATAAATAACTCCAGATTCCAATGAGTTACTTGGCAGGGCGGCAATGATGTTACAATACGTTGCATTTTTCAAATGCCTCGAACAAAGCCTCGTCCATGATGGCCTCGTGTCCTTTCAGGCAGGCTACGACATTTTGTTCGTCATCCATAAAGGTAAAGTCGCTTTTCATTTTATGCCTGCCTGATTCGCTCACTTCCATAAGCACGGTTACGCCCTGTTTTGGGAAATGGCGGCAATACTGGCGATAAGATGCGCTGTAGCTTGGCAGGCACAATGTACCCAGTTGTTCATAACACCATACGATGGCCATTTGAAAAGCCGAATCCAGAACAAGGGGATCTGCTATCCACTTGGATCTTATGGGATTGACCATCCATTGCTCAGGAGCCGGTGCGGATGAAATTTTTGCAATCATACCACGGGCAGAGCAATGCTTTATCTCCTCAATGCCGTGAAGCCCGATTCCGTGAAAGAGGATTTTTTCGTAAACCTCGTTCATGGGACGGCTGTATTCACCGTTGTTCATATATTCGGGGATATTGACAGCAGGCGGTTTTTCCAACACATCCGTCAAAATCGCTTTTGCGCGGGAATGGATCAATTCCCTGCCTTCTTTCATATCATCACGAAGTTCCACATTCACTTCATATATCTGACCGTTTTTTATAGGCTTTCCAGCCAGAAGCCGAACATATTTTGTCCCATTGTTTATCCGGATGCCTTTGAGCAGGCGAATGTCATCAAGTCCGTGAAGGAAAAGACCGGGATTTTCATGAAGCGCTCCGTGTCCAAGCCATTCGGTCATCAAAGCAAAGGGAACCACTGGATAACCGTTTAAAACATGCGCTCCCAGAATAGGAAGCATTTTTAAATCAATCTCTCTTTTAAAGGTCAGGCAAAGCGGGGTTTCAGGCTCACAGATTGAGTTAAGCGAACTTTCGTTCATCATATTTCCTCCTGGCAGCCCGTCTCCTATGACAACTTCTACGGAATCTGTGTCTTTTTCCTTCATTTCGCAGATCAGATTGGCAGCGCCTCTGTCAATTTTGATCAGTTCGACATTATTTTTTTCAAATTCTTTTTTTAATGCCGATGAAACCATGCCACCGTCCCAGGGACCCCAGTTGATGCTTTTAACTCTTGTTCCAGGTTTTCTTAGAGCTTCCTGCTGGGCTATCTTGTTCAAGACTTCGTTGGCCATTGAATAATCGACCTGCCCCTGATTTCCCATTCTAGCGCTGACAGAGGAAAAGAAAACCATATAAACTAATGGATCATCCGCAGTCGAAGCAAGGAGATTTAACAGCCCTGTCACCTTGGTATCAAATACCATATCGAAATGTTCCGAGTTTTTTTCGATTATCAGCCTGTCTTTCAGCACGCCTGCCCCATGAATCAGAGCTTTTACAGGCCCGAAAAGATTTCGGGCAGCATCAATTACGTCTGCTGTTTTTTTCTGGTCTCTTATGTCTACAGAATAATATTCGGCTTTGACTCCTGCTGCTCTCAATCCTGCCAGAGTACCGAGTATTTCCAGGTTGGCCATATGTTTTCGATAGGCGCTTTCAAGCTGGGCCGGTTTGATTTTTTCTTCACTGTACTCATTTTGCAGGATGGCCTTTTTAATTTCTGCTTCACTTTCAAGGCCCTCAAACCATTCAGGCATAGCCTCTGGAACAGGGGATCTGCCGAGCAGGGCAAAATCCGACCCGCTATGATGTGCCAGTGCCAGGCAGGTGGATGCCGTTATTCCTCTCGCTCCTCCGGTTACTACTACCAGATCACCTGGCTTGAGAATATCCGTTTTACCTTCTTTATATTGTGAAGGCTCAAGGGTTACAGCGTATCTTTTATTCCCGGAAAGCCCGATTTCCACAGGCCCTCCCTTATGAATGAGATCGTCAGCCACGGCTTGTGCAATCTGTTTCACATATGCCTGATCAATGTCACAGGCAGGATCAATGTCAAAAGCATGACATTTTACCTGGGGCCATTCTATGGCAGCGGTTTTGGCAAGTCCGGCAAGTCCTCCCTGTACAGGATTTTGAACAGGTGTTTTCGAAAAACCGAATTGCCCGTCCAACCTGGTAATAGTTGCAAAGACAGCTCCGCTTTTTCGGCCAGCTTCATTGAGATCAGGGCCGAATGTTTTTGCCAGAGAAAACGCCTGTTTTAAAAAGATTGTATCATCAATTTGTGTGTTGCCGCTATCATGATCGCCAGTTTGGTCAACAGGCCGGTTTCTGGAAGACGGATAAATTATCACAAGACCTGCAGCAGGGGGCATTTTCGCATTTTTACTGCAAAAATCTCTGGAAATAATTTCAGCTTCGACACCAAGATCCGCCAATTCATTTTTTATGGCTTCTCCGATTCCTGCGCCTTCATCGTCTGTCAAATAAATCCGGGTTCCGGCTGGAAGGCTGATTTCCGGGCCCGGTTTAAAAGGGTTTTCGATAACACGAACTTTCTGCCGCCCTGCTGGTTCCGCCATAACAGGTGATATCTGGAAAGAATCTGTTTCAGGTATTATTATATTTTTAGTTTTTTTTTTCGGTGCTTCCGTGTTTTCAGAAAACCCAAAAGATTCGAAAAGATATTCCACTATCTGTCCCAGTGTTTTCAATCTTCCCATATCTTCGGGTGACACACCTGGCAAATTCGGAATTTCTTCTTCCAGGGAAGAAAGGATTTCCACCCTCTTGATCGAATCAATTCCAAGGTCGGCTTCTATATCCATATCAAGGGATAGCATATCCATAGGATATCCTGTCAAGTTCGCTACAACCTGAAGAAGATTTTTTGCTATATGCTCTGAATCCAGAGAGGCATCCGGGCTGCTTGAAACCTGTTTTGAATTTTCCATTGCCGGGGTAAAAGCCGCGTTCGATTCGCTTGTGGTCTGCGCCTGAGCCAAGTTTGTATCAGCTGGTTTTGTGTCAGTCGGTTTTGTATCAGATAAGTATTCAACTATCTGGCCGAGGGTTTTCAAACTTCCCATATCTTCAGGTGAAACACTAGGAAGTCCTGCCATTTCCTCTTCCAGAGAAGAAAGAATTTCGACTCTTTTTATCGAATCGATTCCAAGGTCGGCTTCTATATCCATGTCAAGGGATAACATATCTACAGGATAGCCCGTAAGCCTTCCAACAACATTGAGCAGAGTCTCACCTATTTTTTGATTTGATTCATTGTTGCCTGCTGAATCAAAAGCAGTCTGAGCGGGTGGAGCTTCACTCTCCCGTTCCTGTGCTGTCTGCTGTTTCAGAGTCTGCCCATCATGCGAAGATTCTTCCATCAGATAATCGACAACCTGACCAAGGGTTTTCAGACTTCCCATGACATCGGGTGAAACCTGTGGCAGACCCGGGATTCGTTCTTCCAGCGTAGAAAGAATTTCTACACGCTTGATTGAGTCAATCCCAAGATCGGCTTCGATATCCATGTCCTGAGTAATCATGTCAACCGGATATCCAGTCAAATCGCTGACCACCTGTATAGCCATATCCGCGATTTTTGCCTTATCATTTTTTCCGTTATCAATTGGCTCGGGCTGCTGAACAATTCTGCTCGTTTCAGGAGCGGTTGGTTTTATAACAGGTTCTGGTTCTGGCTGAAAAACTGATGCAGGCATATTACCATGCTGCATATTTTCAGACGGAGTTTGCTGTCTGGAAACTGTAACGGTTTCAACTTCCTGATGATTGGGTTGCAGGAGATCGGTAAAACCCATTGAAATTTCAGCCAGCCTGCCAGTGGATTCCATCATTTTCTGGAGAGTACGGCTGGCTTCTTTCTGGGTGTCGAGAAAATGATTATGACTGTCAGCGGTCTGCTGCTGAATAGCCTGCATCGATTTCAGACCTTCCTGAACTGCTTTCAGAGCGTTTGCCACTACGTTTGTTTTCATGTTACTTGATTTATATTCCATAAAACCTGGCTCAATGGGGTTGCTGCCTTGATGGGCAGGAGTTTGGACTGGTGTTTTTACTGCTTTGACAATGGTGCTTTTCGCCTGGGCCAGAGGATGTTCAGGCTGACCAGGTCGTTTTCGAGTGACAGGCGTTTTTGCTTTATGATCGAAATCTCTTGTCTTTGTATCAGAGTTTTTTGTTTTATGATCGAAGCTTTTTGTATTTGTACCGAAGCTTTTTGTTTTTTTATCTGAAATAGACCGATAATTCGCGCCTGAAACCGGGATCTGCATTCTCTGTTTTTCAACTGCCTTTAATGGATATTCCCATAATGAAAGCTTTGATCTGTATCCGAGAGATCCAAGATGGCATAAAACTCTGGCAAGATCCGAGGTTCCTGATTTTTTTCCTGCTCCTGGGTCAAGGGCTATTACATGAACATCCGCTCTGTCATTGAGTATCGAAGCAATCAGGCCGGAAAGAATTCCTTTGGGTCCGACTTCAACAAATGTTCGTATCCCTGCGTCATACATGTTTTGAATCTGTCCGCAAAAATTGACAGGCATGGCTAACTGCCGGCCAAGAATCTTTCTGGTCAGATCAGGATCATCAGGATACGGGTCGGCTGTTGTATTGGAAAACACTGGGATTGTACCCGGTTTTATGTCAATAGTTTTCAAAAGGCCGCTAAAAGGAATTGCGGCATCTTCAACCAGGTGACTGTGAAATGCGGCTGACACAGGCAGAAGAATAGTTTTGTAGCCTTCACTTCTGCACAGTTTGTTCGCCCGTTCGATTGCTTCGGTCGAGCCTGACAAAACTCCCTGTTCAGGGCTGTTGCGGTTGGCCAGGACAATATCCTGCCCGATCCGCCCAGCTATATTTTCCAGAGCATCAAGAGGCGCTTTGACTGCAAGCATTGCACCATTTGCGTCATAATCATCATCTGTTCGATTATTATTGTCAGTCTTGTCTGAGTCCGTTTTTCCGGCCAGAGCCATAAATTTGCCACGGGCAACCGCAAGTTGTAAAAAAGTCTCTTCATCAATGTAGCCGCCTGCGTAAAGGGCAGTCAACTCACCAAAACTGTGACCGCAGGCAGCATCTGGAAATAAACCAAACATGTTCAATATCTTGATATCGGCCAGAGTTACAGCGCCGATGGCAGGCTGGGCTATGTCGGTATTACGTAATGATTTTTCCAGGCTGTCTCGTTCTGCTTGAGAGCGGATCTGGGCAGGATAGATATATTCCCACAGAGGCTGCTTGCTGCCTGAAAATTGTAATTCTGCTTTTTCCATGCTTCTAAAAGCCTGGGGAAAACAGCATACAACATCGCGTCCCATGTTGACGTACTGGCTTCCCTGTCCGGGAACAGAAAGCCCATGAAAAGCCGTACCAGAGTAAGATTTCATTCTGGAACCAGTGAAGTGCAGGGAATAATCGTGCTTCTTGACAGAGAAGAGGTCAAGCCAGGGGAAACAGTTTCTGTCCA
>JAUCGE010000008.1 GCA_030377965.1 Desulfobacterales bacterium HSG16
TGGAAACGTATGGCAGGCTGCACAAGAGTTCCGCCCCTGGCGTGGATCGAGTGACCATTCGTGAATACGGAATGGATCTTGAAGAGAATGTCAATGATCTAGTCGAGCGTTTAAAGACTGGACGATACCGGGCAAAACTTATCAGGAGGAAGAATATTCCAAAAGGGAATGGGAAAGTTCGCCCTTTAGGGATACCAGTCACAGAAGACAAGCTTTTGCAGACGGCATGCAGCGATATTCTCATGGCGATCTTTGAGCAGGATTTTCTACCCAATAGTTTTGGCTACCGACCAAAAATCGGCGCATTGGATGCGGCTGAAACATTGGCTAAAGAATTACGCTTTGGGGGATACAATTACGTTGTTGAAGCTGATATAAAAGGCTATTTCAACAATATCGATCATGACTGGATGCTGGAGATGCTGAAGCAGCGTGTCGATGATAAATCGTTTCTGCGATTGATCAATAAGTGGCTGAAAGCTGGCGTACTGGAAGAAGACAAGAGCATTATGAAACCGGAATTGGGAACGCCACAGGGTGGTTCCATATCTCCTGTTTTAGCGAATGTTTATCTCCATTATGCTTTTGATTTATGGTTTCAAAGAGTGGTGCCTAAACATATGCGGGGCAAAATTTTCTTTGTAAGGTATGCAGATGATTTCGTATGTCTGTTTAAATTCAAGGGAGATGCCGAAGATTTTTATAAATGGCTGCCTCAACGGCTCGCTAAATTTGGACTGGAGCTATCGGCGGAAAAGACCAGGATCATCCCGTTCAATGTGTATCATATGGAAAGCAGTTTTGATTTTCTGGGCTTGGAATTTCGGTGGCGTTGCAGTCGAAAAGGCAAACCGTATGTGTTCCCTCGCACTTCATTGAAGAAGATGAGGTTTGCTCTACAAGATTTTCGGCAATGGTGCAGGAAAAATCGGCATCTTGGCACAAGGAAAATTTTTGAGAGAGTCAATGCCAAGCTACGTGGACATTACGGATATTTTGGTTTTTCATGCAACTATGATCGTCTAAACCAATTTTATTATAGATCAATGATGATTCTTAAAAAGTGGTTGAACCGAAGAAGCCAGAAGCGTCAGTGTTCATGGAAGAAATTTCGGCGAATGATGAAAGTCTTTGGTATTGAAACACCAAAAATCAGAAAGCGGATTCCACCTGTTTATAAACAGCTTGAACTTTTCTTTTGCTGATTGCGGAAGCGAGCATTCTGAGGAGCCCGGTGCGGGAAATCCGCACGCCGGGATCTGAGCGGGGGGTGTCGGGTAACCGGCATCTCTACCGCGACTGTCTTGCTAAAATTTGGGGCATCCTTTATTTAAAGATTTGATTCAGTGAGAATTATGGACAGTGATAATCGTGTGGTTATAAACAATCATAACACGACCAACCAAACCAAAAACAAAACAGCGATTCACTTCGTTTCCGGCTCTGCCTCTGTCATTGAGGCAGAGCCGGGGTACGAGGATTTTTATGGTAATGATCCAATTGAAAACATTGATCAATCAAGCGAATGGGGAAAAAATCAATGGGGCTTGTATGAAGAACGGACCCGAGTCCTCCTCTGAATTCGAAGCTGGGACTATTTCGACCCACATCAATTGGCTGAAATAGTCCCGAATAAGTGGTTTAGTCTGAGATTGGACACTTCGCCTTGATCACACTTGACACCCTTGATAATCCGTTCATATGTTTTTGCGGATAAGTCTATAAGTGTTGACCCGGTTTATATTCTAAATAATCAGGTGGTTACGATATGGTTTGTCAAAAAAATATGCTTGGCTTCCGCCACCCCTTAATGGCGGAAACCCTTGAAAAATGGGGGTTGTCACTCCATGACAGTATTGATTTTGGGGTGGCAAATCTCATCAGGTCAAGGCTAAATAGCATAGTATTTCAGTTGGTTAATCCAGGTCAACACTTATAGACTTATCCGGTTTTTGTGTTCCCGACACTATTTATTCTCTGGGCTTACAATAGGATTCATCTGCCGTTTCGGATCAATTTTTTGCACCCATCGGCCTTCTTCGATAATCCAGTCGGTTGTTATCTGCCCTTTTGTTTTGCGTCCCTTGTAAGAAACCTCTTCCCTGATCGTGACCTTTGCCTGGGTCTTTGATGGCTGTATTTCAATTACTTGAATGTCATAAGCAATAAATCTCAGGCCCCTTGGTCTGTTCATAAACTGCTTTTTTGTTATGCTGTCCCGATATTCCTTGTTGTAATAATCATAAACATCATCCCAATAGCCATTGTTTCTTGCTTCAAGCATTCCCTCTACGCGTTTGCGAAGGTCATCTTCGGTATTTCTCAAATTCATCCAGGAGGCGCATCCAGAAGAAAAAAAAATTGCTGCCATTACAAAAACAGCGGGAAAGAAAATTATTATCCGCCTCATTTGCTATCCCCCCCCTGTTTTGAATTTTTGTTATATTGTTCCTGCTCTTTTTGAGGTTTCCTGGAGGATTCCTCCGGGTGTTGCTTGAGTCCTTTCATCAATTCTTCATGCTTTTTACCGAAGGCTTTTTTCCTGAGTGAATTTTTGTTATATTGTTCCCGCTCTTTTTGATATTTTTTGAAAAATTCCTCTGGGGTTTGCTTGAGTCCTTCCCTCAATTCTTCATGCATTTTATCGAAGGCTTTTTTCCTGGCCTCCTGTCGTTTATCACTCCATGTTTTCGCGACCCTGGCATTGATAATTTCTGTAATCCTTTTATTTGCAGGGACTGAATTACCCAGCTTTATCTGCTTGTTCATGGTCACTTCAATCCCGCCATTCTCTTTAATGGAGACTTGTAACTGCCCTATGTATTTACCCTGTGTCGGTATCTGAAAAACTTTTGCGGTTTCACTGATTTTGTTATCCTTACCCTCGCCCTTGTCCTTATTGCCCTTATCCTTATCCTCGCCGTGGTCATGACAGGATGAATTGTTACCGCTTGACAAGACAATATCAATGCTTTCAAATTGTTTGCTCAAAGCAATGTTCGAATCATAATCAAGGTTGGAAAGCAGAACAACTATATCCGATTTTCCTTTTACCTGTTTCAGAACTTCGGCAAGCCCTTTTTCAGGAGATATAATTCGTATTTTTTCATTTCTTGCATTCGCAGGAAGCTTGTCAAAACCATCTTCTGGCAGCACGCCGAGGATTGCAATCTTAATTTTTCCCACTTTTTTGATCACATAAGGGGAGACAGAAGGGAAATCTTTGGGATCAAATTCCAGATTGCTCGATATATAAGGAAAAGAGATTTCCGAGCTTCGCTTGTCAAGATATTCGGTACCAAAAATAAAATCCATAGACCCTATATTCATAGCATCATATCTCATGATATTCATGGCTTGCAGACTGATATCAGCCCGCATCAGCTTGTCTTTACTATCATCTGCGAATATTCCACCGCAGTCTATCAGCAGCATGGCTGGATTTGTCTGCCGAATACTCTCAATTATATTGGCTCTACGGGCAAGACCGCCCGCTGTTGCTCCGCCTCATTCTGATATTGGTCTGACTCTGCCTTGCAATTCGCCACTATATATAATGGTCAGATTTGTGGAATCTGTGGAATCTGCGGCCATCGAAATATTGGATACCGCTATAGTCAGGGTTAAAATAATATAAAATGCTTTTCTCATGACTCTCCTTTAAAAAATGTGTATGATTTTAAGTTTGACATAACCGGGTTAATGTATAACGTTAAATCCGGAAAAGCAATGATGCTTTTAAAAAAAATTAAAGCTAAGAGGAAGATGTGGGCGCAAAAATACTGGTTCGAACATCTGCAAGCGAACCGATAAGCAAATTTATCAATCCAATGGGGATATGGCTTCATCTGTGGTCTTATCGCAATTTGATCAGGCAGCTAACCTGGCGGGAGGTGACAGGACGCTACAAAGGGTCTTTCATTGGCCTGGGCTGGTCATTTATCCATCCTTTGGTAATGCTTTGCGTATATACATTCGTATTTTCGACCATTTTCAAGTCCAGATGGGGGATTTTGTCTGATGAAGGAACCTCTGCATTCGCTTTTACCCTTTTTATGGGCCTGATCAGTTTTCATATTTTTGCAGAGGTCGTAAATGCAGCACCGAATTTGATTTTGGCAAACGTCAATTTTGTTAAAAAAGTGGTTTTCCCTTTGGAAATTCTTCCTGTTGTAAGTTTTTTAAGCGCATTGATCCACTCTATTTTCAGCCTGTTGATTTTATTTGCTGGCATTGTTATTTCAGGCAATTTTCTGTCCTGGACAGTGCTTTTATTGCCTGTAGTCTGGCTGCCCCTGTTTTTTACCACCCTCGGATGTGGTTTTGCTCTGGCTTCCCTTGGAGTTTTCATCCGGGATCTGTCAGCGAGTGCGGGGATAATGACAACCATACTTTTTTTTCTTACCCCAATTTTTTATCCCATTACGGCAGTTCCGGAATCTTTTAAGATAATCTGCATGTTGAACCCTCTCGCTGCTTTTGTGGAAAATGCCCGTAAAGTCGTATTGTGGGGAATGACTCCTCAATGGCAGGCATATCTTGTCGGTCTTGCCTTCTCTCTGTTTGTGTTGTCGTTGGGATTTGCATGGTTTATGAAAAGCAAATCAGCTTTTGCGGATGTCGTATAATTGATGGTTAACGTTGAAAATGATATGAATACTGAATTTGCAGTTCGCGTCAGCCATGTGAGCAAATGCTATCATATATATGATAAGCCAATAAACAGGTTGAAGCAGGCTTTGTTGTGGAACAGGAAAACATATCATAAAAAATTCGTAGCCCTGACCGATATTAATTTTATGGTGAAAAAAGGAGATGCGTTAGGGATTATCGGCAAAAACGGATCAGGTAAATCCACTCTGTTACAGATCATATGCGGAACTTTGACTCCCTCTTCGGGAACAGTCGAGATTGATGGAAGAACAGGCGCTCTGCTTGAGCTTGGTTCAGGCTTCAACCCTGAGTTTACAGGAAGGGAAAATGTATTCGTCAACGGTGCTGTCATTGGACTTGCAACTCATGAAATAGAGGAGAAATTTGATGAAATAGCGGCTTTTGCTGATATCGGCCAGTATCTGGAACAGCCGGTAAAAACTTATTCAAGTGGAATGCTTGTCAGGCTGGCCTTTGCTGTTCAAACGGTTGTGGAACCCGATATCTTGATTGTGGATGAAGCCCTGAGCGTGGGAGATATTTTTTTCGCGCAAAAATGTGCAAAGCGGATGCAGGTATTGCGAGAGAACGGAACTTCTTTGCTTTTTGTTTCCCATGACATGGCAAGCGTTCGAGATTTATGTAAAAATGCTGTATTGCTATACAAAGGACAAGCCCTTTTTAACGGCCCTGCACAAGACGCTATTATCAGGTACTATAAGACAGACCCAAATTACATACCAAAAAATGAGAAAAAATGGGAAGACTGCCCAAAAATTGATCAGATAAAAGAAAATCCGAAAGGAGGAGCGGAAGAAAACGACAATCATTTTCATGAAATGGAAAAACAGGCTGTCTGGCATTGTCCTGTAATTGATAACGAAGACCGGAATCGGAAAAAAGCAGAAATTATAGCTGTGGATATCCGTGATCAGGATAACCATCAAACCTTTGATTGCATACTGGGCAGAAAGCTGAAATTTACAGTGTTATACAGAGTGTTTATGGAAGACCCTGTGCATATAGCCCTGACAGTCAAAAATCGTTATGACCAGACCGTGTTTTCCAGCGGATCATACAACCAGCGGATTGACCCGCCCCTGCTTGGGATAGGAAAACAAGCCATTTTCAAAATGGATATAGCGATGATGCTGGAAGGAGGACAATATACGATAAGTATTGCACTTGGCTTAATTGGAGCCAAGAGTACTCTGGTGGAAAAGTTGGATGAAACCCCTCAACTTGGGCCTTTGCAGGTGATATGGAATTATGAAGAAGAAAAAGCGCCCTTTTTCGGGATGTTCGGCCTGCCGTTTTCTGCCAGTTTTTGTACGCCAGATAATGCTTTTCTCGGTTTTGATGTGGTATCCACCGACAGGTTTGGAGACGATTTTAAGTCGGAAAAAAAATGTCCTGCATCTATATAGCCAGACCTGTATCGAATTAATGGTATATTTAAGGATTTCAATATAATGATCATCTGGCTGGCATCATATCCGAGATCTGGGAACACCCTGCTTCGAACCATATTGAAACATTGTTTCGATATTTGTTCTTATGCGGATGAACCGATCCATTATGAAAGCGAGTTCAAGACCAATCCGAATCTGATCGGTCATATAGAGATGAAAGGCCAATGGGACGATTTCTATGAACATACTAAAAACTCGCAAGAAACGGTTTTCATAAAAACCCATCTGCCCCCAAAAGACAACCAACCTTTTATTTATATTGTCCGTGATGGCAGATCTGCTGTAAAAAGTTATAAAAAATTCTACCAGGATTTCACACCACTTCGTGGAATGGTAGACCTGATTATCGGAAACGATGCCTATGGTAATTGGTCTGATCATTATTATCTTTGGAATGATAGGGAAAAAATCCGTTCCATGTCACTCCGGTTTGAAGATATCGTTGATATTGATATGAAAACATTGCTGAAAATTGCAAATTTTATCGGTTTCAAGGGCGAAATCCGTAAATGGGTGAATCCCCGTGATGAACTCAAAAAAATTGAGCCTGGTTTTTTCAATAAAGGAAGTCAGGTTTTTGAACCTGATGGTAATTGGTCGGCATCGAATGAGTACCTGTTTTATCGGCTGCATGGAGAGCTTATGCAAAAATTTGGATATTACAACAGCGAGTTTATCATGCCTGAGTCTGGTTCAGTGTTCAAAGGAGCAGAACCGCTGATTGATGACCTGATAAAAATAATTAGATCATTGCTTGAAAAAAATGCTGAACTTGCCAGTACCTGCAAAGAACGTCTTGATCTGATCGACAGGTTGCAAAAGATCTGCGTTGAGCGGCTTGATCTGATTGGGCGTCTGCATCGGACGTTGGCAGCCAACGATTGAACTCAACAAATAAAATTTATAACATAATGGTCAATTGGTGTAAAATAGTATATAAATTAATTGCAAATAGCGTTGGATGTCTTGCCGGATGGCTCAAAAACACTCATCTGAAGCTGTCCATGCATTATTGCGGAAACAATGTCATGATTTATCAGCCAGTTGTATTTTACGGCCCGGAAGCTCTTGATATAGGTGATAATACATCTGTTGCACCTTTTGTACATATATGGTGTGGAGGGCGCGTGATTATCGGGGCAAGATGTATGATCGCAAGCCATGTCGCAATTACTTCTCTGACCCATGATTATAATGAAAAAGAGATGTGGAAAACCATGCTGGCCAGTCCGGTCGTTATAGAAGATGATGTATGGATAGGAGCACACGCACAGATTATGCCGGGGGTAACAATTTCAAGAGGATCTGTAATTGGTGCCGGAAGTCTTGTAACGAAAGATATTCCTCCTTATGCAATAGTTTATGGCGTTCCGGCACAAATCAAAGAATATCGATGCTTGGTGGATACCATCAAAAACTGTAAAGAGGTTTGACAATATGGGAGCAATCCATTTCTCCATTGACAGAAAGCTTGTCAATTTACTTCAGACATTCCTGAATATTGATGTTTTTATCGAAACTGGGACATATAGAGGGGATGCCATTGAGCTGGTCAGACCTTTTTTTAAAAGACTGTTCTCTATTGAATGTTCCGATGAATATTTTCAGATGGTGTCAAAAAAATATTCGGATGATGAAGCTGTTACAATCATGAAAGGTGATTCACGCTCCGTATTGTCAGAAATCGTATGCAATCTGAACGGTCAAAACTTACTGTACTGGCTTGATGCACACTGGTGTGCGGATGAGAACACAGCCGGAGAGTTTTCTCAGTGTCCGCTGATTGCGGAAATCGATTCCATAGGGAATTTGAATCAAAACAGCGCCCTTTTAATAGATGATGCCCGCCTTTTCATGTGTTCACCTGGAAAACCTCATGAATACAGCCAGTGGCCAAATTTAAACGATATAACAAAATCTCTTGATCGGTTGAGTGACACTCATAATTTGATGATTATAAACGATGTCATACTCTTTTATCCCGAAGCCATTGACGGTCAAGTCAGGCAGTTTGCACATGAACATGGAGTTAGCTGGCTCGATATTACGACAAAAGCCTCGGAATATGATCGTTTGACATCCGAACATAAGTGCCTGGTTAGAGATCACGAAAAACTTACAACAGATCAGGCAATTCTTGCCAAAGATCACGAAAAACTTACAACAGATCAGGCAATTCTTGCCAAAGATCATGAAAAACTGATTTACGAGGCATCTTTAAAAGACCGGGAAATTGCAAATTTTGCCGGTCTGGCACAGGAACGCCAGCAGACCGTCGAATATCAGAAACAGGCCATGGATGGGCTTTGTATAAAATATGAGAATGAAATTGAAAAGCTTGGTACTACAAACCGTGAACGTCTCCATATCATAGAAAATTTCGAGAAGATGCGGACAGAAATGATCCTGAGCCAGGAAAACGAACGCAAAGCTTTCGAGGCGTTGATCAAGGAAAAAGATAAAAATATTATAAATTTGTCACAAATAGCGGAAGCCCGCCTCGAAGTGATCCACAAACAGCAGGAAGCTATCGAAGGCTTTAAACGCAGGAACTTAAAGCTGCGTCTGAAAACTTGGCTGGCCCCGCGTATCGGAAATCTATACCATTACCAGCCAAGATCACTTCATATTCCCGGATGGTACACAAAAAACAAGCTGATTGATGAACAGCCATCGATAACAATTGTCACCCCTTCCTATGGCCAGGCAGATTTTATTGAAGAAACTATAAAAAGTGTTATAGATCAGAGATATGACACACTTGAATATAAAGTACAAGATGGCGGATCAACGGACGGTACAACTGAAATATTGAAGGCTTACGAAGATCGACTGGCCGGGTGGGAATCGAAAAAAGACCGGGGACAGGCACATGCTATTGATATGGGATTTAAGAATACAAAAGGCGAGATAATGGCCTATCTGAATTCGGACGATCTTATCCTGCCGGGTACTTTGCATTATGTTGCCGACTATTTTAAGAAACACCCGGATGTAGATGTAATATACGGCCACAGGGTCTTGGTTGACGAATACGGACAGGAAATCGGCAGATGGGTCATGCCCAGTCATGATGATGAAGTGCTTTCCTGGGCGGATTTCATTCCACAGGAAACCATGTTCTGGAGAAGGCGTATATGGGAAAAAGCAGGAAATCTGATAGATGAGAGTTTCAAATTTGCCATGGATTGGGATCTTATTTTGAGATTCAGAGAGGCTGGAGCAAAGTTTGTCCGTGTACCACGTTTTCTTGGAGCGTTCCGGGTTCATCCTCATCAAAAGACTTCAGGTGAAATTGAGGATCTGGGTACAAGGGAAATGAATAGATTGAGAAAGCGATGTCATGGCCGGGATGTAAACGATGCCCAGATTCAGCAGGCGATCCGTCCTTATCTTGTACGACACATTTTGTTTCATAAATTATACAGAGCTGGTCTGTTGCGCTATTAATTTGACATAACAACAATTCAAGAGATAAAAAAACAATGAAAAAATCAGTTTCCATTACAAATGACCATATGAAGTCGGCCTTGCTCTTCGCTGTTCTACTTTCCATACAATGGCTTTTGTTCAAACAATATGCATACCGGGAAATTCTTTGGGGATATCCTGATTTTTCAGATCAGAGTGCATACCTGTCCAGAGCATTCAGCCTGTATGACATGATTTTGCACAAAGGACTGTTCAATGCTTTGGAATGGGATTTCTTCAAAGCCAGAGGTACAGGTTCTTTTCTTCATTTGCACGGAGCGTTTTCCTTTTTATTGAACGGGCCAGACAGATTCAATGCCATTACATTAAATTTTTTGTATTATGCCCTGTTTCAGGCAATGCTCATCTATGTTGTGTATTTTTTCAGTCGCTCCAAAAAAGTAGCATTCATTTCTCTTGGTATTTTAATAGCGTCTGTATTTCCTTTCAATTATGCAGGTGGATATCATGATTTCAGAATCGATTTCATTTCCTTTTGTCTGTTTGGAATTTTTCTATTATCAGGACTTCGTTCCGATGTTTTTATGGATAAAAAATGGTCGGTTGTCACCGGTGTGGTCGGAGCTTACCTCTTCATGTTTCGCCACAACACTATTGTCTATCTGACCGGAATATATTTACTGACCGGTGCGGGAATTATCCTGCTGGAATTTTTTCGGGCAAAAACCATTCGGACAATACATCAAAGCAAAAGGTTTATTGGCTTTCTTATGTCTGGTGTCACATATATAATACTGGTTTTGCCTTTTCTTTGGGTCAGCTTCAACGCCATTGCTTCATATTATCTTTCTCAGAGCATGAATCGAAGTGCGATCCGAAAGGCTCAACTGGGCATTGAAACTGTGTGGGAATCTATGGCGTTTTACCCGATTCAACTGCTGATAAACCATCTGGGGCTGTGTGCGTTAACGCTTGCCGTCTTGTGTATATGCCTGCTGGGCGCTGTAACGTTGTTTTACATGGGGAAACGACAGGTTGCTTTGGAAGGCGAAGATAGCTCAAACCATATAAAGATATCATATTGGTATGCGTACAGCTTTATCCTGATCTGTTTTTTAGTTCCATTATGCGTGTTGACATTCAATGCGTCCAAGTCCCCGGTTGTCGGAGGTATTTTATATCCTTCCCTGCTGGCAGTATTTGTTGTAACCATCTTATATATATATTCATATTCCACCTCATGTTCGATACATGTATCTGAAAAAATGAGATACATGACATCGTTGCTTGTTGTGATTTCGCTGTTTACAGGTATCTGGATACATGCGGCAGCGTTGACGAGACCAGGTTTTCTGTCCAGGGATCGGGAACGAGTTGAGGGGATCGTCAATATGCATCTTGAAATGGGTCGGTTTGCGGCTCGGATGGGCTTGGTCTTTCCCACGATTCTGTTCGACACAATTCGAGATGACCTGGCTCCGAGGATTGCAACAACTCTACTATATGAGCAGGACAAAAAACTGGTGGTTTTTTCCAATGTCGGAAGGACGGGACAGATTTTTTCCAAAGCGGAGGCAAAAATCATGGATGAACTGAGCAAAACGGATTTCATGCTGCTTAGGGAAGGCCCCAAGCTTTGTTACGGTTTTGACATCTTACCGTATAATCGGTTGATGGAAAAACTACGGCCGAAGCTGAAAGCCTATGCAAAAGAAAAAATGATGTTTCTCAAAAAATGGCGGATCGAAAATCATACCTTTGAGTTATATGCAACCTGGCAGATCCAGTTGAAAAAAGAAAAAAACCTGTTTGGAGACTCCGGCGGCTGGATTACTCATGAAGGGTTTTCGGCTATGATTCCGGCAGATATTTTAATGCACAGACCCATAATGCGTTTTGAAGGCGATATTCATAAGGAACCATTCAAAGGAAATTTTCCAGCGGCCAAAGCAAAAATTCGATATCAAGAAAGCGAATTGTTCAAAACAGTTCCATCATCACTGCTTGTAAAGGAAAATCGTTATGAATTGTTGATAGATGTATCTGAATTCAAAATTTCAGATGATCAGAAAACTTGTGAAATCAAAATCGAATTCGACAAATATTTCATTCCAGCAGAACTTGGTATCAATTCAGATACAAGAAAACTGGTGGTTCAAACGCCTGAAAATCTTCAGCTAACACCAATAACAACAAAAGAAAAATAAAATAAATATGGATATATCTTTTGTCATACCGGCTTATAACGAAGAAGAGAGCATTGGTATTCTTCATGGAAAAATTTCGGAAACAATGAAATCAGTGACCGAACGATATGAAATTCTGTTCGTGGATGATGGCAGTACAGATGCCACTTATAAACGAATGAAAGAAATCAGTGAACACGACGATCGTGTTCGAGTGCTGAAGTTCAGACGGAATTTTGGGAAATCAGTGGCCCTGGACGAGGCTTTCCGCCGGGTTTCCGGGGAAATTGTTTTCACTATGGATGCTGATCTGCAAGATGACCCGAATGAAATCCCCCGGTTCATCGAAAAAATAGAGCAAGGGTATGATTTGGTTTCCGGATGGAAACAGAAGCGAAAAGATCCCGTATTCAGCAAAAACCTACCATCCAAACTCTTCAATTTCATGATAGGAGTGGTTTCAGGCCTTCGGCTGCATGATTACAATTGTGGGTTTAAAGCCTACCGCAGAACGGTCGTAAACCGAATTTCTCTGTATGGAGAGCTTCATCGGTATGTACCTGCCATTGCACACTCATCCGGCTTTCAGGTGACAGAAATACCGGTTCGACACCATTCCAGACCTTATGGTACATCCAAATTTGGAATCAGCCGTTTTTACAGGGGTTTTTATGATTTTATCACCGTTGTTTTTCTGACCAGGTATCTGAAACGGCCTATGCATCTGTTTGGGGGAATCGGCCTTTTGTTTTCCACAACGGGCTTTCTGACTTGTTTCTATCTCACCATTCTCTGGTTCGGAGGGGAAAGCATCGGAAGCCGACCATTGTTGATTCTCGGTGTGATGCTGATGCTGATCGGGATACAATTCATATCCACCGGGCTGGTTGCCGAGATGATCACATATGGGAGGCAACAGAAAAGCCGCGAAGATCTTGTGGAAAAATATCTGAATGGAAAAAATGAATGACGGGCATGAAAACAGTAAGCGCCGGTAAAAAAAGATTGAAATGGTCTGGAATTCTGCTGACACTGCTCATTGTCGCTATATTGCTGGTATCCGTGGATATCGGAAAAGCTATGGACATGTACAGCCGAATTTCTGGCAAAGCATTATGTCTGTCCGTTGTCATCTATTATCTTACCATGATACTTCGGACTCTTCGTTTCAACTGGCTGCTGAATCAGGGAACAGGAAAAACCATATCTCCGGGGCAATTGCTGCCCATCGTGCTGGTGCATCAGTTCTACAACCGGGTACTTCCTTTTCGGACCGGCGAGGCTTCTTATGTGGTATTGCTCAAAACCGTCTGTCAATATGATGTCTCATCTGGAATATCGACATTACTTGTGGCTCGGATCTATGATGCCCTTACGGTCATGGTAATTTTTCTGATCGGGCTTTCCTTTTTTGCTGGGAAGTACCATTTTGCGGAAAGTTATCTGCTCGCTTTCGGGTTTATCCTGTTTCTTCTGTTGATTTTATGGAAGCTGCCGTTTATGGTCAACAAAAGTCGTATTATGTTATCTAAAATCGGAAATTATTTTTTTCGAAATAAAGAAAATGGAAAAAAATGGGTTTTTCGGATGAATAAGAGTATGAAAGCTATTGAAAAGGATGTCTCATTGATCAACCGATTCCGCAGTGTGTTCTGGCTGACGCTGAGTTCACTGGGAATCTGGACTGGGCTGTTCGGCATGTTTTATATGTTCATGTATTCCTGCCGACTGATTCCCATGTCACTGGATGCTTTCTGGCAGGTAATCACGGCTGCGACATTGTCGATCTATACCTTTGTCCTGCCAATCAATGTGATTTCAGGTCCGATGGAAGCAAGCTGGGCTGTCGGATTCATAATGGTAGGCATCGACAAGGACGCTGCATTGGCTTCTGGTTTTGGAATCAACTGGTTGTCCCACCTTGCAATTACCGTTCTTGCGTTGCCGTCCATGTTTTTTATCGGAAAACAAACTGAATTTTTTGGAAAAAATTGGAGCAGATAAAATGAAAACAGCGCTTATAACCGGAATAACCGGACAGGATGGAGCGTACCTGGCCGATTTTCTGTTGAAAAAAGAATATACGGTACATGGTATCAAACGTCGATCATCTTCTTTTAATACCAGCCGTGTCGATTACCTATATAAAGATTTGCATGAAGAAAATGTAAATTTTTTCATGCATTACGGGGATCTGACCGATGCAACCAACCTGATCCGTATCATCCAGGAAACACGGCCAGATGAAATATACAATCTTGCTGCCCAAAGCCATGTACAGGTTTCGTTTGAAACTCCCGAATATACGGCGAACAGCGATGCTCTTGGAACTCTTCGGCTTCTCGAAGCGATCCGGATACTTGATCTTGCTGATAAAACCAGGTTTTACCAGGCATCAACGAGTGAACTTTACGGCAAAGTACAGGAAACTCCCCAGAAGGAAACAACCCCTTTTTATCCACGTAGTCCTTATGCTGCCGCAAAGCTGTATGCCTACTGGATAACGATCAATTACCGTGAAGCCTATAATATGTATGCCTGCAACGGTATTCTGTTCAATCATGAATCCCCCATCAGGGGAGAAACCTTCGTGACCCGGAAAATATCAAGGGCCGTTGCCCGGATTAAGCTTGGATTGCAGGACAATATTTATCTTGGAAATCTGGATGCCAAACGAGACTGGGGATTTGCTGGTGATTATGTAAAAGCCATGTGGATGATGCTGCAAAAAGATGAGCCGGATGATTATGTTATCGCGACGGGTGAAACTCATTCAGTAAGAGAATTTGTTGAAAAAGCCTTTGATCATGTAAAAATTCCCATTGTCTGGGAAGGTGAAGGGATTGATGAAAAAGGAATTCATCCAGATACGAAAAAAGTTTTGGTACAGGTGGATAAACGCTATTTCAGGCCCACGGAAGTTGATTTTCTGCTCGGTGATCCTTCAAAAGCCAGAAAAGAGCTTGGATGGGAATTTAAGGTTTCCTTTGAAGAACTCGTAAAAAGAATGATTGATACGGATATCAAGGAAGCTGAAAAAGACCTTATGTGCTGTGAGGCTGGATTTCCAACTTATAATCAGTCGGAATAAAGGCTTTCGAAAAAACACCATGTGGGAACAAAAAAAGATGGAAAAAGATGCTAAAATCTATGTAGCCGGTCATCGCGGCCTTGTGGGATCGGCAATAGTCCGAAAACTTAAACAAGACGGGTATGAAAATCTTGTTTGTAAAACCAGGAAAGAACTCGACCTTGTAAGCCAGGAAGCCGTATTCGATTTTTTTCAAAAAGAACGGCCAGACTACGTGTTTCTGTCTGCTGCCAGGGTCGGCGGAATTATGGCCAATGCCACATATCCAGCAGAATTTGTATATGAGAATATTTCAATTGAGACGAACGTGATACACAGTGCGTGGCAATCTGGAGTGAAAAAGCTTTTATTTTTGGGTAGTTCCTGTATCTATCCCAAAAACTGCCCTCAGCCAATGAAAGAAGAATATCTGCTGTCGGGATACCTGGAGACTACCAACGAACCATATGCGATTGCCAAGATTGCGGGTATCAATATGTGCCAGGCATACAATCGGCAATACAAGACCCGATTCATCAGCGTGATGCCCACCAATCTTTACGGACCAAACGATAATTTCGATTTAAAAAATTCCCATGTGCTGCCTGCTTTGATCAGAAAGTTCGATGAAGCAAAACAAAAAAACGAGAAAGAAGTGGAAATATGGGGAACAGGAACTCCTCGCAGAGAATTTTTACATGTGGATGACCTGTCGGACGCATGCCTGTTTCTTATGGATAATTACGAGGATTCTTCGATAATCAATATCGGAGTCGGAAAGGATATCACTATTCGCGAACTCGCTGATCTCGTTGCCGGTGTTGTGGGTTTTTCAGGAAATCTCAGGTACGATTCATCAAAACCAGACGGGACACTCGTAAAACGGTTAGACACCTCAAAAATCAATGGTCTGGGATGGTATCCCAAGATTTCTCTTGACGAGGGAATTCGGCATGCATGGCAGTGGTACAGAACAAATGATATCTGTTAAATCGCCGAAATCTTATCAATGACTGATTTTTCTATCGTTATTCCTAATCTGAACCAGAGCGGATTTCTGCCCTGGGCACTGGAAAGCCTCAAATCCCAGGATAAAGCCTATTATGAACTCGCCCTGATGGACGGGGGATCGACAGACGGCTTCGGGCAGGCCGTGAAACCATATCTGGGTATGGTTTCATGGATGAGCATCGGCCCTGACAATGGACAGGCAGCCGCCATATTCGAGGGGTTTGAAAGAACTTCGGGTGATATAATGGCATGGCTCAATGCCGACGATTATTATTTTCCGGGGGCTTTCTCATGGGTCGAAGCCTGTTTTGAAAATGACCCGGACATTGATGTTCTTTACGGAGACGCTGTCCATGTGGATGAGAATGGATTTTTTATATCATATTTTCCACATACCCGCGCCTTTGACCCCGATTCTTTACCATCTTCATGCTATATTTGCCAGCCAGCCTGTTTCGTGCGCCGCAGGGCATATGAATCTGCTGGAGGGGTGAATCCCGATCTATGTTATACAATGGACTGGGACCTCTGGTGCAGGCTCGCGCAGAACGGCGCAAAATTTCGCTATCTTCCAAAACTCCTGGCAGCGGTCAGATATTATCGGGGAACCAAGACTTCAAGCTGTGATCCCATTCGTTACAGGGAGATAAGAAGAATCGAACGGATGTATAAAAAAACGAGTCTGCCTCTGTCATGGCTCGGTTTTTATCTAAACGATCTGGCTGAAAAAGAAAGCAGGCAAGTGAATGATATCCCTACTTTTCTCGTCCTGAGCGCTCTCAAAAGGTTTAAACATGCCTGGGGGGGAGGACATCATGATTCGCTGAATCGAATGGCTGACAAAAATGAAGGCAGAATCCGCATTCCCTGGTATGATTCGCGACAATGGAAAAAACTTCACCTTGAGCTTGAACCCGATAATATCGGATATCGTGTCGAAATCGACGGCAGGCATGAGTTTTCAGTCTTTCCAGATAAGGGACGTTTTACCATTAAGTTTTCGGAATCATATGAACTGGAATCGATACAAAAGGAACGGACTGTTTCGATTCAACCTCTTGTAGTAGGAAAGCCCTGGAAGCTTTTAAGGTTTTTCTGTGATACCTGAAGCAGCAGCAAGCCCGGCAGATGAAACAGGCCGCCCTCTTGTCAGTATCATATGCGCTGTAAAAGATTGTGAAGGGTATATTGAGAGACTGGTTAAAAACATCGATTCACAGATTTTCCCATCAAAGGAATTGCTGATAATCGATGGAGCCTCGAAAGATAAGACAAAGGATATCTTGAAAAGTTTAGGCCATATGATAGATTATCAAGTATCGGAGCCTGATACTGGTATATATGATGCAATGGACAAAGGAATCGAAAAAGCGAGGGGCAAGTGGCTTTATTTCATGGGTGCGGATGATATTTTTTTTTCTTCCTCAACTTTGAACTCAATCTTTTGTGCAGAACCTCTGCCAAAACAAGTTTGGCTCCTGTTCGGCAATGTGGTCGATGACAGGGGGAAAATATTTGAAAGCTGTTTCAATAAAAAGCTCTGGTTAAAAAATACCCTTCATCATCAAGGCACTTTTTATCACAGGGAGGTGTTTAAAAACTTTCGATACAACATACCTTTTGATGAAAAGGAAAACAGTTCTGGTTTTCGGATTTCAGGCGATTATCGTTTGAACCTGAAATTGTTTTTTGAAAAAGTGCCATATCACAAAATCAATGGAATCATCGCCATATGTGGAAAGGGAGTTTCAAAACAGGGCAGATGGATCGGCTACAAAGAGGAAATAATTATCCGGCATCAGTTCATGGGTACTTTTTTTGCCACTCCTTTCGACATTTTAACTTTGCTCAGATTTGTATTCAAGCGATTTTTGCAGGTTTGCGGCCAATATGCCGCCCCGCTGGGGCTGAAATGATTTTTTGTTTTTTTGCTACTTGTCTTCCTGAAAATCCATCAGCCACAGCATACCTGATACAGCACAGCAAAATAAGTTATTTCAAACTTCCCTGCTCTGTTTTTGTTCCCTGATCCAAAGCTCGATTTCTTCAAGCGAATTGCAGTCCATAATATGATCGCTCAGATCAAGCAACAGTTCGGAACTCATACCTTTCAGTTTGTCAGTCAGGCTTTCAGGTGAAAGGTGATATTTTTTTTGAAGCATTCGATCTAAAACCGTTATAGTTGCTTCTACAGCCACTTCCTTAGCCATTTCTTCTTTAATCATCTGCATAATCATGACATTCTCCTTATGTTCTCTTATTTCACCAAGTACCGCACAGCGTTCCTCTTCACGGACTTCGGCATATATGTCGATAAAGTCCGAATATTTGTCAAACAACATTGGGCCGGCAAGCTGAAAAAGGCCGATATAAGCCTGCCTGATGACTTCCCACCGTTCTTCCGGTGTATATTTCATTTTTGGCAGCAGAATTTTAACGACAGGATTGGGTACATGATAATAGTCTCTTGCGTTTAAATCAAACAATTTGATGAAAAGATACTCAAATTGCAGAAACACTTTGTCATTAAACCTGGTTTCCAACCGACGCATTACATCTTTGCGCCACTTTTTACGGTCAGTGAACAAAACCGTAGGAACCACAAGAGCTTTTGGATATGCTTCCATCAGTTCCGCAGTATAGATGAGCAGCTTGTAAATGGAAAATTTAAGCTTGTCGTCCTGAAATTCCATCAGCCACAGCAGAAGCTGCTGATTATCGAAAGAAAAGAGAATCGGCATGTCCAGTATCAGGTTGGAATCTGCGAGCCTGCGTTTTTTCGGTTCCTCGCGAACAAATTCAACATGGCGGACAGTTCCCCATTTTTGCCTGGCCTGTGGCAAAATCCATTCCAGTGCTTCCTCTGGAAAATCGAGAAGCAGATTTTTGAAATTATGATCATGTGATTCATGGGGCATGGGCAACAACTCCTTAAAGGATTATCAGAGACTGTCAGTCTACGGATGAAATAAGAAAAAATATTTTTTCATGACTTATCTCCGAAAATTGTGTATGGTTTTTTGTTTTACATAACATTTACGTATAATGTCATGACTGAAAAGGCAATAATGCCTTTTAAATATTTTATGAGGAAATTTAAGATGAAAAAAGCACTTATAACCGGAATTACCGGCCAGGATGGAGCATATCTGGCGGATTTTTTGTTAAAAAAAGGATATACGGTACATGGCATCAAACGCCGGTCATCTTCTTTGAATTCGAGCCGGGTCGATTATCTTTACAAAGACATTCATGAAGAAAATGTCAAATTTTTCATGCATTACGGAGATTTGACAGATGCAACCAACCTGATCAGTATCATCCAGGAGACACAGTCGGGTGAAATTTACAACCTTGCAGCCCAGAGCCATGTGCAGATTTCCTTTGAAACCCCGGAATATACAGCAAACAGCGGCACCCTTGGCACAATGCGGGAATAAAAAAAATGGAAAAAGATGCGAAAATCTATGTGGCCGGACATCGCGGACTTGTGGGGTCGGCCATTGTCAGAAAACTTGAACAGGTCGGGTATGAAAATCTTATTTGTAAAAATAGAAAAGAACTTGATCTTGTAAATCAAAACGCAGTATTTAATTTTTTTGAAAATAAAAGGCCCGACTATGTATTTCTATCTGCTGCCAGAGTCGGCGGTATTATGGCTAATTCCACATATCCGGCAGAATTTGTCTATGAGAATCTTGCAATTGAGACAAATGTTATCCACGCCGCATGGAAATTCGGGGTAAAAAAACTTTTATTTTTGGGCAGCTCCTGCATTTATCCTAAAAACTGCCCCCAGCCCATGAAAGAAGAATTTCTGCACGTCGATGACCTGGCAGATGCCTGCCTTTTTCTCATGGATCATTACGAAGATCCTTCGATAATCAATATTGGAGTAGGAAAAGACATCACGATCAGCGAACTCGCGGATCTTGTTGCCAGCATCGTGGGCTTTTCCGGGAATCTTAAATATGATACATCAAAACCGGACGGCACACTTGTAAAACGACTTGATACTTCCAGAATCAACAATCTGGGATGGTATCCCAAAATTTCTCTTGAAGAGGGAACCAGACATACCTGGGAATGGTACAGGAAAAACAGATAAATGATAGATATTGTCATAGTTAATTATTTCAGCACGGAGCATTTGATAAAATGCCTCGAATCGGTAAAATCGGCTCTTAAAGGTTTGAAAGCCGAAATTTATGTTCAGGATAATGCATCTTCGGACGGAGTAGAAAGAATAAAATCTCTTTTTCCCCAGGTACGTCTTACAAAAAATGCGAGTAATATCGGTTTTGGAAGGGCAGTCAATCAGGCGCTGGAGATGGGACGCGGCAAATATGTAATATTGCTGAATCCTGATACTTATGTAGTAGATGATTTTTTCAAAATTTCTATAAATTTCATGGAAGAACATCCAGATATCGGTATTATGGGACCAAAAATTCTTGATCATGATGCCAGACTCCAGAATTCTGCAAGGGCATTTCCAAATTTGCTGACAGCTTTTTTCGGACGGTCTTCTTTTCTTTCAAAACAATTTCCCAACAATCCGATTACATCGAAAAATCTTTTGAGCATGAAGTCCGACGGCAAAACGCCCATGCCAGTAGATTGGGTTTCAGGCGCATGTATGGTAGTCAGAAGGCAGGCTATAAAAGAAGTCGGAGTTTTCGATGAACGTTTTTTTATGTACTGGGAAGATGCGGACTGGTGTAAAAGAATGTGGACGGCAAACTGGAAAGTTATCTATTATCCCAATGTGACAGCTTATCATTATGTGGGCGGCAGCAGTGAAAAAAAGGTATTCAGGTCTGTTGTAGAATTCCATAAAAGTGTGTATCGCCTGTTCGACAAACATTTTCATTCCCTGCTGTTTATATTAAAACCTCTGGTACTTGCGGGACTAGGGATGAGGCTGGTCTGTGTTCTTTTGATGCACTATTTTCAAAGTTCGTTTCAAAAAAAAGTTTGCCAGAATGTAATAAAGCCTGAAAAACGTACACAAAGTTTAAGTTCTAAAAGAATAAAAGTGATAGATGTCATCACTAGAATGAATATCGGAGGACCGGCCATTCATGTCTATTTTCTGAACAA
Organism: Desulfobacterales bacterium HSG16; assembly: GCA_030377965.1. Classification (GTDB taxonomy): domain Bacteria; phylum Desulfobacterota; class Desulfobacteria; order Desulfobacterales; family HSG16; genus JAUCGE01. The sequence continues at coordinate 20,928 of JAUCGE010000008.1, forward strand.
AGGACTTGATCCTGATCGATTCGATACCCTTCTTTTGACAGGAAATATATCTCCCAATGAAGGGGATATGAGTTATCTCTTTCATTTGAATGAAAAAAAACCGGTCATCATTCCAGAATTACAGAGGGAAATCCGCTTGATATCTGATATGAAGGCATTTTTAAAGATATTTGCGATACTGGTTCGTGAAAAACCCGATATCCTTCATACCCATACTGCAAAGGCCGGATCGAGTGCAAGATTCACAACTATTATCTATAATTTGCTCGGCAGGCACGATGTAATAATGATCCATACTTTTCACGGGCATGTATTCGAAGGTTACTTCAGCAAGATGACCTCAAAAATGTTCGTTAATATCGAACGTCTCCTGGCGATGGCTTGCGATGCCATTATTGCTATCAGCCATACCCAGAAAGAGGAACTGGCAAATAAATATTGTATCGCGCCTGAAGAAAAAATAAAAACCATAGGTCTGGGTTTCGATCTGAGTCCTTTTTTTTCAAGCAGATTTTTGAAAGGGCAATTCAAGAAATATATGAATATCGACGAGAATATGCTTTTGATAGGTATCGTTGGCAGACTGGTTCCCATTAAAAACCACAGGATGTTCATAGATGCCGCAAAATTATATGTCGATAACAACCCGGACATTGAGGTTAAGTTTGTCATCGTTGGAGACGGGGAACTCAAGCCGGAGCTCATGGATTACTGCAAAAGTAAAAATCTTGCAGAATCGGTTATTTTCTGCGGATGGATAAAAAACGTTCCTTTTGTATACGGAGATCTCGATATTCTCGCCCTGACATCTTTAAACGAAGGAACCCCTGTTTCTATTATAGAAGCTATGGCAGCATCAGTGCCTGTGATATCCACCGATGCCGGGGGGGTTCATGATCTTTTAGGGCCTGAAATAAAAATGTCGAAACATGGTTTTTCCATCTGTAAGCGCGGTATTCGCTGTCCCAAAGATAATACAGCCGCCTTTGCCAGGGGACTCGAATACCTGACTGCGTCCAGCACTGAATCCATTCGTTTTCAGGTAAAAAATGCTCATAATTTCGTGTCGGAACGCTACAGCCATCTGCGTCTGATAGATGATATCCAGAATTTGTATGAAAACCTTATCAAAAAAAGAGCCAATGGCAGTCGATAAAAAAAAGAAGAAACCTGTTCCTGTAAAAGGAATAGGCAGAAACAGTGTATTAAACCTGATCGGGTACGGTCTTCCCCTGATCGTGGCGGTTTTTGCCATTCCCTTGCTTGTCAAAGGACTTGGAACCGACCGATTTGGCATATTAACTCTTGCATGGGTTCTGATCGGATATTTAAGCATGTTCGACATGGGACTCAGCCGCGCTTTGACCAAAATGGTTGCGGAAAAACACGGTGAGAATAAAGATGACAGCCTGAAAGAAATTTGCGGCCTGATATGGACAGCAGTTGTACTTATGGCTGGTTTTGCCATATGTGTCGCTGTTATATCGAGCTTTTTCCTACCCTTTCTTGTAGAAAGAATCCTGTCGATTCCTGATCATCTCAAATCTGAAACTCTGATCTCGTTTTATCTTCTGGTATGGTCACTTCCAATTGTCATTCCTTCTATAGGAATACGGGGAGTTCTGGACGCTTTTGGACGGTTTGATTTGAGCAATGCGGTACGCATTCCATTAGGAATTTATACTTTTGCCTCTCCCTTGCTGGTTCTGCCCTTTTCTCAGAGCCTGGCCCCGGTCATTGCCGTTTTAGTCGCAGGCCGTATTACAGCCTGCATCGCACAGATTCTGTTCTGCATAAAAATCGTGCCGGGAATTATCAGAACACACAATTTTAGAAAAGATATGGCAGGCAGACTGCTCCGTTTCGGCGGGTGGATGACTATAACTAATATGATAAGTCCTGTCATGAATTTTTTCGACCGGTTCATGATAGGTTCCATAGTCTCTTTGACTGCCGTGGCCTATTATGCCACACCGAGCGAAGTTGTAACAAAGATATGGCTTTTTCCCATAGCGATTTTAGGGGTTTTATTTCCCGCTTTTTCAGCAGGTTTTGCCATAGATCCAGAACATGCTCTCAACCTTTTTGTAAAAGGCATCAAATATATTTTTTTGTCGCTCTTTCCCGTGACAATAGCTATAATCCTCTTTTCAAAACAAGGACTTTCTTTCTGGCTCGGCAGTGATTTTGCTGAAAACAGCACGTCAATAATGCAGATTTTAGCTGCCGGCGTATTTATTCACAGCATAGGTCAAGTATCTTTTGCCCTGATACAGGGAATTGGCAGACCGGATTTGACAGCAAAACTGAACATGATCGAGTTGCCGGTTTATGTGGCCGTCATGTGGACTATGACCGTATATGCCGGGATTTTGGGAACCGCTATTGCATGGACTCTGCGGATAATGATAGAAACTGCCATCATGACCATATTGGCCTTAAAACTGCTGGGTACAGGAGTACACCAGCATGTCTTTCGGAAACCCTCGTATATTATGGCAGCAGCACTTATTTTTTTTCTCGCTGCATCTCTTGTAAACGGGATAGTGATAAAAACTATCTTTTTTATCGCATTAATCTGCGCTTATATACCATTGACATGGTATAAAATATTAACTTCGGATGAGAAAAAATTCGTCATCGATAACACTTTAACCCTGTATAAAAAAAGGATGAAAAAAAATGAACCCTGAAACCTACTTTCGGTTAAAAGAAAACAATACAGATATAAAAACCGAAATCATCGCTGGAATCACAACTTTTCTTGCCACCATGTACATAATAGTGGTCAATCCTGCAATTATAAGCAAGACAGGTATGCCCTTTGGCGGTATTCTAACGGCAACCGTACTTGTAAGTGCATTTTCGAGTATAATGATGGGCATTTACGCGAAAAATCCCATAGTTCTCGCTCCAGGTATGGGACTCAACGCATTTTTCACTTATTCGGTTGTGTTCGGAATGGGTGTCAAGTGGGAAGTTGCATTAGGCGCTGTTTTCTGGTCAGGCATTATCTTTATCCTGCTTTCGGTCTTCAATGTGCGTACACAGATAGTAAAGGCTATTCCCCAGCAGATAAGATATGCCATAGCAGCCGGGATCGGGTTGTTCATCACCCTGATCGGGTTTACAAATGCAAAGTTCATTGTAGCCAATCCTGCTACAATCCTGGGTTTTGGTGGGATGAATCCAATTACCCTAACCTTTGTTATCGGTCTTATAGCCACTTCGATCTTACTGGTCAAACGTTATAAAGGGGCTATGATGTTCGGTATTATAATCACGACCATCCTGGCAATTCCTATCGGCAGACTGTGGGGAGATGCCGTTCTGATTTCATGGAAAGGTATTTATGCTGCCCCGGATTTCAGCCTGTTGTTCAAACTTGATCTGGTCAATTCACTATCTCTTGCGATCTGGCCGGTGATATTTGCATTTCTTTTCACAGATATGTTCGACAGCCTGTCTACATTCATCGGCGTAGCAGAAGCAGCAGATCTGACCGATGAGGACGGAGAACCGAAAAATCTAAAGCAATCTTTAATAGTTGATTCAATTTCAACCACAATCGCAGGGCTTTTCGGCACAAGTGCAGGCACCAGCTACATAGAATCGGCAACCGGTATAGAAGAAGGCGGAAGAACTGGACTTACAGCAGTTATCTGCGGTCTTCTTTTTCTGCCTTTCATGTTTTTTTCGCCCCTGCTCTCCATAATCCCTGCTGTTGCTACTGCTCCGGCTCTTGTTTTAGTCGGCGTGTTCATGATGAAACCAGTAACGGGCATAAACTGGAAAAATCTTGATGACGCGATTCCGGCCTTTCTGGCATTGATCCTGATTCCAACCACATATTCGATTACCCAGGGAATTATCTGGGGATTGTTGAGCTGGACTTTATTGAAACTCGCTATTGGAAAAAAAGAAGAAGTTCCCCTGATGCTTATTATCATTGATGTGTTTGCGGTGATTGCGCTTGTGCTTTGATGTTTTTTTTGAAATAATTGCTTTCGCTGTTTCCCAGATATCCAGGAATCAGCGAATGAACAATTGGTATATCTGGTGGTATATCGGGCGGTATATCGGGGGCTTGTCTCCCCGCCTGTGTTTGGTTTGAACAACCCTAAAAGGGAGGAATGAAAATTGCAGCAACCCTGGACATTACATGTCAGAGATTTTGGAAGAATCAAGACTGCCGATATTGAAATTGCTCCCATGATGCTGTTTATCGGCCCGAATAATACTGGCAAAAGTTATCTTGCCTCCCTTCTCTGGGGGATCCTGAATTACAGAGATATTTTACCTTATGAAGATATAACTTCAAGTGAATATTATAAAAAATGTAAAGAACTTTTTCTATCGCTTTATGAGAACAAGAATAAAAGTTTGGACGATGAATTTATCGTTTCCGTTGTCTGCTGGTTCAATGAAAACTTGAAAAAATGGAAAGACGAAATTATAAGAAATACGTTTACATCCTATGATTTGAAAATAGGCGAATTGTCGATAGAATTGAAAAAAGGTTCTATTTCAACGCCTTCCATAGAATGGCGTGAATCAACTGGCTTTAAGGGATTTGATGGTTCATGCTTTCTCTATACCAAATTGATGAAAGCAGAGGATTTAAAAGATTCGGCTATTTATCAGTGCATAGTTAAACTGGCTAAATTCCTGTTGTTTGAAAAATTTTTCTCTCCTATATATCTGCCTGCTTCCAGAACGGGTTTCATGCTGTCGTATAAGACTCTTACGGCAGCTTTGATGGAAGGTTGGGGATTAAAAAAAAGAAAACCAATCGATTTCTCTCAACCGATCATTGATTTTTTACAAAATCTGACTTTCGTGAATATGAACGATAAAAACAGTCCGTCTGCTCGGCGAATTATCATGCCAATAACAAAGGACTTCCCTTTTGAGAATAATAAAAAACACCCTTCAAGTGATAATTATGCATATATAGCTCGTTCACTGGAAGACGAAATCCTCGAGGGCAGAATCGAACAATCCGAAGAACCTATGAGCAGCTTTTCTTATAAACCCGTAATGACACGGAACAGATCTTTGCCCTTTCATCTAACATCTTCATTGGTAACTGAATTGGCTCCTTTGGTTATTTTTCTCAAGGGAAAGTATGATCTAAATGCCCTGATTTTCGAGGAACCTGAATCGCATTTGCATCTAAATGCCCAGCGCATCCTTGCAAAATATCTCGTTAAGTTGCTCAACAACGATCTTCCTGTCTGGATTACCACCCACAGTGACATTTTTTTTCAACAGATCAACAACTTGATTGCCTCAAACCCGGATCGGAAGGCAAAACTCAAACAAGCCTCTTATAAAGACGATGAGATGATTAAATTTGATGATATAAAGGCTTACCAGTTTAATATCGATAAGGCGGACGGAATGACCGAAGTGGTTCCCCTCGAACAGACAGAGGACGGCTTTGTCGCTCCTACGTTCAATCAGACAATTTTTGAACTTTCCAAAGAAACAAGTAATCTTATGACGGATTCCGACGATGTTGAGTGAAACTTTCGAACAAAGACTTTTGTGGATCGACCCTAATTACTTTGAACGCGGCAATGAAAGTATTGTTATCCGAGAAAATACAGAAAATGGCGTGTTGGAATTAGGTTGCACGGTCAGAAATGATTCTTTGAAATTTAATTTGGAAAGTAAGAATCGTTTATCGTATCTTAAACATAAAAAAGTTGCCGATGCTGTCATTTTTGAAATCGTGGAGCCTGATAGTGTAAGGATTCATATTATTGAATGTAAAACGACGGTCAACTCCGGTTCCTCCAAAAAAAGCTCGTCCTGGGAACATGTCAAACTTCAATTTTGCGGTGCGTTGCAAAATGCTTTGGGAGTGCTGGGAATATTGGGATTATCTGCCATAAGAGACGTAAAATTTTATACTGCATTCATAAATGACAGGATCAGTCCTGAAAATAATCCTAATCCGGTAACTTTGAGAACTGGTTTTGGAGAAAACAGTCAGATCCCTCCTTTGGACTGGATGAGTGATAAAATTTCAGTTCTTTCCATATCATCCGCTCATCATCGAAAGATACAATTGAATGCCGAAGGGAAAGGTTCTGTTACACTTTGAATAATATGATTGCTCTGCATTTTCACCCTTCAATTTTGATATTCGTCCTGGGATAAGGAGAGCCAATTTGTGCGGAATAACCGGATATATTTCAAATAAATATCATACATCATGCAAAGACAAACTGAATGCCGCAATTGACGAGCTTTCACATCGCGGCCCCGATGATGCTGGCAATAGCTTTAAAAGCGCATCAGATACCGAAGTTGTTTTAAAATCATTTCAGCAATGGGACACAGGGTGTCTTTCCCGGTTTATCGGAATGTTTGCGATAGCTGTTTGGGACAGACATGAAAAAAGACTCGTTCTTGCAAGAAATCGCATGGGGATAAAACCTTTATATTATAATGTCAATAATGGCTGTAAAAAAATAAGGAGATAAGAAAAATGTCTGACGCACATATTATCGTATTTGAAGATGAGTGGTATCAAAATTTTTATCCCATATCCGCAAGCCGACCCGTTTATCATGTTCTTGCTGGAGCGAAAACAGCCATCGAACGTATTTCTCATCATTTCAAAGGATTTGAGATTAGCTGCCTTTGCAGGCCCTTTCTTACTGATCTTTATGGAAATACCGATGAGAAAAACAGCCTTGAACGGATCGCTGTAAAAGACAGCGGCAAGATTATTCTGATCAACGGGGCCTGTGTAATCAGACAGAAAGACAGGCAGTGGGCCACAGAACTGAAACATACAGAAGAATCTGTCGCATGGGTTGATGGTGACAGGCTTGTGGCTGCCGTGCTGCCTGCAAAAATGCTGACAGGACTGGCAAATGAGATAAAAAGCCTTTATGAAGCCGGGCATACTCAAAAAATTGTGGATTCTTCGGGCGTGATCAAAGATTCAAAGGCTCTGATGTTTTCATATATATGGAATCCCATGCTTGAAAATCCTGAAATGATCGAGTCGGATTTTAAAGAATATTACAGTGATGCCTGCAAAGACGATTCCATTGGCGATTCATTTGTTTATGGGCGTGATAAAATTTATACAGGAACCGGGGTCAGCGCTGATGCGAATTCGGTTATTGATGCCCGTAAAGGGCCTGTGATTCTGGAAGATGGGGTCGAAATACAGCCTTTCTGCCGGGTTGAGGGGCCTGCATTCATCGGAAAAGATGCAAAACTTGTGGGCGGTAAAGTCGTTTCCGGCTGTTCCATCGGGCAGGGGTGTCGTATCGGCGGGGAAGTGGAACAGAGCATTTTCATTGCCAATACCAATAAATATCATGATGGGTTTATCGGCCATGCTTATATCGGTGAATGGGTCAACCTTGGTGCTTTGACCACAAATTCAGATCTGAAAAATAATTATTCGGAAATTGATGTGTGGCAAAACGGGAAAAGGGTTATGACAGGCAGCATAAAAATAGGCTGCTTCATCGGAGATCATACAAAGATCGGGATTGGCATGACCATCAATACCGGGTGTAACATCGGTTTTTCAATCAACCTGTTCGGCGGCTCTTTTATTATGGGAAAAGAGATACCGAACTTTGTATGGGGAGATGACAATCTCAGGTTGAGAGGCTTCTTGAGCCATGCTGTGGAAACTGCAAAAACGGTCATGGAGAGAAGAGGCCATGTCTTTGATCAAAGACATGAAATGCTTTTTGAGTATCTGCATGATCGATCTAAAGAAGCGATAGCCAAGTGGACAAGGGGCGGAAGAAAAAAATCGAAAAAATAATTTTTTGCACTCAATCAAAAAAGCCCCTGTTCTTTAAAAAAGGAACAGGGGCTTTTTTTTAATTACGATTGCTTATAAAGCGGTCTATTATAATACTGCAAGACTTGTCTTGATATTAATCGCTGTCTCCAAATATTCTGAGCAGCATCAGGAAAAGATTGATAAAATCAAGATAAAGTGTGAGCGCTCCCATGATAGCGCCTTTTCTGGCAACGCCTTCTCCGAGTCCAGCAGGTTGAGAAATGGCCATTTCCTTGATTTTCTGGGTGTCATATGCTGTCAGGCCGGTGAAGATCAGAACACCCGCATATGCAATGAGCATGTGTATGAAATGGCTCTGCATGAAAATATTCACAACAGAAGCTAAGATAATCCCGAACAGCCCCATCATCATGAAATTTCCAACAGATGTCAAATCTCTTTTTGTGACCATTCCATAGATACTCAAGCCTGCAAACATGCCCGCACAGATAAAAAAGGTGGAGGCTATGGACGAACTTGTATATACAAGAAAGACAAATGACAACGTAAGCCCGTTAAGCGCAGCATACCCGAGAAACAGGGCTGTGGCGGTTGATGCCTTTATCTTGGATATTCTGGCACTCAGAAAAAAGACCATTCCCAGTTCCCCGATAATGAGTCCGTAGAACATAAATCTGTTGCCGAAGATAAGATTCTTCAGAAAAGCGCTTTGTGACGCAAAAAGTGCAATGCCGCCTGTCAAAGCCAGGCCGACAGCCATCCAGTTATAGACGCTTCGAATGAAAGAATTGACCATTACATCCTGTTGAGCGCGCTGACCTACCTGCTCAAAGACTTTTTCCTGTTCATACTGCTGCATGATTTCCTCCTTAATAAAGGTTTACATCCAATTAAAGATTATAGCTTTTTTTAAAAACATATTATAATACTGTGTATATTGTTTTTCAAGGGAAAAACAGGTTGTCCGACGTATTGAAAAGGCTTTTGTGCAAATTATGGTAAAAAAATGAAACCGGATCAATTATATCAACAGCTCAAGGATCTCGCCCAGAAACTCGATATCACGGTTTTGGAGAAGAGTTTAAAGAACGTGGGCCTTCACGTTAAAAGCGGCTATTGCAAAATCAAAGGGAAGAAACATTATATCATGGATAAAAATCTCCCGATACGCAGAAAGACCAGACTTCTGGGCAACTGCCTGAAAAAAATGCCCTGTGATGATCTCTATGTGCTGCCGGTTGTTCGGAAGTTTTTGGAGAAATAACGATTGAACGAATGTACCCATATATGTTAGAAGCATCATCATGACTGACTTGAGTGTAAGAAAACATATATATACGGTTTCGGAACTGACCGGTCGTATTAAGGGCCTGCTGGAGGAAAATTTCCCTTTTGTCTGGATTTGCGGGGAAATCTCCAACCTGCGTATCCCTGCTTCCAGGCATTGCTATTTTACTTTAAAAGATGAAAAAGCCCAGATCAGCGGGGTAATGTTCAAAGGCCAGACCCGGAATCTGAAATTTGAAATTGAAGATGGCCTGTCTATCAACGGTCTTGGCAGAATCGGTGTGTACGAGCCGAGAGGATCTTACCAGGTAATTTTCGAATATCTGGAACCAAGAGGCGTGGGGGCATTGCAGGTAGCCTTTGAGCAGCTCAAGGCACGTCTTGCTGCCCAGGGTCTTTTTGATGCCGAACATAAGCGGCCCATTCCGTTTCTGCCTGAAAAAATAGCCGTCATTACATCGGCTTCCGGCGCTGTGGTTTTCGATATTATAGATATTGTCTCCCGGAGGTTTCCTGGTGTAAAGCTCTGTGTCATACCGGTCAGAGTTCAGGGGCGTGGAGCAGAAGAAGAAATCGTTTCAGCCATAGACATTGTAAATGGTTCAAACGATGTGGATTGTGCTGTTCTTGCTCGCGGCGGCGGCTCACTGGAAGATTTTCACGCTTTCAATTCGGAGATGGTAGCTGATGCTGTATTCAACTGTAAAGTTCCGATCATTTCAGCCATAGGTCATGAAACAGATTTTTCGATATCCGACTTTGTCGCGGATTTAAGAGCACCGACTCCATCTGCTGCAGCAGAACTTGCCGTTCCTGTTCGTGTTGATCTCGAAAATAAAGTTACCAGGCTTTCTCTTGCTCTTCAAAAAAGTTTTGAAAGACGAATCGAAACACGCAGGCATAATCTGACCGGTCTTTCAAAAAGACTTGCACATCCAGCAAGAAGAATTGAGGATATGCGGCTTAAACTTGATGATTATGAGACAAGGCTTCACAGGCTGACCGGCTGGTATCTCAAAACATGGAAAGAACGCCTTTCATGGCAGGCTCAAAGGCTTTTTTCAAATACTCCATTAACCAGAATAGACAGGCTGCGTACAAAGGCTCTCCGCTATAATGAAAATATGGAATATGCCATGAAATCATTTATTTCCACCCAGCGAATGAACGTAAAAGAGCTTGATGGAAGGCTTTATGAACTTGATCCAAAAAAAATTCTTCAGCGAGGCTACAGTATCACACGTACAATGCCTGGCGCTGAGGTGGTAAGAAATGCCCGGAGCCTTGAACCGGGACAGAGGCTTGAAACAGTATTGGCAGACGGCTCGTTTATCAGTCGTGTTGAAAGTGTAAAGAAAGATGATATTGAAAGGATAAAAAAAGATGGCCGCTAAACAGACCTTTGAAAAAGCGATCAAACAACTTGAACAGATCGTCAACGATCTTGAAACTGGTGATCTGCCCCTTGAAAAAGCCTTGAAGAAATTCGAAGATGGTGTGACGCTGTCAAAATTTTGCAATGAACAACTGGATAAAACCGAAAAGAAAGTCACCCTTCTGCTGAAAGATGGCCAGGGAAATCTGACAGAAACGCTTTTTTCGACCAGTAGTAAATAAGAATGGTAAATAAGAATGGTAAACAAAAATGATAAATAAGAACGATAAATAACTGGGCGAATGTCATTATGGATTTCGATCTGAAAACCTATCTGGACGGAAAAAACCGTAAAATAAACCAGGCACTCGAAAAACTGCTGCCTCAAAAATCTCTGCGGATTGTCATGGCCATGCGCCATTCTCTCATGGCTGGCGGAAAACGACTTCGACCGGTGCTTTGTCTTGCAGCAGCAGATACGGTTTGCGGAAATTCTGCCAATGCACTGCCTGCTGCCTGCGCTATTGAGATGATTCATACCTATTCTCTGATTCATGATGACCTGCCTGCAATGGATGATGATAATCTGAGAAGGGGCGCGCCCACCTGCCATGTAGCATTTGATGAGGCTTCGGCAATTCTGGCAGGTGACGGACTTTTGACCCTTGCATTCGAAATTTTATCATCTGCCGAAAATTTATCGCCTGCCAGAAATTTATCATCAAGTGGCTTGAAAAATCCAGATAAAGCAATTGACATACTGAAAATTATCAATCGGTTATCCAGAGCAGCCGGGTATGAGAATATGATCGAAGGTCAGATGCAGGATATTGCATCCGAAGGAGTACTGCTTGATGTCGATCAACTCGAAAAATTACATGCTTTGAAAACAGGGGCCATGATATCTGCTTCTGTATATGCAGGCGCTGTCATGGGTAGAGCTTCGGATGAACAGATCAGCCATCTTGAAGAATATGCTTACAATATCGGGCTGGCCTTTCAGGTGGCGGACGATATCTTAAATGTCGAAGGTGATCCTGAAATTATGGGCAAGGCAGCCGGGACAGATAATGACCGGGGAAAAAATACTTATCCGGCCCTGCTCGGTCTGAAAGAGTCAAAGGCAGAAGCGGTAAAGCTGGTGGACAGGGCCATAAAATCTCTTGAAATATTCGATAAAGAGCCGGCCAGTATCAAATCCGGCCCTCTTTGCGCCATTGCAAAGTATATCATTGAGAGAAAACTTTGAATTTTTTCAATTAATTCGATTCAAAGTTTTTATACCAAAAAACTTGTAGGGCTGATTTTTAATCCGCCCCGAATTTTCATCGTTTGTTGTGTCCAACAGGGCATGTAGCGTTTATAAAAGAAAGGGCATCACTTGGAACTGTTGAAAAAAATCGATTCTCCATCGGATTTGAAATGTTTTTCGTCATCAGAACTTGAAAAACTTGCAGCAGAGATTCGTTCGGTTATTGTCGATGTGGTTTCAAAAAATGGAGGACACCTGGCATCCAGCCTGGGATCAGTGGAACTGGCCATTGCAGTTCATTATGTTTTTGACAGTCCGAATGATAAAATTATCTGGGATGTCGGCCACCAGTCATATACCCATAAATTGCTGACCGGCAGGCAGGAAAAATTTGACACCATTCGTAAACATGATGGTTTGAGCGGTTTTACCCGCAGAAGTGAAAGCCCCCACGATGCCTTCACTACCGGCCACAGCAGTACATCCATCGCGGCAGGGCTTGGTATTGCCTGCGCGAAATGCCTGAAACAGGAATCATCCAAGGTCATCTCGATTATAGGAGATGGATCAATGACAGCCGGACTGGCATACGAAGCATTGAACCAGGCAGGAGATCTTCATAAAGATCTCATTGTCATCTTGAACGACAATGACATGTCCATCGCAAAAAATGTGGGGGCTTTATCCTCGTTTTTAAGCCGTAAATGTTCAGCAAAAAGATTGCAGACTTTAAGATATAAGACAGGGGAATTTTTAAGATCTCTGCCGAAAATCGGAGATGATATCTATAAACTGGTGAAAAGGTCGGAAGAATCTTTCATGACATTTGTAACCCCTGGAGTTTTGTTCGAAGCCTTTGATTTTGAATATTTCGGGCCAATTGATGGCCACAGGCTGGATCATCTGATAGATATTTTACAAAATATCAAGGAATTAAGAGAACCTGTACTGCTCCATGTTACAACGAAAAAAGGAAAAGGATACGCTCCTGCCGAAGAAAACCCGGTTTATTTTCACGGTGTAGGCAGTTTCAAGGTGGCAACAGGCAAATGCATGAAACCAAAAGCGCCGATTCCCACGTACACAAATGTGTTTGGCGATACAATGCTTGAACTTGCCCGGGAGGATAAGCGAATAGTAGCTGTTACAGCAGCAATGCCGGAAGGCACCGGACTCCTGAAATTTTCCGAAAAATTTCCAGACCGTTTTTTTGATGTGGGCATTGCAGAGCAGCATGGAGTGACCTTTGCCGCAGGACTTGCTACAGAGGGTTTTAAACCGATTGTTGCTGTTTATTCCACCTTTCTGCAAAGAGCCTATGATCAGATTCTTCATGATGTGTGCATAGAATCTCTGCCCGTCATTTTTGCCCTGGATCGGGGCGGACTTGTGGGCGAAGATGGCTGCACTCATCACGGAGTCTTTGATTTTTCATACCTGAGAGCAATGCCCAATATGGTGGTCATGGCCCCGAGGGATGAAAACGAATTGCGCCGTATGCTCAAAACAGCAATTGATCATGACGGTCCCATAGCCTGTCGATATCCAAGAGGTTCTGGAAAGGGCGTGGACATGGATGAAACAATCACCCCTGTTCCCATAGGAAAAGCAAAAATTCTTATGGAAGGAGATGATCTTGTAATCTTTGCAATCGGGTATTCGGTATGTGAAGCCTGTGACGCTGCAATCCGCCTGAAAAAAGAATCGAATATATCCGCAACCGTTGTTGACTGCCGATTCGTAAAACCTCTTGATACAGAATTAATTGTCTCTCTGGCAAAGAAAATTCCGTATATCATTACAGCTGAGGAAAATGCGCTTCAGGGAGGATTTGGTTCAGCGGTGTCAGAGGCTCTTGTCGATAATCGGGTGACAGGTTTTGCAATGGAAAGAATCGGCATAGAAGATGCCTTTATCGAGCATGGAGTACAATCAATATTGAGAAAAAATTGCCGGGTGGATGCAGATGGCATTGTCCGGGCTGCTTTAAGACTTTTACCTGAAAAACCTGAAAAACCTGAAAAACCTGAAAAAAAAGATTTAGCAGCAAACTATATGACCGAAAACAAGAAAGGCGCTTGATATTTCTATGGCGCAGAAAAAAGAAAGACTGGATCGTGTCATGGTCAGCAAAGGACTTGCTGCAAGCCGACAGAAGGCTGTTGCAATGATCATGGCTGGAAATGTACGCGTCAATGACCTGCCAGTTCATAAAGCCGGAACTCAGATTAAAGAAAATGATAAAATTACCGTAACTGGCAATGACTGCCCCTATGTGAGCAGAGGCGGACTCAAACTTGAACCGGGGCTGGAAACTTTCGATATTCAGATTGCAGGGTCTGTCTGCATGGATGTCGGCGCTTCGACCGGGGGATTTACCGATTGCCTGCTTCAAAATGGAGCGGCTTTTGTGTATGCAGTGGATGTGGGATACGGACAACTGGCATGGAAAATCCGTCAGGATAAACGGGTTGCTGTGATAGAACGAACTAATATCCGCTACATGGAAAAAGAGAAAATAGATCGGCCTGTGGATATTGCCGTCATTGATGTCTCATTTATTTCCTTGAAAATCGTAATGCCTGAAATATTAAAATTTCTAAAAAATCAGGCAGATATCATAGCTTTGATAAAGCCCCAGTTTGAAGTGGGGAAAGGAAAGGTCGGAAAAGGAGGAGTGGTTCGCGATACAACTCTCCATGATGAAGTAATCGAATCCCTCTGCCTTTATTTTGATACTTTAAACCTGGCTCGAAAAGGACTTTTGCCATCACCCATACTCGGACCTAGCGGAAACCGGGAATTTTTGATTTGGCTGGCCAGGTGCAATACCTGAAAAAAACGGGATTTAAATCTTGATTTTCATTTTTTTAACATATATTCTGCCAAAATCTTAACTGTTTAAGAACAATAGGCCGATAAGACGTGAAAATACAATGAAGAGAGGAGCTTAAATGACTGAAAAGGCTGATAAACTGAGAAATATTGCGCTGATTGGCCACGGGGATGCCGGAAAAACTTCACTGGGGGAAGCTATGCTTTTTTCCGCTGGTGTAACAAATCGGCAGGGGCGTGTGGAAGACGGAAATACCGCTTTGGATTTTGAGCCGGAAGAACTCAGGCGTCTGGTTAGTATCAGCACCGGATTTCATCAATATCCGTGGAAAAAGCATAATGTCAATATTATTGATACGCCAGGTGATCAGAATTTCTTTTCAGATACAAAAACCTGTATGCAGGCCGCAGATGGCGCAGCCATTATCATAGACAGCGTCAACGGGGTGAAAGTCCAGACAGAACAGGCATGTGAGTTCGCGAAGGGATTCAACCTGCCCTGCGTAATTTTCATCAATAAACTCGACCGTGAAAGAGCTGATTTTTCAAGAGCTTTCGAGGATGCGACATCGACTCTTAATCCAAAACCGATAATGCTTCAACTCCCTATCGGGTCAGAAGCAGATTTTAAGGGAATCGTGGATCTGATTTCCATGAAAGCATATACTTATGCGGACGGAAAAGCCACGGTTGGAGAGATCCCGGCTGACATGAAAGACGATGTGGACAGTGAGAGAGAAGCTTTGGTGGAAAACGTAGCCGAGGCTGATGATGGTCTCCTGGAAAAATATCTGGAAGGCGAAACTCTGACTGATGAAGAAGTTATCGCATCTTTAAGAGCCGGAACCCTGGCCCGGACATTTGCTCCCGTGCTGTGCGGATCAGCCACCAACAGCATAGGCGTCGATCTTTTTATGGATTTCATAGTTAATACAATGCCTTCCCCGATAGATCGCGGTACTGTTACTGGCGTGGACCCTTCATCCGGTGAAGAAATTGAGCAGGCTCCTGATGCGGATGCTCCGTTTTCAGGGTTTGTTTTTAAAACCGTTGCCGATCCTTATGCGGGCAGGCTCTCGATTTTTCGCGTGGTATCTGGAACAATCGGTTCCGATGGTCAGTTTGTCAACGTCACCAAAGACGCAAAAGAGAGATTTAACCTGTTACTCAAGATTGAGGGCAAGGAACAAAAACCTGCTACAGGCGCAGGACCCGGAGATATCGTTGCTGTGGCCAAGTTAAAAGAGACCACGTCAGGAGACACTCTCTGCGGTGAATCTGCACATATCAAATATCAATTGACAGAACCGCTTCCAGGCGTGATTTCCTTTGCTGTATCAGCAAAGAACAAGGGAGAAGAAGACAAAGTCTTTAGTTCTCTTTCAAAACTCATGGAAGAAGACAATGCCTTGAATCTGGACAGAAATTCCGAAACCAAGGAAATCCTTTTATCGGGAAGAGGCCAGGTACATATCGAATCCACGGTAGAAAAACTGAAAAGAAAATTCAACGTGGAAGTACAGCTCAAGACTCCGAAAATTCCCTACAGGGAGACAATCAAGAAAAAATCGAGAGTACAGGGCAAACACAAAAAACAGACCGGCGGACACGGCCAGTACGGTGATTGCTGGATAGAGATGGAACCCGTACCCAAGGGCGGAGGCTTTGAATTTGTCGATGCCATCGTAGGCGGCTCTATCCCTAAAACCTATATCCCGGCAGTCGAAAAAGGAATTCTGGAATGCTGTGAAAAAGGCGTACTCGCTGGCTTTCCCACCGTAGATTTCAGAGTGAGGCTGGTTGACGGCTCCTTTCATGCTGTCGATTCTTCTGAAATGGCCTTCAAGGTAGCAGGTTCTCTGGCCTTTAAAAAAGCTGTTATAGAGTCCAAGCCAGTATTGCTCGAACCTATCATGGACCTGACTGTGACCACACCTGATGATTTCATGGGTGATATCATGGGAGACATGAACGGACGCAGGGGCAGAGTTCTTGGCATGGACAGCCAGGGCAGATACCAGATAATCAAGGCTCAGGTTCCAATGGCAGAAATTCAGACATACGCGCCAGACCTGACCTCCATGACCGGAGGACGTGCTGTTTTTACAGTCGAATTCTCCCACTATGACGAAGTTCCTGCTCAGATAGCAGAAAAGGTTATCGAAGAGATAAACAAGGAAAAAGAAGCCTGAAAAAAAGAGTGAAAACAAGGCCGGTATCAGCATTATTTCTCACGCTTATACCGGCCTTTTTTTATTTCCATCTATCACATCATATCGATTCTGCATATTCTGAAATCAAAGATCACTGGCTTGCCATCAGATATATTATTTCTTGGAATTAAATCAGGAGTATCAAAGATGAACAAAAGAATTGCATTGATCTGTCTGTCCGGTTTTATTCTGTCAACTATAGCCTGCTCTTCAGGAAAATTGCCTGAGGTCAGGATCACCAACGGAAAATTGCTGCCATGTCCAGCAAGCCCCAACTGCGTTTCCAGCCAGGCGGAAGATAAGAAGCACAAGGTGGCTCCAATTCCCATTCCTGCCGATAAAACCAATGATATCCGTACAGTTATAGTAAATGTCCTGAGTTCAATGAAAAGAGTTGTGATTGTTAAAAACACTGAGAGTCACATTCATGCAGTATTTTCAACAAGTATCTTCCGGTTTAAAGATGATGTGGATTTTTTAATTGACAGAAAAGAGGGATTTATCCATATCCGCTCTGCTTCGAGAATCGGGCATTCGGATTTTGGCGTGAACAGGAAACGGATTGAAAAATTGAGAAAAATTATCAACCATCATTATCAACCATCAGGAATTTCCAGATAAATAAAATATCGCATTCTGCCAAGTTACTCATTGGAAATGGTGTAGGGTAGACAAAATATAGATGACTTACCTGGCAGGATTTTCGTGAAATTTGGTATATTATTTTTTTGAAATTCCCTCAATAAAAGCATGTGAGGCAATATGAGTACAGAAACAAAAAATCCACTGGCACAAAGTCTGACACTTCCATGTGGAGCGGAGATAAAAAACAGATTGTTCAAATCTGCTATGAGTGAAATTATGGGAACAAAAGACCATGGCCCATCAGAAGAACTGTCACACCTCTACAGCCGCTGGGCAGAAGGTGGTACTGGCCTTCTGGTCACTGGCAATGTAATGGTGGATCGAAACGCCCTTGGCGAACCTCGTAATGTGGTCATGGATAATGAAGGAGACATTGATGCCCTTTCAAGATGGGCTGAAAGCGGAAAGAAAAATAATACCCACATATGGGTACAATTGAATCATCCGGGACGTCAATCGCCTTCTTTCCTCTCACCCAAACCTGTGGCCCCATCTTCCATTCCTTATGATTCCGCGTTGAAACATGCTTTTAATACGCCGAGAGAACTTACCGATGATGAGATATGGAACATAGTGAAAAAATTTGCATTTTCTGCATCCATTGCAAAAAATGCGGGGTTTACCGGAGTGCAGGTACATGCAGCACATGGTTACCTGGTAAGCCAGTTTTTATCACCTATGTATAATAAACGGGAAGATCAATGGGGCGGTTCCATCGAAAACCGAATGCGTTTTCTTATCGAAATTGTAAAAGCCATAAGAAATGAGGTTGGATCAAAATTCCCGGTCGGGGTAAAAATGAACTCTTCGGATTTCAAAACCGACGGCTTGACGGAAATCGAAGCATTGAAAGTAATTGAAGTTCTGGCCGATGAAGGAGTCGATTTAATAGAAATTTCTGGAGGAACCTACGAATCCCCGGTAATGATGGGCGGAGGAAAGAAAAAGAAGACTCGTACCCCTTTTTTCATTGATTTTGCCGAAAAAGCTGTTCCAGGTACAAAGACCCCCATTGTCCTGACCGGAGGATTTAGAACCGAATCTGCAATGAGTGAGGCTGTCAGTGAAGTTGGTGTGGCAATGGTCGGCCTGGCAAGACCTCTGGTTGTAGACCCGGAACTTCCGTTGAAGGTACTTTCAGGAGAAACATATCAAAGTCAGGTAAAGCCTTTGACTACTGGAATCAAGCTGTTAGACCGCATCGCCATGCTGGAAATCACATGGTATGAAAATCAGATGCGCTACATGGGCAACGGTGAGGACCCACGGCCCGGGGAAAACGTTTACCGCACCGTGTACAGAATTTTTAAACACATGGGTTCCACAGCATTCAAACGCAGGCGGGCATAAGAGCATAAAATTTTCCAAAATTTCAGCGAGAGTTGCACTCCGAGGTTTTTAAAACCTCGGGGCTGACACAAACAACATAAATAACGCAAAAATTTTATTAACGGATCACAGCTCCACGGTACAGCGGCAATAGCCTTGTAAAAAGTTGGGCTATGTTCTCGGCTATATCCAGACCGCATTCCACAGCTTCATTCTTATTGACGGTGGTGAAAAATTCCAGATCAAACGCATTTGTTTCCGGAGTGCCACCAATATAAGCTGCCAATGTTTCTGTGACCGGTTTCTGCCCGCTTTCACTGGTGTGCCAGCCATTATCAGAAGCCTGAAGCGTGCCTGAAGAGGGGATTTTGAGATTGCAGACAGTCAACTCGTCCTCAGCAGCTATTGAGCGGAGCGTCTCTTCGTTTTCCTGCTGGGTCAACCAGGAGATAAAAGTTTCCCAGTCAGTTGACACATCGTCTTTGTCATCAGAGCGTGCCACTCGAAATCCATAATGAAGGGAATTTTGATCAACTCTGACAAAAAATCTGGCATGATAATCAGGTGCCTCATGACCGTGATGTTTGAGATCCTGCACATGCATTTCAGGTTTATGGCTGAAAGCCCACGATTTGAACTGAAACCGGTTGGTGTCGATTTTTTGAGTTATCGCTTCGCCTAGCTGGCTGCGGGAACGCCAGGTCGTTCCTGATGCACTTTTCTTGAAGTCCGTGGGAGCAAACCCGGTAAATGCTGGTTTTTTTCTTGATCCAGATTTAGATGATTTTCCAGCGGCTCCTTCAGCCAGTTTATTGAGCTTTTCCCATTCTCTGCGTTCCAGAATACGACGCTGCAATTCAATATCGGTACTGATCTCTTCGCCGCTTTCCCAGCGGATAACCATTTTTTCTTTATGTATGGAAATGACCGTAAAGATACCTTTCTCATTTTCGTATTGTCCATCAACATTAAATTCCATTTTTGCCGGCTGGTCCATGATACCTCCTGTTTGGGCTGCATTGTCAAATTGTTAATACTACAATACGAAAAGTTGGATACCTGAAAACACGGGTCTGATACTGCTTTGATGCAGGACACTCAAGTATTGCTTCCTTATTATAAGCATGATTTGCCCATTTTGCTCATTTTTTTTGCTTTTCTGCATCCATAAAAGATGCCAGTGTCCATCTGCTTTACCATCCAAGGATTGTTTTAGCTTTTTCCAGTGAGTTTACATCCTCGGTTTTATATCCGAGTTCTTTTGCAGTGCGGTTGAACTGAAGATTGCCAATCTGAGAAGCAACATTATCGGACACGATACGTATCGCGCGGCTGATGCGCCTGGCTACAGCATATTCAGTACCCTGACGGAAGATAAGACGTACTTCATCAGTGCTTGGTATGAACTCGGAAATATCTGTAATCACGATAAAACCAGGTCTGAGTTTATCCACGCCCTCTTTGAATTTTTCGACGTATTCTTTTGCATCATCAACTTCAAAACGCCCTTTTAAAACGCAGAGAATCGCATTTCTAGCAGCATTAATTTTGAGTTGGTACATATTATGCCCTGCCTTTTCAGTAAAAAAGTTCAATCTTATTTAACTATATCTATGCTATAGTGCGTGTGGTGTCAAGAATGAATAACGCTCAATTTTTGTTCAGAGCATTCCGCACAGAAATTAACAGATCACGCCTTACAACAGGTTTTATAGCAAACACTCTGATCCCGATTTCCCTGGCTTTTTCCTCCGAAATACTGCTGCTGTAGCCAGTACAGAGAATAATGGGAATATCAGTTCGAATCTTTATTATTGCAGAGGCCAGCATATCCCCGGTTATACCCGGCATGGTCATATCGGTGATAACCAGGTCAAATCGAGCAGGATCGGCTCGAAACACTTTGAGAGCTTCAATCGGATTCGTATAAGCATCAACATGATACCCCGATGTTTCGAGGATCTGTTTTCCTGTATCCACAATAAGCTCTTCATCATCGACAAAAAGAATTCTTTCATTGCCTGTGGGCAAAAGTTCAGTCTTTTCGATTACGGGCATGACTTCCTGTTCGATTGCAGGAAAAAGAATACGGAATGTCGTGCCTTTACCCAAATCACTTTCAACTGTAATTATGCCCTCATGATCTTTCACGATTCCGTGTACCACGGCCAGCCCCATGCCTGTACCTTCACCTACTTCTTTTGTCGTAAAATAAGGATCGAAAATCCGGTTATTGATTCTGGTATCGATTCCATATCCGGTATCACTGACACCCAGTTCGACATATCTGCCTGAAAGCGGTCTGTCGGAATGTGATTTACCAAAAAATGATTTATAAGACCTATTCCAGATATCGCTGTCAAGCCCGGCATTGATCAGACTCACCTTCAAAATTCCTCCGCGTGGCTGCATAGCGTGAGAGGCATTACTGCATAAGTTCAACATGATCTGATGTATCTGTGTACAATCAGCCATGATTGTTTCCACTTCTTCTGAAATTTCTACACGAATTTCTATTGTGGCAGGAATCGAAACACGTATCAGCTTAAGAGATTCCTTGATTATGGAATTTACCTTCAAAGGAATCTTTTCATGTTTAGTTTTACGGCTGAAACTCAAAAGCTGATATATTACATCTTTTGCGCGAAGACTTGCCTTCAGTATCCCTTCAAGATTATGTAAGGCAGGATTCCATGAAGGAATATTATCTACCGCAAGTTCTGCATTACCTATGATAATACCCAGAATATTGTTGAAGTCATGTGCGATTCCTCCGGTCAAGGTTCCGATAGATTCTATTTTCTGAGAAAGGCGGAGTTCTTCTTCTTTTTTCTTCAAAGCTTCTTCAGCCCGTATCTGTTCAGTAATATCTTCAAGAATCAAAACTTTTCTTTTGTCATCTGTTATGTACAGCTTATACATGGCCAGAGCATCAGAGTTATCTTTACAAGTAATTTTCAGCCTTACTTTTTCATATTTTTTATTTTCAGGATTTTGTAAAGAATTTTCCCATATTGAAATAATTTTCAAACGATAGGACTCATCAGGAAAGACTGTATCAAATAACAGCTGGATAGTGGGTATATCAGCAAGTGTATATCCAAAAACCTTTGTAAAGCATGGATTTACATACTCAATGTTATTTTTTTGCCCGATTATGGATATGGGAAAGGGCGCAAGTTCGACAACCTGCCCGAAGCGTTTTTCGATAGCGCCAAGAGCTTTTTCAACTTTTTTCAAATCCGTGACATCCATACATATTGTCTGTAATAAATTCATATCATCAGAGTAATGAACTAAGGATGTAGTCAAAAGAGCATCATATTGAGTATTGTCTTTACGTATCATCCTGGCTGGAAAATTGACAACATACCCTTTTGCTTTGATCATATTTATAAAGAGTTTTCTTTCTTCTGGATTGACATATGTATCCGCAAGGCAAATTTTTTTATAGTCATCAAGGGTGTACCCGCTCATATTCTCGAAAGCTTTATTAACAGTAATAACTTTACCGCTCATAGTCGCAAAACCTATACCAAAAGGCGACTGCTCGAAAAGAGATCTATACTTTTCTTCACTTGCCCTCAATGCCTCCTCTGTGTGTTTACGTTCTGCAATTTCAGCTTCGAGATCTTTATTTCTATCAGAGAGGGAAATCGTGTAATCATGAAGTTTTTCAGTCATGTCATCAAGTACTCCAGACAGCTGCCCGATCTCGTCTTTAGCAGTCATGTTCAAGCGCAGGGAAAAGTCACCTGATCGAACTCCATCTGCAAGATCAGCGGCTTTTTTCAAGGGTACGATTACCAATCTGTTAAATATGAGAATGATGCCAGCTATAATCATTATTGCAAAAGCAATCATAAAAATATTTACATACCCTAATAACCTTATCGAACTTGTTATATCCGCAAAATCGGCGGTGGTTGCCATCACCCATCCGGTTTCTTCATGTTTCATGAAAGCAGTAAGTTTCTTCAGTCCGTCAGATGTATATACAACTATTCCCTTCTGCTTCATCATAGCCTTTTGATCATGATAGAAACGCCCTTCATCCGAGTTTAAAATCATCCTTCTGTCCCGGTGGGAAATAACAGCCCCTTCTTTATCAATAATAAAAGAATGGCCGGTTTCGCCAACTTTCACAGGATCTATATATGAAGCAGTGAAGAATTCAAAATCTACGATTCCGACCAGAGTTCCGACAATTTCTTCCCTTTCCATTATCGGTGATGACACAGAAAATAAAGGCATCCCTGAAAACGGGCTGAGAAAAACGTTCGAGATAAGAGGATTTCCAAAAGTCGCTCTCCGAGTTCTTTTCTGTTCATACAAATCCGCATTTGTAATTTTTTCAGATTCGGATGAACAGACAATCATACCTTTTATATTGGTCACATAAAGAGCTTTATAAGACCGATTTTTCTCTTTTTCTCTTATCAGATACAGATTTGCTTTTTCTCTGGTAGCTTTGCCGATGAAAGTATCCCGAACTGCCATCTTGAAATAATATTGTTCACTCCATCTAACGATATCTTTTTTTATGATCGTCATCCATGATGCAAGCTGTTTTACGCTTAAATCAGTCATCATGAGCAACTCTTCTTCAATCAAATTTTCGATAGCACTTCTGGAAAGGATATAAGAGACAGAGCTTGAAATACCAAGACCAATAATGATCAAGGTGATTACAGGGATCAGAAATTTATTTCTAAGATTCGATTTTATCATTCTCCTTCACCTTCAAAATTTCCATAAATATGGTTGCATGACATTCTATATCTTCCCCCTTTGCAGCAACGCAGAATACGGGTAAAAAGACAAGCAGGACAGGTATATTATTTTTTTTGATTTCCCTCAAGATCACAGACTGTTATCGACTCCCATTATAAAGGCAACAAGAAACACGCGATGGGACCCTGGAAGACAGACAACAAGTGTGTCAGATGTCGATACTGCGGAAGAAAAACCCGCAAGTTTCGGAAACTTCTTCTTAATATTTCCTTTACACACAATTCCGTCAGTTCCGATTTTAAAAGATTTATCAGAATAAGAACGTCCCTTAGGTACACCTTTCCCAGCCCGGTGAAGAGTAGCTCCGAATATGTCAGCATGAAGAACC
Organism: Desulfobacterales bacterium HSG16; assembly: GCA_030377965.1. GTDB lineage: Bacteria > Desulfobacterota > Desulfobacteria > Desulfobacterales > HSG16 > JAUCGE01. The sequence goes on from JAUCGE010000008.1 coordinate 44,775, forward strand.
CGATATTCTTCATCGTCATAAAGGTAAAGCATATTTTTTATTTTTTTTGCGCTCGGAGGAGTTATAAAAGGGCCTCCAAATCCTTGAAAACCTCCACCAACTGCTACTATAGCAAGAGATTTATCGTTATTTTTTTTCAAAGGAAAAGGATAATACCAGGGATCTTTGATAAGGTTTTTCAATACATCCCTGGTTTTTGCAGAGTCTATGCTGCCTGAAAGTCCGATAACTCTGGCGAAAATCTGGGGAGAAAGGGATTTTGCGGCTTCCAGAGCACCTTCACGATAATGTGCCATGCCGCATCTCCATGCCGCTGTTTTTCCGGCATTAAGAAAGGTATCAGTATCAGAACACAATGGGGCAAGCCCTTTCATAATATCGAGCCATAATAACTGTTTACCGCTTTTTTCAGTGGTCAGATTAATCAATGCATTTGAAATCGCTGCGGGCAGTGTTTCAGGTTCTTCCGCCAGAAACTGAGGAACAGATGGAAACAGTTCTTTCCATGCCCTTAATACTTCCGGATATACAGGATTTTTTCCAAAACACCCTTGAGCGAACAATGCAAGAGATAAATCATATAACGAACATGCCAGTTTTTTCGCATTGGCATTGGGAAATCCTGCAACAAGATTCACCAGTGGTGCAACGATTCCGGTCAAATGATCAAAAAAGTCATTTCCATTCAAGCTCCTGTCAGAGCGGCTGGCATGGTTGAATTTTAAATTAAACAGATCCCGGTCATTTTTTAAAATATCGGCAAAAGGCCCTGTTATGCGTCTTTCCATTTGAGCCACCTCAAATAATTAGTATATCGCTGATGAAGATATTTCATCTTGAGAATATCATCATACATATGACTGTAAAATTTTCTGCCCTTTGACCATTCGCCAAGAATACGCTCTATTTTGACCTGCCTTTCCACGGCTTCCTGTTCTGTCACTCCTTCCAGCCCTTTCTCAAATTCGGTTGCAAGTTCTGCCACAGGGTCATCTCTGTCAAGATCCAACCGCTCGTATTCTCTGCATGATTCATCAAACAAAAACCTTATCCAGCTGATATAATCGCTTCTGTATGCCTTATGCTCAGAATTTTCAAAAAAAGGGGAATCCGGATTCTGGACAAGTTTGTCATGCAGCACAAAAGGAAGTATCTGTCGAAGGTCTTCGTATGAAACTCTGGTATCTCCTCTGAACCATGCCATTGCCTTGACATAGACAAGACATGTCATCATGGCCCGAACAGAAAGACCATTTTTCGTCTGGTTGCCAAAATCTTTTATTGCATCCTTACCTGTAGCATCACTGGTTATGGCCTGCCAGTCCACAGCAGCCAGTTTCACGGTGTCTTTTGTCATATATTCGAGTTGACGCGCTCCTGATTCACAGAATTCGAACTGAGCTGCAAAAAACTCCATGCGTCTTCGCAGTTCCGAAGAAATACTGATACTTCGAATTTCCCTGTTCATTGCATCTATTTCTTTTTCCTGAAACACGATATCGACAGGCACTATCTCTTCCGGCCTGATCTTATCTTCAATCCTGTCAACAAGCTCGTTTAAAAATCTGGTATTGAAATGAAGGGCTTTGACAACAACATCTATCCTGTCTCTAAGAGCTTCTATGACCTGGTAAGTACCGCCGCCTCCGTCATCGTTTGCCGTAAGATACCATGCGGATTCGGGGCATTCGTAAACCTGGTCTAACAGTTCTGCGTAATTGTCACCCATGATGGTCAAAAGAGCGGACTGGGTTCTGGTGGGTATCCTGTTATATTCATCTATTATTTTGACCCGCATACCGAGCCACATCCTCCAGGCTATACTGATATCCTGCATACTTTCAGCATTTACAAGAGTGGACGGCAGAGGATTGCCTAAAAGATCGGCTATGGTCATCTGAGGCTGACCGTGCTGAATAGCCCGCTTGATATCTTTTAAACCATATCCAGCCAGAATGCCCATCAATATGGCGACAGCGGTCTTGCCCCGACCCGGCCCTCCAACAAGAAGACAGCGCCTGCGTACAGCAAGATTGAGCAGAGGCAAAAGCACATAACTGGAATAACTCTGTCCCGAAGGTAGTTCAATCGTGACCTTTTTATCCCCGAACACGAAACGCTGGTTCGGGCCGTCCTGGTATTCTATGTCATAAAATGGTGATATAATTGCATGATTGGTTATCCAGAAATAAGCCTGCCTTAATTTTTCATCCAGGCTCTGCTTGATTCCCACATGTCCTTTCGAGATTGAAACCGGCTCGGTATAAAGAGCAGCAACATCAAAACCATGACCTCTTTCTTTGACCCTCGGATTAGTGGGAGATTTTGAAATACGCCTGTAATGTTCCATGCTTCTCATAAGATAAATATTTCCTTTTGACATTTGATGCTGAAATAAGGAACCCGGCAAAAATCATTCCGGCAACACTACCGCACAGGATTTTTTCCCGTCAACCTTTATGGATAATGGCTGTTTTAAACGAACATGCCGAAGAAACCGGGTTTCATTTTCCACCGGCAGAGAATCGAGCCATTCCCATTTTATAAAATCGGACGTGGTATCACAGTTTATAGTATTTCTATCGACAGAAACGGTAAGATAGCTTATGCCAAGAGATGTGATGTTATTGAAAAAATGTGATCCCTGGGACGGGTCTGCCTTTAGCTGATCTATTGATGTTTCGATTATAGCACCCACGCCTGAAATATTGTTCCAGGTTACAGGGATTCCAAGCCACCTGTCAGCAGAACCCCACCTGCCCGGACCGATAAGAAGATATTTACGATCTTCTTTTACAAGCACTTTATTGAGATTTCCAATTTCAGCAGCTTGTTCCACTGTACGGGCAGGGTCGAATGCCTCCGGCTTTATGAAGATGATATCTGCAATATCCTGCCGGTTTCCGTTTCCAAGAGCGCTGTTGGAATAACAGACACATCTTTTGATATCATCTTTTACTATTTTTACTTCCATGTTCTGGTGGGTAAGTGCCATAGGCCGAATCTGGAGCAGAGCGAATTCGGGTTTACGATCCGGTGAGTCGAAAAAATTGACTGCAAACTCAATCTCTACAGGACATCCCATTCCCTTTCTACCGGTTTCGAGAAGTTCCGATATAATTTCAGGAAGTGGGAAAGAATTATATTTTAATATATTAGCAAAGGTCAATACTCTGCAGCCGTTAACGGCTGTAGTATCTCTTATCCTGTGGTCTGCGGGAATATAAGTGCTGCACAGGGTTTTTAAGGGAAAATGATCTTTGACAATTTCGTCATCGGTCTGAAGCCTGGTCAGGGTTTTATCATCTTTCAAGCCAAAATCAATGGGAAAATCACTGAGGTTTAAGGCATAAAAAGATCGCTGAGAATTTTTCAGTATGTCATCCACGCTGGAAAACTGGGGCAGAAACTGAGGATAACACGGAGAAAATCTCAAGGCTGCCTCTCCAGAAACGACTGTCCTGCCAAGTCCGACTGCAATATGGACTATCCCCTCTTCCGGTTTCATATAAGACATAGGATAAAAATTATAGGATTGGGCCACCCCGGATATGGCAGGGTAAAAATAAACTCCCTGAGAAGTTCCTGCCAGCTGCTGGATAATCACCGCCATTTTTTCCTCTTCAGGCCGATGAGACGTACTTCTGGCAAAAACGGTCGAGGTTTCCATATAAGTAGAAGCATATACCAGCTTGACAGCATCAATCAGTTTTTTAAGACGTACTTTGAGGCTTTTATGATTGTTTGGAAGCATGTACGTACTGTAAATACCTGCTCGGGACTGATACTGGGCATCTTCAAGCAGACTGGACGAACGAACGGCAATGGGATAATGTACCTGGGACAGATAAAATTTCAAATCCTGCATAAGCCATGAAGGATATTGGGTTTTTAAAAAAATTTCCGCTATTTTTTTATCCGACAGATTCCTGTCGGGAAGATCTTTTAAATTGGACTTGGAGATAAAAAATTCAAATCCTTCCGTTGATATGACAAGAGTCTTTGGAATATAGACGGAAACACCCGGAAATTTTTTTTTCAAACTATCTTCCTGTTCTTTCAAAAGAGTAGATATAAAAGCAAGTCCCCTGGCCTTCCCGCCTATGGAGCCTTTCCGGATCTTGAGAAAATCTGTTTCAGGATCAAAATTTGTCTTCAAAAAATCGGTGATCACACCTTTCTGTCTATCTTTTCTCTGCTCATGAATACAGGAAATGAGATACTCTTTGAGTTCTTGTGGACCAGAAAAATCGCTTGCTTTTACCGGTCTAAGCAAGGACGCTAAATTGATCTCTGACCTTGCCATAAGCCAGCTGGAAAAATCGTTTCTCATGGCATGGTAATAGACTGATTCTTCAGGAATTGAAGGCAGCACTCTTTCCATTATCCTCATATTGGTAGCCCGTGCGACTTCTTTTCCGTCAGGCATTCTGAAGATAAAATCTCCAAACCCCAGATGTTTTACAAAAAAGGATCTGATATCCATGTGCAGGGAAGGCGAATTTTTGTTCAAAAAAACAGCAGGGACATCTCTCGCTTTTTTACGATTCTCTTCTTCAGAGGAAAAAATCAAAATAGGAAGATCACATGTCTCTTTTTTTATGATATCGGTCAGCATGAATCCAGCATTTTTATTTTCCCTGCCGTTGACAGGATATCGGACATCGGTAAAAACGGACAGCAGATATGGCCTGTACTTATTATACAGTTCAATAGCTTCTTCATAGTTTTCAGCCACCAGGATTTTAGGCCGGATACGCATCCTGAGTATCCTATGCTCCTCGTTTAAGGATTCTTCCATGACAGCTTTGGTCTGCTTGACGATCACTTTATATAACAAGGGTAAAAATGACGAATAATATGCAGGAGAATTTTCCACCATGATGATAACCCTGACTCTGGCTCTTTGAGTGTCATGTTCGACATTCATGCCGTCTTCGACATTTTTAATGATCGCAAGCAGCAGGTCAGCATTTCCTGACCATACAAATTGACGGTCGATAGCTATTTTATCCGAATACCTGGGTTCTCCCAAAATATGTGCGGTGTTATGGACAAGAAGAAATATCGGAATATTGTGGTATCGATTTTTGACCTGAATCCCGAAATCATGAAGATCCATGTCATCCATACGAGGCATGACAAAAACAAGATCAAAATGCTGCTGATTAAGGGCGCTGAAAGCTTCTTCTGTTGTTGAGACCATAGTTATTCTGGGAGGACAGGTAAGATTAAGGCCGCGATATTCATGAATGAGTCTTTCTGCGAGCCGACCTTCTTCTTCCATAATATATGCGTCATAACGACTGGAAACCAACAGGATATCATTCACCCTTTTGGGCATGAGTTCGTGAAAGACCTTGAAGGACAGGTCGGAATCATCCGATTGCTGCAATTCTTCGATTACCATAAAACCTCCCGGTATGAAAAATCGCCCTGACGTTTTTCAGGGCATTTTGTTTTTATCAAGTATCGTTCTGATCAGATTTGCCAGTTCCTTTTTTACAATCGGCTTTAAGATAAAACCCTCGATTCCTGCTTTTTCAATCGTTTCAGCATTGATCTGATCGCTGTACCCCGTACAGATGATGACCGGGATATCAGGCTTTAAGTATTTGACTCCGCGGGCCAGTTGAATGCCGGTCATATTTGACATGGCCATGTCGCTTATCAGCAGGTCGAAGTCATCCGGGTTTGAAGAAAAGGCTTCAAATGCGTCTCCAGGATTGGTTACGGCAGTTACATCATAGCCAAGAGACAGCAGCATTCGCTTCCCTAACTTGACTATGGACGGCTCATCATCCACCAACAAAATTCGCTCAGTGCCGATTGAAAGGGGTCTGTTGTCTACGAATTGTTTAATTTCTTTGTGTAAAACAACAGGAAAATAGATATTGAATTCTGTTCCTTTGCCAGGCAGACTGTCTACAGAAACAACACCATCATGGCTCTTCACAATTCCATGTACTACAGACAATCCCATACCCGTGCCTTTGCCCACATCCTTGGTCGTAAAGTAGGGATCAAAAATCCGGTTGATAATATTCTGCTCAATTCCACAGCCTGAGTCTGCCACGGACAGCCTGACATATGGCCCCGAATGAATAAGGTGAAACAGTTCAGCTGAATTTGGATCTACTACGGTATGGTGAATCTCGATTTTGAGAATTCCGCCATCATCAGCCATTGCGTGGGCAGCATTAGTGCAGAGATTGATAATAATCTGATGCATCTGGGTGGCATCAGCCATGATATATGAGGTTTTATCTGAAATATTTTTGATAATTTCTATATTCGAAGGAATCGACGCTCTCATCAGTTTCAAGGTTTCTTCTATGACAGGCCCGAGAGATATGGTTTTTTTCTTATTTTCCGACTTCCGGCTGAATCCGAGCAATTGGTGAACCACGTCTTTTCCCCTCAGCCCTGCGATTCTTATTTCCTCTAAATTCGCCCATATGCAATGTGATTGTGGGATGTCATCCATAGTCAGTTCGATATTGCCGAGAATGATTCCAAGAATATTATTGAAATCATGGGCTATACCTCCAGCCATGGTTCCGATTGCTTCCATCTTATGGGCCTGCCGCAATTGGGATTCAAGGTGTTTTCGTTCTGTGATATCCTGGACATGAATGATAAAATACCCCGAAGTCTGCTCGCTCTCCCGTATTACAGCGATGCTGACCAAAGCCCATATGGTTTTGCCACTTTTATGAACATATCTTTTTTCGAATTTTGCTGAATCGATTTTTCCCGCAAGCAGCACCTGCCTGTTTAAATCGTGTTCTTTTATATCCTCTTCATGAGTAATATCGAAAAAGAATTTTCCCATCAGATTTTCTTCAGTATAACCGAGCATTTCACACATGGCATGATTCACCATTAAAATCTGTCCGTTTTCTCCCTCAATGCACATTCCGACGGCAGCATGTTCAAATGTGACAATAAATCGTTTCGTGGTTTCATGTACAGCATCTTCCACGCGCTTTTTATCCGTGATATCGGAAAAAATGGTGGCAAACATTCCTTTTTCAGGGGAAATGACTGAAATACCGAAATGCTTCCCCACAGGAGGAAACCATGCTTCAAATGAAGCAGCTTTTCCGGAGCTGACAACTCTGGAAAAGATATCTATATATTCAACGCTCCCATTTTTATAAAGTGTACTTGCCAATTCTCCCGTAACAGTTTCCTTTTTCATCCCGGTAATTTTTTCATAGGCACTGTTGACCTCTATTATTCTGTAATCTATTGCATTACCTGATTCGTCATACACAATTTTTTGAAGAGCAACCCCCTCGTTCATGGATTCATACAAAGAACGATATCTTTTTTCTTTTTTCTCGATTGAGTTACAATTCTTTTTAAGGTTCAGCATATATCGATGAAGCATGCATACCCATAATGCCAGACTAATTATAATTATCAAACTTGTCATAACACATTCTCCGTTATAGAAAGAATCAAACCTGAGCCTTTATAGATGCGTTACATATCTTCAGAGTTTTTCGGAGTGCGGTATCAAAACTATCAACATTCGGTTTTTTAGGATTGGCTGGAATTGCTTTTTCTATCCTGGCAAACTCGTCTGTAAAAAACCGATCAAGTTCGGGAATACGTGCAACTGTATCTGACTCATTTCCCTTTTCTTTTATTTGCAGCATATGTCTCACCTTATCCTGGATTTTATCCTCGCGAAGGCAATGCTCCATCAACGTATCGAAAAGAACCGGGGGTTGTGTTCTGTGCCGCACTATCCATCGGCAGCATAAAATGGGTCTCAATATATAACAATAAGATTTTATGCGAACCAGCGGTTTATTTTCGATTCCTTTCATTGTATTTCGAGCCATAGCCAGATAATGCCAGCATGCAGCGCCTGGTAAAAAAGCCTCTTTACATAAAGACATCATGGGGCCTATGCCATTTTCGATCTTACGATACACAATAGGAGATTCCAGCCACTCGAAAAGAGCAGCATTAGACTTTCTCAACAGTCCAAATGCCTTTTTGATATCCCATCCGCAGATATCAATGTCGGAGTCAATAGGCATCTCAATAACATCCCGCTTCTGAAAAACTGAAACATACCAGTCTGTCGGATGGACATAAATGAATCTGACATCATAATCGCTGTCTTTTGACGGAAAGCCCCATGCTCTGCTGCCCGATTCACACGCATAAATTATGTTCACCCTGCGGGTTGTTTCAATTTCTGCCAATTTTTTGAAAATAATATCTTTCACAATCCCCTGACTTTCTGCAAAATTTGATCGATATCCCTTAAAGCCCTCAATGCCTGATCCTGGTTTACCACACAATCATCGATATTTCCGTAATGGTACTCAAGGCATTCGAGCAAAAGATCCTGAATTCTTTTTTCATCCGGCTTATAAGGAAGCGAAGATTTGGTGTAAAGGTTTTCAAGTTCCATTTCTTTTTCCGCAAAATATTCTTCCACCTGTCTTTGAGTCCATTCACCCCTTCTTATGGCTTTGAGCTGCTCCCGATTTCTTTCAAGATCCAGATCATGCTCAGTCAATATCTGCTCAACTTCGTTCAAAAGGCGAACCACATGACAGGCAAACTTGATATCATATCCAAATTTTTCGATGATTTTTTTTCTTTTTCCCACAGGATTTTTGGTTCTCATTTTATGAATCTGAGAAAAAGCATAACCCTTAAATTTATGCCATGCCCCCTTGTGCAGAAAGAGATACCGATTTTCCCTTACAAGTTCGCCAACTTTCGTGGAGTGTAAAATACACCGCCTTGGCACGAACAGGCTGTCTATCATATTGGGGTTATTATCCATGCAGAGCTTGAAAAACTTTACAATGGAAAAAATCGTGACATCATAAACTCTTCCTTTTCCTCCCATAGCTGATTCATCAAGAATATGATGTTTCTGAAACTGATCGAATCTTGCCCCTGGTTTTGAAAATCCAAAAATTTCTCCCCTTAAATGGGGAAAGACATAATCTCTGGGAGGAATGCAGAATCCGTACACATCCATATCAGAAGTGTCATCGGAGGTACCATAAGCAACAGATCCCATTATAACCTCATAATGAATCGATGTCGGAAGAAAACCCGGATGAGGCCCTGCCAACCCTTTTTTCTTCAATTCCTGAAACAGACTTCCCATATCATATCTCCAGAGGATTTTTAGCGCTTTTTTTTTCATGATCGGACATGATCCCGTAAAACACATAGATCGTACTCCCGGTATCTGCAACCTGCAATTGACCGAATCCATTTTCGCACATATTATCCAGAGTATTTTTTGCTTCCTCAATGGTCAAGGAAGTTTCAGATGCGATCTCAAAAGGCGTGACTCTGCCCCCTTTTTGAGTGATCAGCCGCAAAATACGGCGTTCCTTTTTTTCCTGTACGGCCTTTTTTTTCCCGGCACGGGCCTTTAAAACCATCCGGATACTGAATAACGCACCTCCAAGACATATGACCAGCAGGCTATAGACCACACCTGCTTCATCATCCGGTTCTGCTTTCCCCAAAGACAGATCATAGATGGCCTGAAAAAAGATCAGTGAACAAAAAATCGTAAAAAAAATTCCAGTAACGGTCTTTATGAAGTACATAAAACAAAACTCCTTGTTGTGCCATGTTTTCGTTTACTCCCATTCATCAACAATATTATATCCAGACCAAAAATTTTTATCAATACTCTTTTATAACAAGTTGCTTGAATATGACAACAAATTCCCCGATTTCATTGATACCAGAGGCAAATCAGAATGTGTTGAAAATTTAACTTCATAAGCATATCAGTATCAATTTCTGGGCAGATAAGTATCTAAAATATATTTTTAACATTTCGCACTCCATTTCACTGGCATCAAAAAAGGTTACAAGACTTTTGTAAAGATACTCAGGTGCTTGTGCAAAATTTTATAACCGCTCATTGTGGCATGATGATGGATGAAAACAAGAATAATTTCACCTGCCCTGCTTGCTTTTTGATCCGTCTTCTTCGTTGCTGGAAGCGGATTTCAGATTCAGTCAAAAACTTTATTGTGTAATAATCAAAATCATGTTACGGCAACAAGAATTTTCCGGGCATCAAGTTAAAGTCGAAGAATCTTCAATCAGTAAATGGCACTTCACTGCCGGATTCGTTCAGACAATGATGCTGATCAAAGATTCAAATCGGAATGCAGGCAAATTGATGTAAATTAATAATACAGGTTTACCCTGGAGATGGTAACTATCGTTCAGTACATGTGGGTGGATAACAATTAACTTTCTATACAGGTAAAGATATGGATAAAATAAAGGAACTGTTCGATCCGAAAAAAGATATTTACCGGGCCATTGAGAAAGTTATCACATATGACGCATCCCAGGAACACAGACTCACAGCAGAAATTTCCGAGTATGTGGTCACTGAAAGTATTGAGGAACAATTTGAAAAACTGCTTTCCAGAATGCAGATTGCAATGGAAGAGGGCAGTGAAAACGAAGTCGGTGTCTGGGTATCAGGATTCTATGGTTCGGGTAAAAGCTCGTTTACCAAATATCTGGGACTCGCTCTTGCTGAACGTAGTACAATCGGCGGAATTCCATTCAGGCAGCACCTTGAGGATCGACTGCATAAACCTCAGACCAAAGCTCTTCTGTCAACTGTGGCAAAACGATTTCCCGCAGCTATAGTATTTCTGGACCTGGCCAGCGAGATGCTTGCCGGAGCGACAATGGAAGATATATCCACAGTCCTTTTCTATAAAGTGCTTCAATTTGCAGGTTTTTCAAGAAATCTAAAAGTCGCTTCTTTTGAACGTAAAGCTCAAAAAGATGGACGATACGAAGAATTCAAGGAAATAATTCAAAATGATATCGGTGTTCAATGGTCTGAAGTTCAAAACGATCCCCTTGTAGTTGACAGTATGATTCCTGAAATCGCCCATCGAATGTATCCAGAGCTGTTTAAAACACCAACCTCTTTTTCAACTGAAACTACGGATTTCATCCAGTTCGAGAATGAACGTGTCATGGAAATGCTTGATATCATCCGGGATGCAGGCGGAAAGCAGCATATCGTCTTTATAATTGATGAAGTAGGCCAATATATCGGTACAAGGCAGAATCTCATTCTCAATCTTGACGGGCTGGCCAAAAATCTCAAACAGATTGGAAAAGGCAGAGTATGGATCATCAGCACTGCACAACAAACCCTTACCGAAGATGATCCACGAACAGCTCTGAACTCACCGGAGCTTTATAAATTAAAAGATCGATTTCCAATACAGATAGACCTCGAATCGAATGATATCAAAGAAATCTGTTATCGACGACTGCTCGGAAAATCACCAGATGGCGAATTATTTTTAAGTGATATATTTGAAAAAAACGGTCAAAAGCTGAGGCATAATACAAAACTTCAGGATGCAAAATACTATGATTTTGATTTCAATAAAGAAACTTTTATCAATTTATATCCTTTTCTTCCAGCGCATTTTGATATTCTGCTTTATCTGCTCGGCGCACTGGCAAAATCGACAGGCGGTATCGGCCTTCGTTCCGCAATCAAAGTTATCCAGGATATTCTGATCGAAGGCACAAATAAAAAGACTCCCATTGCCGAACATCCTGTAGGATGGCTGGCAACGACCGTTACACTCTATGACACTCTGGCAAAAGATATCCAGAGAGCATTTCCTTCAATCCATCGTTCCATCGACAAAGCCCTCATTCGTTTTCCGGATTCAAAAATTCATCAGGGAGTGGCAAAGACAGTGGCGCTGCTGCAGATAATGGGCAACCTTCCGGTAACAATTCAAAACGTATCCAGCCTGATGCAGCCCGAAATCACTGCTCCATCGCTTCAAGACGATGTGAAAAAGGCCGTAAATGAAATGATTGGTGACCGACTCGTTCCCTTTGGCGAGCAGGATGGCAATCTTTGTTTTTTCAGCGAAAAGCTCAATGATATCGAACAGGAACGCGCTCAGTTTCCGATCAGAGCCATAGAGACACAGCGGATTTTCAATGAATCATTGAAAGATGCTTTCCCCCCCCTGCCTTCCATCCGTTTCGACGGAAGCCTTTCCGTAACATCAGGAATAAAATCACGGATAGGTACGTCTGCATCCGGCCTTTCAGGTGATAGGGAAACGATTCAAACCATAGTCGAGCTGGTAAAACCTGTAGATTATGAAACCGCCCGTACACGCACTATAGATGAATCCCGACAGCAAGGTTCCCAATACATGATTTTTCTGCTTGGTCGGAGTGTGCCGGAAATAGAAAAAAAGATTATTGAAATTTTTCGATGTCGTGAAATATGCAAACGATACCGCAACGAACCGGATCAGGAAATAAAGGAATATTGCACAGCACAGATAGACAGAGCAGCGAAGATATCCCTTGAACTGAAAAATTTTTTCAAGCAATGCCTGTCCAAAGGAATATTTGTGTTTCGAGGACAAACTACGGCTGTTGACAACCTCGGTGACGATATCCTGGAAGCCTGCAAAAAAAATCTGTCAGATGTCGCTTCCCAGGTGTTCGACCGTTATTCTGAAGCACCTGTGAGAGCCGGAACATCCCTGGCTGAAAAATTCCTCCGAACCAATAACCTGACCGCAATGACATCCAAAGTTGATCCACTGGGAATTGTGCAGCTCGGAGAGGGGACACCGTCGATACAGTCGGATCATAAGTCCTTGTCAAGTATTCGCGGCTATATTGAACGAAACGGTACTGCTGACGGAAAAAGACTGATCGAACACTTTGCCAGCGCACCGTTTGGATGGTCCAAAGATACTCTTCGCTATCTGGTGGCGGCATTGCTGCTGGCAGGAGAAATCAAACTGAAAGTGTCCGGTCGTGAAGTGACCGTAAACGGACAGCAGGCCATTGATGCCCTCAAAACCAACAATGCTTTCAAAGATGTGGGTGTTTCGCTGCGGGAAGGTCGTCCTTCAATTGAAGTCCTTGCCCGTGCTGCCGAACGTCTGACTGAACTGGTCGGAGATATGGTCATGCCCCTTGAAGATGACATCAGCAAGACTGCGGCCAAGAATTTCCCCCGATTCCAGGCGCGTTATGCACCTCTGGGCGAAAAACTCGATACTTTGGAAATACCAGGAAAAGATCGAATCGATTCATTGCAAAAAAATATTGCCGATCTCCTGTTTACAGATGCATCCGATGCTCCGGAACTGCTTGGAAGTGAAGAATCGATTCTTTATGAAAACCTGAGATGGGCAGGGGAAGTGGATGTTGCATTCAAGCAGGGACTCGAAAACACGATTAAATCATTACAGAGCCATAAAAAGGACATCGAGTCCTTGCCATCTTCCGGGATTCCGGGAGATCTTAAAAATGAACTGGCAGATGAATTCAAAAATCTTTCAGAACGACTCGCTAAAGAGGATTTTTACAAACACGCAAGCGATCTGAACACAGTCCTTACAAAAATACAGAAACATGCCAATGAAGCGGCATCTAAAATGAAGGAGGCACAAAAGACAAGCATTGAGGATGCAAAAAAAGAGCTTTACCGTCTTCCGGAATGGGCGGAATTGAACAGGAGAGAGCAGGTCGGTGTCCTTGATCAATTGGAAGGACTCAGGCTTGAAGCACAAGAAAAGCTGCAAGGACTCAAGAATCTCATGGAAGGACTCAGGCTTGAAGCACAAGAAAATCTGCAAGGACTCAAGAATCTCATCTCCCAGGAATTCAATATTCATTCAAAAGTTAAAGATCAGCGAAGTCGTATAATAGACACGGGAGAAAAGCGAAAGCGTAAAAAAGAAGATGAACGGCAAAAAAAGGCCAGTCAAGAAGGTTCTTATTTGAAAACCTTATCCATACCGGAAAGGATAGACTCTCTTCAATCTCTAAATGATCTGTTGGAAATACTCAAACAGGTTCGAGTCGATGCCTTGAAACATGAGAAAATGGAAATATTCTTCAAGTTGGATACCAGATCGTAATCAAGGAGAGAACAGCATAATGATCGATTCTGTTTCATTGACAAATTTTACGGCTTTTAAATCCCTTGATCTGAAGTGTTCAAAGGGTATCAATATTTTTATTGGAGCCAACAGCACCGGAAAATCTCACCTGCTTAAACTGATGTATGCTCTTTGTTCAGCAAACAAGCAGGTCAATGCCCAAATTGACGAAAATCCGGCTCGTATTTTAGCCGATAAACTAAAAGGCGTATTCAAGCCAGAAGGTAAAATCGGCCGTTTATGTCACAATAATGCCCAAAAATCAATCGTGCAGGCTGACTTTACCGGAGCCAGGGCTATTGAATTCGCATTCTCAATTGACCTGGATGAAATCCTTGTAATCAATGACCTGGATTATCTTGCATACGACCAGATTCCTGTTTTTATCACCCCAAAAGAAATGTTGAGCAGCTTTCCAGGCTTTTCCAGTCTTTACCTGCAAAGGGAAATAACTATCGATGAGACTTATTTCGATCTCTGTCAGGCCCTGGAAATGCCAAAACTCAGAGACAAACCAGATAAGGTTACAGATCATCTGATCGATTGTATTAAAGCCGCATGTGGGGGTGAATTTTTACTGATAAAACAACAGCGATTTTATTACAAACCCAACAAAGGAATCATGCTGGAAGCAGAGCTTTCAGCGGAAGGTTTTCGCAAATTGGGGATGTTGCAGCGATTGTTGCAAAATGGCCGCATAAGTCCGGGGAAATCCGGGCCGCTTTTCTGGGATGAGCCGGAAGCGAATCTGAATCCGAAACTGGTGAAAACAATCGTCACAATCCTTATAGAACTGTCAAGAAGCGGACACCAGATTTTTCTGGCAACCCACGACTATGTCCTGCTCAAATGGTTCGACCTTTTAATGCAGCCCGATGACAACATAACTTTTCACGCTCTGTATCAAAATGACGAGGGCAGAATAGAACTCAACAGTACAGATGATTATCTGAAAATTTGTCCGAATGCCATTGACGACGCTTATGCCGAACTTGTCGATCAGGAAATTGCACACTCAATGGGAGATCTTGGCAAATGAAAATTGAAGTTGACGGATTCGAGTTTGATTTCCAGGATGCCATAAACGCTTTTATTTTCGACGAAAAAGACAAGTCATCACCCACATATCATGGATTATCACATGCCATGAAAGCAGTTGATTTGATTGTTGAACTTGAAAATGATTATCTGTTTATTGAGGTGAAAGACTTTCACGAACCAGGTAAATATCAGGAAGGAAATCGTTTCAATCATTTAAGAGATGTCTTGAAGTATAAATACCGTGATTCCTTTCTGTATCGCTGGGCAGAACAAAAGACGGACAAACCCATTCGATACCTCTGCCTTCTGACACTTGACAATGCACTTGTTTCAAGGATGAACAAAGAAATTCGCTTGCAGATTCCTTCAGGTACGTCTGTTGAAAGATGGCAGCGGGCTATTGCGAAAAGCAGTGCGGTATTGAATGTGGAAAGATGGAACCGGAATTTTCCGAAATGGCCGGTCAATCTGGTGATGGCAGGACGGAATTTTGTTTCTGCCTGAATATGGCGGAGAGGGAACCTTGCTCTGTCAACTGGTAAGTACCTGATCATATATTATGTAACAATCCGTAGGGGCAATCCCTTGTGGTTGCCCTTTGCTGAAAATACAAAATGTTCCGTTTTCAAGCAGGGCAACCACAAGGGATTGCCCCTACGAAAATATTAAAAAATTATTGGTCGGGTACTTAGTTGCTTTCCAGGCAAAAACAGGATATGAAAAATTGAACCAACAAAAAAAGGTAATCGAACCATGAAAAGAAAAATAATTCTTCGCATCGGCTTTCACCTGATATTCTGGGGGTGGAATTTTCTGTTCCTTCTCATCGCATACATAGGCATATTACCAGCTATAGGCGGTTCGTTGATTGAATTGACCGTAGCCGGAATTGTCCCGCTCGAATTTCTGTTTACCCTGACAGTCATTGTAGCAACACCGGCATTGTGTACGGGAGTTGGAATACGGAAACGCAAAGATCCGGTTTATCTGATGCGCCTTTTTTTCGGGTTTCAGCTTCCGATTTTTTTCCTGTTTTTGATACGATTGTTTGTCATACGGGAGCGGACAGGCGGTTCAACTCTTATACTCGTAACTCTTTTTATCAGCATTATAGCGTATAGCATAGAACTTATGCCCCAATCCTGGCGCGAAAAAAAGTGGATACCTCAATGGTTCAAATGGTTAAATTTTTTTTCCTGCACCATTATGGTCATATCAAGTCTTTATTTCGGGAGTATTCTTTTGTTTTATGCCATTCCTGGAGCAGCAAGCTTTATCCTGGAATTTGTAAAATTCGAATGGTTGTCCTTTTTATCTAAGATTATTTTTTCCCCAGGCTTCTGGCTGCTGCCTTTCATAGTCGTCTTTTTCGTTTTTACTTTTGTGCTTTTCATCGTCTGGACTGTGGTACTCGTTTTTCTTTATTTATCTTCAGCTTATCGGATAATCAGTTCTTTTTTCGAGCAATACGGCAAACAACATGTATTG
The DNA here is from genome assembly GCA_030377965.1 of Desulfobacterales bacterium HSG16. Lineage (GTDB taxonomy): Bacteria > Desulfobacterota > Desulfobacteria > Desulfobacterales > HSG16 > JAUCGE01. Next base: position 61,289 of record JAUCGE010000008.1, read on the forward strand.
ATGTCTTCAGCATCTATTTTCATTGTCTGGACAGGATTTTTTATTTTGAACTGCCAGCAGCCCCAGGCAAAAGTATTCAAGATGCTTGAAACCATGCCCGAAAGCAAGGAGCAATGTGCAAAGATCTTGAAACAATCTGATTCTGTCCGTAAAGGTCTGCTCAATGCATACCTGCATTATTACCGGTATGTCAGCCCAGTGGAAAAAAACAACCATATCGAAGAAATGTATATTGACGTATTTTCCATGAATAGAAAAAATGCCGTATTTGTCCAGGATTTATATAACCTGTTGATGGCACCTTTTTTATACGATGGCTCTAAAGATGATGATAAAAAAGCTGCAAAACTGTATGCCGACGTTTTCGACGTTCCCATTCAAAAAGCTGAAAGAAAGGCTATCCTCAGCGCATTAAGCTCCACATACAACGAAGGGGAAGTGCAGGCCGGGCTGCTCGATATAGATAAGGAAATAGTATGGCTTGCAAAACAGGAAATCAAAATAGTTCCGAAACAGGACATGGCTCAGGTCGAATTATTCGAAGTTTATGAAAATACGACATTCGACAGACAGGAAATATTTTATTCGTTTTCATTGCCTGAAAGCGCGGTTGTGACAGGATTGTGGCTCGGCAACAGTCCAGACAAAGCAAAGAGTTTCAAGTTTAAGGTTTCAACCCGAGGCGCGGCTCAAGCTGTGTATAAGCAGGAAGTCAGAAGGCAGGTTGATCCAGCTCTTCTCGAACAGGTGGGGCCGCGTCATTATCGTTTGAGGGCATTTCCAGTGCCTCCAAAACTTTATTCCACTTATGATGAGCCCCAAAAAAAGCAGCCTCGTCTCTATCTCTGGATGACATTCAATGTAATGCAGCAGAACAAGGGCTGGCCCATGCCCCGGTTTGCAGAAAAACGAAATGTTTTTCGAAATGAAACAACTGAATTCGTTCAAAACGGCAAAAGTGTAAAACATTCGGGCAGATCGTGGCTTCCGAAATATCTGCCTGCTGACCGGGCATTCAAGCCAATGCCCCATGAGGCTTTTCTCACTCAGGGGTACAAGGTTATGGCAAAACCGATTTACGAAGATGGATACAGTCTGCCGAAATCAAAACGTTTTGCGGTAGTTGTCGATACTTCTTACAGCATGGCCTTACAATCCAGCAAACTGATGAGGGCATTTAAGTGGCTGAAAGATTTTTTATCTGCAAATAACGAAATAGATGTCTATATCTGTTCGGTGTCAGGCATTGATATGTATCCCATGAATGATCTCAGAGGTTTTCATTCCACAAAATCCGTGTTTTTCGGCAACCTGAATTTCGGAGATATGATACGCGGATTCGAAGAAGTTCGGGGAAAAAAGAATTATGATGCAATGTTTCTCTTAACTGATGAGGGAAGCTATGAATTGTCCAAAGATGAAGATGACCGGCCTTCAATGAAGATTGATGATGGAAATACCCAGGTCTGGATGGTTCATCTTGGAGGACTTCCAAAGGCATATGATGATAAAACTCTTGAATTGATTCAAAATAGCGGAGGCGGTGTATCCGAAAATGTGGAGTCAGCAATCAAGAGAATGGCCACCATAGATGCTGCCGGGCCGTCAGTGGTCAATGTGGTGGATGGATATTTATGGGAAAAATATCAGGAAAATAACGAAGAAAATTTGAATGACGAAAGACTGCCTGCGGATCGAAAAACCGGACAGGAAAACGGGAACATTTTTGACAGGATTGCTGCCCGGCAGATGATAGTGGCAATGAGCAGGCTTATGGATATGGATGATCTGGCAAATCTTGATACGGTACATAAAACCGCAAAGAAATATGAGATAGTTTCTCCCTATTCGTCCATGATTGTGCTTGTCAATGAGCAGCAGGAAAAAGCCCTGGAAGATGCTGAGAAAAAAGACGACAGGTTTGCACGGGAAGTCGAAGACGGGACAGAAACCCTTGAAAAGCCATCGAACCCGATGGAAACGGTATCGGGAGTCCCCGAACCTTCCACCATTTTTCTTATGGCGGCGGGGGTTTTTGCATTGTTCATATTTCGACGGTTTCAAAACCAGAAATTTGCTTGAAGAAAAAAATTATTGGTATTTTGAGCAACTGCCGGGAGATGAATTTCCCGGCAGCCTGCCGCTGGCTGCCTCTGAAAAATGCAGGCTGGACATTTGCTTGATTCATGAGAAAATTTTACCCACTGTCCTATGATCTTCTTTTCAAATCGTGTATTTATTTCCTGAAGAAACTGGAAAAACCGGCTGGATAAATACCTTCAGGTCACATATACAGGAATCTTAGACAAAATGCAGATTGGTGGCATAACAATTGCATTATCTCCTGCAGGTTTTAAGATTATTTTTTTGAAAAGGTCAGAGGGTTTCATGATTTACCTTCGTAGTACTTCGAAATCCGACAGCAATATCAAAATATTTATAATAAAGCTTATGAAATCTTAAGCTTAATGGTTTTAAAAGAAAAGGAGCGCCATAATGTCCTTCCGAATATTTCGATTCATATTGATTCTTATCCTGATTCCGGGTGTCGGGGAGGGTTCTGCCCGTGCATCAAGCATGTCGGATATTGAGGCTATTGAATCAAGGATATCCGGAAATGTCGTATTATCGGACCTTCTGGAATACGCTTTCTTGAAAAACCCATCTATTCAGGCAGCAAAGCACAAATGGAAGGCAGTGGTCGAAACCTACAGGACTTCAGCATCCTATCCTGACCCGATGATCATGGCCACCTATTTTCCGCAGCCTATAGAAACCCGTCTTGGCCCCCAGGACTGGAATATGACCATATCCCAGGTCATACCCTTTCCCGGCAAGCTTTCAAAAAAAAGGGAACAGGTCGAAACCCGTGCAATGATTGCAAGATCCATCCTGGATAAAACCGTTCGTAATGTTCTGGTATCCGTTCAGGAATCCTTTTATGAAATTTCATATATAAGGAAGGCAAGACAGATAGCCGAAAAGAACATGGCATTACTCGATCTTTTGCGTAAAACTGGAGAAACAGCCTATGCCGATGACCGTGCAGCCCTGATTGATGTAATAAAAGCACAGTCACAGACAGCTCAACTGCGTTACGACCTCCTTCTTCTCGAAGAACTTGAAGCCACTGAAAATGCGAAAATCAACAGCCTTTTGAATCGCGATCCTGATGCCGTTATCGGCAAGATAGAATCTGTCATGCCCAGCCCCCTGGCTTATTCTTTAAAGGAATTATATTCCGTGGCTGCTGAAAACCGGGAAGAGATTAAAATAGCCAGACTCAGGAGCGAAGAAAAAAAAATAGGTGTAGAACTTGCCGGATATAACAATCTTCCGAATTTTAAAGTCGGTATGTTCTATGCGTCCATAGGTGAGCCGGAAGCGGACATGCAGCCCGACGACGCGGGCCAGGATGCCATTGGAATACAATTCAGTATGAACTTACCTTTGTGGTTTTCGAAAAACAAAAGCAGAGTTAAAAAAGCAGGAGCGGAGCTTGAAATGGCTGAGTCTGTGACCTTATCGAAAGTCAATGAAACCATGTCCGGAATTCGGAATCTTTATTTTCGGTATCAAAACGCACAGCGTCTGCAAGCACTTTATGAAGACGAGTTACTGCCCCAGGCCATTCGCTCGACAGAACTTGCCGAAACCTGGTTTCGGGAAGGGGAAGGGAGTTTCAGCGATTTTATCGAATCCAGAGCCTTGTTATACAATTTTGAACTGTCGGCAGCCAGAGCGCGTTCTGATCTGGGCAAATACCTGGTTCGCTTAGAGCGTCTTGCCGGACATAATCTAACTATAAGAGATATTTCGGAAGATCCGGATAAATCAAATGTGGAAAAATTCAAGTCTGACAATCCGGAAAAGGAGAGCAAATGAAAGCAAAGATTATAAGATTGACCATATTGGCTCTGTTTGTTTCTTCTCCTGCCTGGTCGGATTACGCAAAATTGAGACAGGATATTGATTCTTACACGCATTCGGCCTATGCAAAATCAAAAATTGAAATGCCCCAGTCTTCAGAATCTGGCATTATATCAGAACAAAGCGGAGCAAACGACACGTTTGAAAAAGAAAAACAAATGCTTTTAAGTGAGGGAACAGGCTGGATCAAAAAACTGGAGCCAGGATTTGAGCAAAGCTCATTTTATCCAGTCTCGCCAAAAGTCATGAAAAAATATCTGCCTGCTGCCAAAAACAGGACAAAAGCGGCTGCATTTTTAAAAAAACGTGTTTCACTCAAAGATCTTGAGATTCTTTCCCTGATACGGAATCCTGGAATCAAAGCATGGAAAAAAAGACTGAGAGGAAGTTTTGACAGATACTCTCAGACAGCGCGGCTTGATGATATAATACGAAAATACGGTGCATTCACCAACGGATCAATGACCGGGATCGGCCCCATGAAGGGAAAAGATCCGGCAAAAATGAAGTTCCCCTATCCTGGCATATTGTCTCTGAAAGGGCAGATCGTAAATCAGGATGCAAAGGCAGTGTGGGAATCTCTGGAAGCATCTCGACGGGATGTCGTGACAGGTATTCGCAAAACATATTGGAATATTGTTTATGTAAACAAGGATATAATGATCACAAAAGAGACGCTGAATCTGCTGGACGACCTTGAAACAGTGGTGAATACACGTTACAAATCCGGAGGAACGGGCTTTCAGAATGTGATAAAGGTCACCATTCGGCAGAAAATTCTGAAAGAGAAACTTGTTACTCTCAGGAAAGCCAGACTCAACCTTTATGCGAAGCTCTTCGAGTTAATCGATCTTCCGCCTGATACACGCCCCGGGCCTCTTACGACCGTCAATCCTGTCATGAGCCATACAGCCCTTTCACCCCTTTATAAAAAAGCTCTGTCAAACCGGCAGGAATTGCTTAAAATGCGGGCAAAAATCGGGAAATCTGAGCGTATGATAGAGATGGCCGAGACCATGATACTTCCCGGATATACATCAAATCTTTCTTTTTATGAAAACGATCAATACAAAACATCTGGAACATGGGCAAAAAAGGAAGCTTTCTCGACCAGAACTTCGGTATCTCGCGGGGCCGGGCTGCCTAAAAAACCGTGGATCGGCACTCAAGACGCTTGGCTCAACGAAGCTCGACATAACCTGTATGCAATGAGAAACGATTTAAAAAAAGCGGAGGCTGCCACCATGAAAATGGTTCGGGATAAATGGTTCGGACTTGATCGTGCATTAAGAGAAGTTACACTTTATAAAAAATCGATTCTCTCTCTTTCAAAATCAGCTCTGGATGTATCAATACGGGGATATGAGTCAGGGACTGTTCCGTTTGTCGACGTGATTGATTCATATACGGACTGGTTCAAAATTCGCCTTGCCCTGGAGAGAAAACGAAGTGATATTGGTGTTGCCAGGGCTGAATTGATACGGGTAGTTGGAGCGTCTTTATGATTCCTCGTTTCGAAGCTCTGCATGGGAACGAGAAAAACATATTTAAGTCAAATGACATTGATCAGTCTGAGGAGTCATGTTCATGAAAAATAATAAAGAAAATAAGAAAAACAAAGAAAACAAGACGGAAAAATCGGCTTTTCCCATCAAGCCGGTCGTTCTGACAGCAGTGATAGTTCTTATTCTTGCCGGGGCCGCAGGTTTTATTATCGGATCGCGAATGCCTGGAATCGGTATAGGTGGGCATGTTGGAAATGTACCCCAGGTCCTTGAAGGAGAAGATGCAGAAGCCACCTTGTTTACCTGTGGCATGCATCCTTGGATTATAGTCGAAGAACCCGGTGATTGCCCCATATGTGGCATGAAACTCACTCCCAAAAGGGACAAAAAAGAAACTGATCAGGAAAAAGGTGAACGCAGGATAGCTTACTGGCGTGCGCCTATGAATCCCGAAGAAATTTACGATCAGCCTGGGAAAAGTGCAATGGGCATGGATCTTGTGCCGGTGTATGAAGATGAAATCATAGCAGGCGTAGAGATAAAGATAGATCCGGTCACCAGGCAGAACATGGGGATACGTACAGCGCAGGTTCGGACAGAACCCCTGCTTCACACGATTCGTACATACGGCCATATCACATACGACGAAACACGGACTGCCAGGATAAGTTCCAAATTCAACGGGTGGTTTGAAAAACTATATGTCGATTTTACAGGACAGAAAGTTAAAATAGGAGATCCTCTTTTTGAAATCTATTCTCCCCAGCTTCTTGCAGCTCAAGAAGAATATCTGGTGGCATTTAAAAATTTTCGGCAGCGAGGCAGGGGAGAAAAACAATTACTGGATTCTGTCCGCAGACGCCTTATCTATTTTGATGTCGGGGAGGAAGAGATAGAGGCCATCGAAAAAGCAGGGAAAGTCAAAAAAACTGTTCTCATGCGTTCGCCTTATGAAGGAGTGATTACCCACAAAAACGCGGATAAAGGCGGATTTGTCAAGACTGGAACTGATATCTACACAATCGCAGATCTTTCACGGGTCTGGGTGGAAGCCCATATCTATGAATATGAACTCGGATGGGTAGAACTGGGGCAAGAGGCTGAAATGACCCTTCCTTTTATCTCCGACAAAATTTTTTCGGGTAAAGTGACTTATATCTATCCCTGGCTCGAAGCCAGAACCCGCGATGTGGTACTCCGCCTCGAATTTGACAACAGTGATTTTCTGCTCAAACCGGATATGTACTCAGATGTAAGAATAAAGACATCCGGCAAAAAAAAGGGAATGATCATTCCGTCAGAGGCTGTTATCAGATCTGGAGAACGTAACATTGTGTTTGCAGCTCACAAAAAAGGGATGTTCACGCCCAGAGAAGTAAAACTGGGCATGTCAGTGGATAACGGAAATGTTCATGTGTTAAGCGGACTGGCTCCCGGAGAAATGGTCGTGACATCAGGTCAGTTTATGCTCGATTCCGAATCCAAGCTCAAAGAAGCTGTGCAGAAAATGCTGGAGGCAAAATCAAAAGGCAAAGAAGACCCCGAGAAACCGAATGAAGATGATTTCTTCAGTGATATGGAAGAAACAAAGGAAAAAGAACAGGAAGATGATTTCTTTAAGGATATGGAATGACAGATTTATTGGCAACCATCCATAGTCATCGTCTGATTGAAGAAATAAGGGAACGTCAAAGAAATAATATACCCAATTATCGACGGAATCCTGCCGAAAGATGGCGGGGACGGAACCCCGCCCTACCATATCGGGTATTTTATTTATCATGAAATCCCTAACCTGAAAGAAGACCTGGAGAGTGAAATGATCGAAAAAATCATAGAATGGTCCATAAATAACAAATTCATGGTAATACTCGCCACCATAATCATTGTCGTCGGCGGTGTTCGGGCCATGACAAAAATGCCTCTGGACGCTATTCCGGATCTTTCCGACGTGCAGGTAATCATATACACGGAATATTCGGGTCAGGCCCCCCAGGTAGTGGAGGATCAGGTCACCTACCCGTTGACAACTGCCATGTTGAGCGTACCTTTTGCAAAAGTGGTTCGTGGATATTCTTTTTTCGGATTTTCATTTGTTTACATAATTTTCGAAGATGGCACGGATCTTTACTGGGCGCGTTCGAGAGTATTGGAATATCTCAACTTCGTATCAGGCAGACTTCCTGCAGGCGTGACTCCGAGCCTGGGTCCTGATGCCACAGGTGTGGGCTGGGTGTACGAATATGTATTGAAAGATACTAACGGACAGAATGACCTTCAGGAACTGAGAAGTCTCCAGGACTGGTATCTGCGTTATGAGCTGACCTCAGTGGAGGGTGTTTCCGAAGTAGCGAGTATCGGCGGATTCGTCAAACAATACCAGGTTGAAGTCGATCCTAACAAACTGCTGGCATATGGGCTGCCGATTCAAAAAGTCAGAAGAGCTATTCAACGTTCCAACAACGATGTTGGCGGCAAACTTGTGGAAATGGGGGAGACCGAGTTCATGGTTCGGGGGCTTGGCTATATCCGCTCTCTGGAAGACCTTGAAAATATTGCATTGGGTGTCAACCAGATGGGGACTCCGATCTTGTTGAAAAACGTTGCCAATATCCAGATAGGACCGGAACTTCGACGAGGCATTCTGGAGTGGAACGGAGAAGGCGAGGTTGCTGGCGGCATTGTAATAATGAGATTCGGTGAAAATGCGCTGGAAGTAATCAACAATGTTAAAAAGAAGCTCAAAGACCTGGAAAAAGGACTGCCCGAAGGAGTGAAAATCGAGATGGGTTATGACAGATCCGGCTTGATTCAACGGGCTGTCCATACACTCACTGAAAAACTTATAGAAGAAATTTCCGTGGTAGCAATCATCTGTATTATCTTTCTGCTTCATTTCCGTTCAGCACTGGTTGCTATCATCACGCTTCCTGTGGGTATTCTGGCATCCTTTCTCGTAATGTATTCTCTGGGAATAAACGCTAATATCATGAGTCTTGGCGGCATGGCTATTGCAATCGGTGTGATGGTGGACGCATCTGTGGTCATGGTGGAAAACGCGCATAAGCACGTGGAGCGCGACAGAGGGAAAAAAACTCATACTCAGATTGTTCTTGCAGCTTCAAAGGAAGTCGGCCCGGCTCTTTTTTACAGCCTGTTGATCATCACTGTTTCTTTTCTGCCGGTCTTCAGTCTTCAAGAGCAGTCAGGCAGGCTGTTCAAACCCCTTGCATATACAAAAACATTCGCTATGGCAGCGTCATCTGTACTGGCAATTACGATCATTCCTGTGCTGATGCTCTTTTTTATCCGTGAAAAACCCCTTGATCCCGGTATCTCGAAAAAAAATGCTCTGGCCATATGGTTTGGTACAGTTTTCCTTCCGCCCATTGCAGTAATCACAGCGAGCCTTGCAGGAGTCGAGTTGCCGGAATACAGCCTGGTCATCACCCTGGCATTCTCTATTTTCGCATTTATCTGCCTAGTTCCCCAGAATATCATGTCCGAATCCAGACATCCCATCAGTCGATTTTTCATATGGATTTATATGCCGATCATCCGGACTGTTCTGAAATGGCGGAAAATGACAGTGCTGACAGCCATAGTAATAGTTCTTATATCATGGTATCCAGCATCCCGGTTCGGTTCTGAATTCATGCCTCCTTTAAACGAGGGAGACCTGCTTTATATGCCCACGACTCTTCCGGGAATATCTATAACCAAGGCAAAGGAACTATTACAGCAGACAGACAGAATCATCTGCCGCTTTCCCGAAGTTCATCACGCTCTCGGCAAAATCGGAAGGGCAGAAACTCCTACTGATCCGGCCCCTCTTTCAATGATCGAGACCACGATCATGTTGAGACCAAAGGTCGAATATGAAATCATTCCTGTAAAACGTATTTTTGCAGACTGGCCCAAACCAATAAAAAAACCTCTTTCCTGGATCTGGCCGGAAGAAAAAAAAGGAAAACTTCTTCACGAATGGCGAAAGAAAAAGATCGACAGATTTTTTGGAAACTGGCCGGGCTGGCTTAAATGGCCTATGGCTGAAATTATGCCTGAAGAACGTTATATAACCATAGAAGAGCTGGCAGAAGATCTGGACAGAGCCATACAGTTTCCCGGACTGACAAATGCCTGGACCATGCCCATAAAAACCCGGATCGATATGCTTTCGACCGGTATCAAAACTCCTGTTGGCATCAAGCTTATGGGGCCTGATCTTGAAGTACTCTCGAAACTGGGATCGCAGATCGAGGCTGTAGTTCAGGATATTCCCGGCACTCTTTCCGCTTACTCGGAACGTGTGACAGGCGGCAATTATCTTGATTTTGAAATCCGAAGGGACAACATAGCAAGATACGGTCTTACAGTAGGCGACGTGCAGGATGTCATTATGACGGCTATTGGCGGCATGAATGTCACATATACAGTAGAAGGGCTTGAGCGTTATCCGGTTAATCTGCGCTATAACCGGGAATTAAGAGATGATATAGATCAGCTCATGCGGGTTCTTGTCCCAACGCCTGCAGGAGCGCAGGTTCCCCTGGCCCAGTTAGCCGATTTTTCTGTTCATAAAGGGCCTGCCGGTATCAAGAGCGAAAATTCCCGCCGAACCGCCTGGATATACGTGGATCTTAAAGGTGTGGATGTGGGAACATATGTGAGACAGGCAAAAACCGTGGTAGATTCTGAAATCGATTTTCCTGATGGATATTCGATTGTCTGGTCGGGCCAGTATGAATACATGGAAAAGGCCCGCAGGACATTGAGCATGATAATACCTCTCACACTCATGGTAATATTCATCCTGCTTTACATACATTTTCACAATATAGTAGAGGCAGCCATAGTCATGGCCAGCCTGCCATTTGCCCTGGTAGGTGGAATATGGCTTTTATATATTCTCGACTATAACATTTCCGTGGCCGTGGCAGTCGGATTTATCGCCCTTGCCGGACTCGCAGCAGAAACCGGAGTGGTCATGCTGGTCTATCTTGATGAAACATTCGAGAGAAAAAAGAGACATGGCAGCATGGCCTGTCATGAGGATCTGCACGGAGCCATAATTGAGGGCGCGGTTGACAGAGTCAGACCGAAACTAATGACAGTAGCAACCACTTTGATCGGTCTGCTCCCGGTGATGTACGGAACTGCGACAGGTTCCCAGGTTATGAAACGAATCGCTGCACCTATGGTAGGAGGGCTGGTTTCATCCACAGTACTGACTCTGGTCATTATCCCGGTGATCTATGATATATGGAAAAGATGGGAATTACGCCGGGTTTTTGCCCAATGTCTGCGGAAAAAAAAGGAGGTCGTAAATGAAGGAAATTAAAGGCTGTATGCAGGAAAATCGGACAGGTAAAAGATTAGATGCCCTTTCCGATGTAAAGCAGACACGATGCATGCCCCTCTGTCAAATTTGAAGTCTGTTTGCCATATCGCCTTTATGCGATATTGCAAGCTTTTTTATATAAACCATAAATAGGAAAAAGGAGTTTTATCATGAAAAAGAAAATCACCAGCATGATCGTCATCGGAACTATGCTCGCTTTAGCTCCCTGGGCTATGGCCCAGCACGAAGGGCATGATCACGGAAAAAAACAGGAACAAGCTATTAAGATGGAAAAAGAAATGGATCATTCCGGTCATAAAGACGAGATGGATCATTCCGATCATAAAGGCGAAATGATCCATGAATCTGTGGTGGACGGATATAAATTTGCATACCATCTCATTGACATGGGCGCTCACGCAAAAAAGATGCCGCAAATGAAAGATACTCACCATCTTATGGTATATGTAATGTCACCCAAAGGCCATATGATGCCCAAGGCAAAGGTGGGGTATCTGATTCAGGGGCCGAGCGATTCCAAGCAGAAAGCCATGTGCATGGGAATGAGCGGTGGCTTTGGTGCTGATGTCAATTTCGGTACTAAGGGAACATATATGGTAAAGACCAAAGTTATGTCAGATGAAAAAAATCTTATCGACAGCTTTTCCTATGAAGTGAAGTAGCATCAGAAGCAGGTAATGAAGAGTACCTGAATATCGATTAAAAATTCATCAGCTTCTATACAACCCCGCAGATGAAAATTTATCAGGTGCTGATCACCTTCTTCCCGCCCTGGTTTCCTGGCAGAATAAGCTGTGGGAAGCCAGGGCGGGAAACGGCTTGTTTTAAATAAGGTTATCCTTACAAGCGCCTGAGCCGATTTGGATCAATAATTAATCGGCAAAATCATCCACCCGATCCTTTAATGCTCTGCTGCATTTGAAATACGGCAATTTTTTCGGCTTGATCACGATCTTTTTTCCGGTTTTGGGATTTCTGCCTTTATAGCTGTCGTATTGTTTGACATAAAAAGACCACAATCCTCGAATCTCCACGCGATCTTCCATAGCCAGGGTATCTGCCATAGAGTCAAAAAACAGGCGGACAATCTCATCAGCCTCTTTTTGAGTAATGTCGATTTCTTCGTGCAACGCCTGGATCAG